>CAMBMH010000078.1 GCA_945868575.1 Singulisphaera sp. GP187 | reverse complement strand
TTTTTTTCATTATCCCGTATAGGTCGCGAAACAGTTTTCTGTTTCCCAGAGGGTGACTTCCGTCACTGGGAAACCTTCCCGACGGGCATGATCAAAGATCAACTTGGCGATGTTTTCGGCGGTGGGGTTGGTGTCGACGACATGGATCGGTTCCCCCTGGCTTAACAGATAGGGGAGGACGGGATCATCACGATGGAGAATCATCCTGTGGTCGAGCGTGGCATCGATCCACTTTCCGACGGTTTCCTTGAGCTTGCCAAAATCGACCACCATGCCGAGGCTGTCGAGTTTGTCCGCCTCAAGCGTGATCACCGCTTTGCCGTTGTGTCCATGGAGATTTTTGCATTTTCCATCGTACTGAAGCAGACGATGACCATAGCAAAAGTGGATTTCCCGCGTCACTCGGTACATCAGCTCACCTCTTTGGCATAGGGGGTCGGATCGGGGAGGCTCGCCTCGGCAAAGGCGTGGCGGCGCTCCGCGCACTTGTTGCAAACTCCACAGTGAATCCCGCCTTGTGGATGGATGCACGAAAATGTCAATTCCAGGGGCAAATCGCGCCCACGGCGCATCACCTGGCGCTTGCGAAGACCCATATAAGGGAGGCGCAGGGCCACATTCCCCTTGAGCGCCAGATTGACCACCGACACCATGTTGTGGAAGAACTCTGGGGTCGCATCCGGGAAAGGATTGGTTTGGAGGGGGGCCATCGCCACTGCAGGAATGTTGTGCATGTGGCAATAAACGATCGGCTTGGCCAAAAGGAACACATTTCGCCCCGGCAGGAACACGGCATCATCGGGGGAGTGGGCGTCGGGAATCGCCTCGCCTGTGGTGGACCAGTGTCGGCCGTAAAGGTCATCGACAGGCTGGGTTAGGGTGACCAGCGGAGCCAGTTTGGGTGAGGCAAGCGCCTTGAGGAATCGGGAAAGGTGTTCCTGTTCGCTGGGTTCCCAGGCAAGACCACCGCGAAGTGTGATTGGGTGGACTTTGGGGTGGACCTTGAGGGCCTCACCCAGAAGGATTGCGCTGTCAAGGCCCCCGCTGATCAGGATGGCTATCGGCTGATCGGCGCCGACGGGCGAGGATTGGGCGTAGGAATCGTCGCCAACATGGGTGTTGGAAAGAGTTGTCATGCTTACATTGATAGCCAGACCGCGCCCGCCTGGCCGTTGGTACAAAAAAAAGATGGGGCATTCCGTTCCGGAGAACCTTAGGCCCCGGGGGCAGGGGATCGTATACTGATCTTGGAAACCAATCGCGCCAACCCATTAGGATCCACCGGACCATGGAAGACACCGGAGCCCTCAAAGACCTCGGTTTTGTGCAATTCAACCAAATGCTCGCGCCTTTCACCCATGCCGGGGTAGGGGGCCCCGCAGAGGTCTTGGCTGTTCCCCAATCCAGGGAAGATCTCGCCAGGCTGGTCCGAATCTGCTTTGAGAAAAAGATTCCACTGCGCGTTTTGGGAGGCGGAACCAACCTACTCGTTCGCAGCGCGGGGGTAAGCGGCGTGGTTTTGCGACTGGCCCAGCCCGAATTCCAGAAGATCGAAATCACAGGCAATAAGGTCCGCGCTGGCACGGGCACCGAAGTCCTTGAACTGCTCAAAGCTGCATCGCTGGCGGGTTTGGGCGGCCTCGAATCGCTGGTGGGTGTGGCAGGGACCCTTGGCGGGGCCCTCATCACCAATGCAGGCGACGAGAGAAACGCCATCGGCCAACTGGTGCGCGGGGTCGAGGTCATGGAGCAGGACGGAACCATCGTCCACCGTGACCGCGAGGAGCTTCGTTTCGAAGAACATACAAGCAACATCGATGAGCCGGTTATTCTTTCCGTGGAGCTGGAACTGGAGCCCACAGCGGAAACCCAGCTTGTCCGCCGTTTGCGCAGGGCCTTGATTCGACGGATGGCCCACCAGCCTCCAGTCCACCAGGCCGTTGGCCGGATCTTCCGCGATCCACGGGGTCTTGATGCTGCCGACCTCATCTCCAAGGCGGGTCTCGGACGCACCAAGGTTGGCGGTGCGGAGGTCAGCGACAAAAACGGCAATTACTTCGTTCTTACCCCCGGGGTGACCACCGAGGATTTGCTTCGTCTCTCGGACCTGGTCCGGGAAAGGGTCCAGGAAAGATTCCATGTCTCGCTCGAAAGGGAAATCACTGTCTGGTGATGAGGCGGGAGACTCCCCCAAAGGGAATTCGCCCATTCCAATCACAAGCCTCAACCCAGGCACAAG
This sequence comes from Singulisphaera sp. GP187, assembly GCA_945868575.1. Classification (GTDB taxonomy): domain Bacteria; phylum Planctomycetota; class Planctomycetia; order Gemmatales; family Gemmataceae; genus SYLG01. The sequence goes on along the minus strand of CAMBMH010000078.1, from coordinate 16,168 downwards.
TATAAATTCTGGCGCCGAGTCCAAAGTTGACAAAAGGGCCAAATCCGGCTCGAAATCCGTATCAAATGGTGTCAATGAACCTGATCCGGATTCCGGGGAAAAGGCCAAACCACGGGCCAAGCGAAAAAAAAGCACCTCGAAAAAATCCTCCCCAGAAGTTTCCGTCGGAGCGGATTCGAGCGATTCTTCTTTTGAATCCCATCGTGGGTGGCCTATCTGGGTGGTACCAGTTCCGGCCTTGTTGGGTTTGGGGCTAGTCCTCTTTTTTGTTTGGCTAGGGAACCAAAACCCGGAATTTCCACCGACTGCGATCCCGCTTGTCAAGATCCAGATTTCGATGCCCGCTTGGTTGGACCGGCCCAGGTTCCTGGAAGAAGTGCGATACATGGGCGACCTGCCCGTCAACATCGATCCAACCCACGATGATGAGCTTTTTCACCTGCGGGCGGGCTTGGGCAAACATCCCTGGGTTCGATCGGTTGAGGGAATCGACTTTCAGGGAAACATACTGACCGCCCGGATCCAGTTCCGTGTTCCCGTGCTTCAGGTCGAGGTCGATCCGGGCCAGAGCCCGGGAGGAAACACACGGCTTGTGGATGAGGCTGGGGTTTTGTTGCCTGTGGGGGATTTCCCCGGCATGGCCCGATTGCGCGGTCGGGTTGGTCCACCCAAGGGGGCTCCCGGCCAATTGTGGGGTGACCGACAGGTCGAGGGGGCGGCGGCCCTTGCAGGGTGGCTAAGTCGCCAGTCACCGCCCGTTCGCCCATCCATCATTGATGGAGTACCTGGTGCCTGGCGGATGGAAGTTCAGGGGCATCCCGTTTTTTGGGGCGCGGGAACCGAGACCCACACGATTGCCAAGCTGGAAGCCCGTTTGGCATTTTTGAGACTGGCTTTGGAAAGCGTTTCGCCTGGTTTGTCGATCGACCTCTCGGAAAAGTAGGGGCCGAGGCAAATACTCGTTGGATCCATCGCAAAATGAGAGCGTGTTTATCCCAAAACCTTGGTTTTATTTGCTGACCAGGGTCGGATCGATTTTGATCGCCCGGCGGAAGTCGTCCTCGGCGCTGGCCTCGTTCCCCTTGACACGGTATTCCTCGGCGCGTCGAACAAGGGGGTAGGGGTCTTTGGGGGCAAGTCGGGCGGCTTCGGTCAGGTAGTGTATCGCCTCGTCATGTTTGCCCATATCCGACCAAAGGATGCCCAATGCGCAGTGGATGTCCGCGTTTTCGGGATCCATGCGAACGGCTTTGGAGATATCCCTTAGGGCTTTTTCCATGTCGCCACGCTGCCAAAAGGCGATGCCCCGGATCGCGTAGTTTTCCGGAATACGGGGATCCTTTTCAATGGTTTTCGAGCAGATTTTCAGGGTTCTTTTGAGGTCCCCTTTTTCAATTCGTTCCAGTCCCGCGAAGGGATAGGCCTGAACCATCTTTTCGTCGAGCTTCACTCCTTTGGCGTAGTCGCTTAGGGCTTTTTCGGGTTCATTGAGTTCGAGCCAAACCAGGCCCCGATTGTAGTAGAGGCCCGCTTTGGCGGGTTCGAGATGGATCGCTTCGGAAAATGCCGCAATAGAACCACGGAGATCTTTTTTCTCGTCGCAAGCGATTCCACGGATGTGAAACGCAGGGGCATTCCGGGGATTTTGGCGAATCATGGCGTTGCATTCGCTGATGGCTTTGTCGTATTCGCCTTTTTCAAAACGGGCGACTTCGCGATGATTGAACGCTCGGGGATGTTTCGGATCGATTTTAAGTACTTCGTCGAAGTCGGCTGCGGCGCGGTCAAATTCCCTGCGCTCAAGATAGGCTACGCCACGGGTGAAATGGCATTCGGCATTCGATTTTTCGTGGTTGATGGCTTCGGTGTAGTCGGCGATGGCGATATCGTGGTGTCCTTTGGTGCGAAAGGCGTTTCCACGGGCGGTCAGGGCGTGAACGAATAAAGGACGGATCCTAAGTGCCTCGGTAAAGTCGGCGACCGCATCATCGGTCTTTCCCAAAGCGGCAAATGCGCTGCCCCGGACATAATAGGTGTCCGCGTTTTCGGGGAAAAGGCGCAGGGCTTCAGTGCAATCGGAGGCCGAAAGACGCAGCGCGCCACGCTCAAGCCGGGCCGATCCACGCGAGAACCAGGCCTCGGCAAGTTCAGGCCGCAAGCGAATCGACTCGGAATAGTCGGCAATGGCTCCGTCAAGGTCCCGTTTTTTGTACCGGGCATTTCCCCGGGCGAACCATGCGTTGGGTTCGTTAGGGTGGGCGGCCACCGCGGTGTTGGCCAATGCCAAAGCCGCATCGATTTCGTTAGCGGTCAAAAGGTTTTGAATTCGGTCCCATGGAAGGTCGCTGGCCTGAGATTTCGGTAAGGGCTCGGTGATGGTGGCGCCAGGAACCCCTTTGGCGGCAACGCTTTCAGGGCCAACCCGGTCATTTTTGCTGGTTCGAGGCTGGGGATCCGAAGAATCCTCCCCTTTTACCCCGGAACCGGAGGTTTGCATGGAATTTGAGGTAGGAACAGGGGCAATCGAAGCCTTCTTTATCTCAACCGACTGGGAACAGCCGACCAAAGATAAAACGACTAATTGCCAGATTCTTTTGGGAATCATGGAAGAGTCCTACCGCATTAGCGGATTTAATATTTTTTGGCCTGATCTCCAAAAAAGGAGAAAGTGAGGCCAAGAAAAGATTGTTCAGGCGGAACAACCAAATTCCCAAGACGGAACGCCGACTAGTGCCGACGCCCGAGGATTGCAACGCAACCCTGGCAGGTGAGAGCATTTTAACCTTTCTCCAACATAAAGGCAAAGCCAAAAACCCTTGGTTGGCAAGATAGGTAAAAATGAGAGGCGAGCAGGCCGCAAAATCCAAACCAAGGGCCATCAAGCGGGGATTGAGAAGGCCCCCAATGACTATTCGCTTCCTTGGGCCAACGGCTCCTCTGCCAACTGTTCCTTGGACAAGGGGAGGGCTGGGGGGAATGCCGCCAAACCCATCGCCAAGGTCGCCACGGTCAGGGTGATGAGGTTCAACAGGACACTGTATCCGTGGAGACGGTTGAATTCGATCCGTTGGCCTGCCGCTTCATGGATCAAAAGTGGGTCACGGGTGGTTAGTGCCTTGTCCAGGGAGTCGTTGCGGACATAGCGCTTTGCGGAAACCTGTCTTTCCAGGGCCCAGCCGCAAAGAAGGAGCAAAAGGGCGATCCCCAGGACCTTGACCCGGTTCCTGTGCAGTTTTCCCTTTTGGCGCCAGCCCACGGCGGTAGCCAGTGCCGTAAAGGCAAGCCAGACCTGGATTTCAAAATAGGCGGGAAATACGGCAGAGACAGCTTGGCCAGCGATCAGGCTCCCCTGTTCCTTCCGAAGGGGCTCGGGAAAAGGCGCTCCAGGGGAGGACTTTTCAAAAACCTGGGGCACAGGCAACCACCAGGGGCGTTCTGCGTGGGGTTTGGTTGCGATTTCGCCAAAGATGCCAAAGATACCCAGTCCGATCACGAAAGTAAAAAACCAGCCAATTCCGACCCATCCGCCCGTGGCACCAAGATGAAGGATCCTGGATAAACCGTCGAGCCCTCGGGATAGCCGAATTTCGTTTTCTGTACCAGTAGCTATCCGTCTGATGTTGCTGTTGTGTTTGAGAATCACCAATACCCCGGAAATCAGCCCAAAAAGCGTCCTATCCAGGTGGGCGGCACCAAAAGGGTCATGCCATGTTAATACTGCCCCGATAAGCACAAGTGCCGCGCCAATGCTGGACAACGAGACCATGCGCCAGGCCAAAAGCAGGAGGATCCAGGTTGCAAGGGACAGGAGAAAAGGAATGGGCAAAAGGACGGCTGTGACGCCCGCCGCCGTGGCAACCCCTTTGCCCCCTTTGAACTTGAGCCAGATGGGAAAAAGGTGGCCAGCAAAGGAAACCAGTCCCGTAAGAATTGCCACCCAGGTGGGAAGATCAAGAAGCCAAAGAGCGAAGGCGGGGGGAATCGCGCCTTTGAGGAAATCGAGAAAGAAAACAGAAATGCCGATTTTCCAACCAAGGACCCGGCCGGCGTTGGTGGCTCCAATGTTGCCGCTACCCGCCGTGCGGATATCCACCCCTTTGGCTTTTCCCGCAAGGAATCCAAATGGGATACTTCCAAGGATGTAGGACACCAGCACAAGTGCGACTGTCGTCAATAACACAGAAATAACCTCCCGGAAAATGATTCCCAGAAGTTTAGGATAGGGCCCCCGGGTTCGAGCGATAGGTTTTCTGTTTAAAGGCGAGGTTTGGAAAAAAGGAAGACTCGGTGAAAGCCAAACCGGCAAAGTTCACTCCCATTTGACCATCCTGCCCGGACCGCAACGCGGTTGAGCTCCGTGGGATCTTCCGGGAAATCATGGGTCCGGCAATGGGAAACGACTTCCTCAAGGACGGCGCCCTGAAACGATGTCCATTGGGTTCGGATCATTTGTTCATACCCTGCCAAAAATTCCTCTCTGGATTGTCCGTCATCTCGAAATAGGTCTACAAGAACAAAAATCCCGCCTGGGCGGACTTTGTTGAACAAAGACTTGAAAAATTCCGCTTTGCGAGCGACCGGATGGATGTGATGCAAGGCATAGGAACTGAAAACCAGATCCGCCTCCTGTCCAGTAGTTTGAACCGCATCGAAAAGGTCCATTGCAAGGAGTGTGATTGGGCAGCCCAGGACCTTGAGCTTTTCCCGGGCCACCTCAAGCACATTGGGAGCCAGATCAATTCCCGTGTACGATGCCAATGGACTGGACCGCAGCATTTGGGAAGAATAATGGGCGCTTCCACAGCCAAGTTCCCAAACGGAAACTGGGTGATTTCCACTTTGGACGGAAAAATCCACACAGGCCCTTTCCACTATGGGAAAAATCCGCTTATGGGCCATGTAGTCGTGTGCCAAAATGGTTTCATAGATATCCCATGAAGCTTTGAAAATCCGTGACATTTGGTCGATATTGTCCTGGTTCATGGTCAAATCATCCGGGTTTGGGAAAGGAGCCATTGGGGATTGGGTTTGGGGCACGCAACTTTTGACGAAACGGATTAGGGTAGACTTTTTTTCCATGAGAGCAGCCGGGTTTTCAAAAGATCAACCAATTCTGGATGCTCAAGGACAAGATTTTTGGTTTCCTTCGGGTCCTCAAAAACTTGATAGAGCTGGGTGTCAGAGCCATCCGGCATGCAGAGTAGTTTCCATGGCCCATCAAGGACCGCAAGCCAGGGGCTGGAGTCGGAGCCGTATTTTTTGGGATAATCAAAGGACTTGGTGTTGCGGCCATATTCCCAAAAGAGTGTTGTGCTCCGATTTGGATCCGGTTTGCCAAGTAAAGCGCCGGATCGGTTGATTCCGTTCTGTCCCAGGGGAAGATTTGTCGGCACCGTGGCACCCGCGATCGCGCATAATGAGGGGAGCATATCCACCGCAGAGATCACGGTTTGGGAATCCACACGGTTAGCGGGCACTTTGCCCGGCCACCATGCAATTAGCGGAAGTCTGATCCCACCCTCGTAAAGGGACAGCTTGGCTCCTTTGAGGCCGTTGGTTCGTTTGCCTTGGAAGGTAGGTAGGGGGCCATTGTCGCTTGCGAAGATGACCAGGGTATTGTTGTCGAGCCCTGCTTTTTTCAAACCATCCATGAAACGGCCGACCTGCTTGTCGGTTTCCTCCATGACTTTTTTGAGGTTGGCTTCGCTGCCTGTTTTCTTGTCTATGGCTTCATCGGATGGGACCCAGGGACTATGGGGATCGTCCAGCCACACATTGACAAAACAGGGCTTTCCCTTGTTCTGGCCGAGGAAGTCCATGGTCTTGTCCAGGAAGAAAGCGGTTCGGTCCCACCGTTTGACTTTGTCCATTTTCGACCAGACCCAGTTGCCTGCGGTCAGGTCAGGATGGGGTTCCGGGCTTTCCCAGGTGGAGGCGTGTTCGTCATATCCATAGGCGGCAAATTTTGGTGGATTGGCGACATCGCGCCCGCCACCCAAGTGCCATTTGCCAAAATGGGCGGTCGCATATCCGGAAGATTTGAGAATCCTGGGAAGAGAAGGAGCAGCAGGATCCAGAAAGTCCGCCATCTCGCAGGCTTTGTTTCCGGCGCGGGTTTGCAGGTAGCTATTGATCTTCCATCGAGCAGGGAAATTTCCGGTGATCAAACCACACCGCGAAGGCGAGCAGATAGGCGAGGCGCTGTAATAGCGGTCGAAACGTGTTCCCTCGGCCGCCATGTTGTCCAAGCTGGGGGTTTTGGCGACAGTGCCTCCAAAGGCCCCTAGTTCACCTGCTCCCAAATCATCGGCAAGGATAAAAATAATGTTGGGGCGCTCGGCTCCCCTAAGTCTATTGGAAACGGGGGGTGTGGCGCAAAGGCTGCCAAGCAAAAACAGGATCTTCCAACTTGGCAAGTAATGATTCCACATACTGAAATCCGGCTTTGGAAAAGTGGGTAGTGTTGTGATTTTTTTAGTTTAGGTCCCGGGGCGAATCTTGCCCAAATGAGGGAACATTTCACAAGGAAGGAGCAAAGGCCGGATTTTTCGGGGATTGTTGGACTATTCGATTTTTGGGCGAGATTCTTCCGTACGCTTTTTCATGCCCATCAAAAGGTCCCAAAGTCCGGCATAGCGCATGGTGGGATCGACATAGTGTTCGAGAACATAAAAGAGGAAGTAGTAAAAGCGGCAGGAGGCCCAGACCAAAAGTAACAAAAGCGCGGTGACCCGTAGCGAGGGTTCCTCCATCAAAATCAGAAAGGCCGAAACCAGTGCAATCACCAAAAAGAGTAAGCCCTTGGCCACGATCCAATTTTTGGATTTCAGGTCCGCCATCGGAAGCATCTCCTCAGGAAAAAACTGTCCAGTCCATTCTATACAAATTTACCGATCTGGTTTGGGGGATTTATTGACAAATTCGAGTGCCTTTTCGATCAGGATTTCTCCTGTCATTTCACCCAGGGAGGTGCGTGATATATAATCGTAACGGGGAAAACTGTTGTAATCGACTTTGGTCAGGATGTAACCGAAGGCTTCGTTGGTCAGGCCAAAAAGGAGATTGTGTTTGCCCGCCATTTTGCGTTTGAGGTAAAATCCGATGTTGGGCAGGGCTTCTCCCGGAATGGTAAGACATTGGGCGTTGCCAATATTTACCAGATTGACCTGAGCCTGAATCGAGTGATCAGCATTGCGCGGATATTTGAGAGGCGATTGTGTGATCACTCCCCAAAGTATGGAGGAATCGACCGGAAATTTCACGCTTATTGCGCTGCAAAATAAGGAGGGATCATTTTGGGCGGCAACATCTCCAACAATTCGAATTGCTTCCCCGCCCATCAGGTCTCCAATCCTTATGCACTCCTCCCAGGTCCGAAAATCGTTCCAATATCCCTTCACAGGATCCTTGGGAGATTTCAGGTCACGGTTGTCCGCGGTTACCATTCCCCCTTGGGCGCCATTCATGAATATAGCCATGCCGCCTCCTTCGATTTCGATCCGGTCGCACATGGGGCCAATCGCGTCCGGGCTTAGGATGCCGATATCACTTCCCAGAACCTCTGGGTGAATGGCGTAGTTGACCAGAGTGGCGATGGGTTTGCCCCCTTGTGGTCGGATTGCCTGGATCACGCTCATGCGCCGGTCATAAAGATCGGGGGCGTAATAGTTGTAGGCGATTCTCCCTTTGGCTTCGTCGGTGCCTGTTTTCAACCCGGCGGGTTCAAGGGAATCCAAAGCGGCATTGATGGCTTCGGCGGTTTTTTCACAGACCATTTCCAGGTAAGGGAGGTTGGCGGTGTGTCCCCCTTTTCCATTGGGAAAGGCGTAGGCGTCCGGGGCGCTATGAGTGTGGCTGGCTCCGATCAGGATGTTTTCTGCGGGGATGCGTGAAACCTTGGAGCGAACCCGATTTCCAAGAACCGAGGGGAATCCGAGCATGTCGATTCCGACGATCGCGACAGTAGTTTGCCCCTTTTGAAACACCACCGCGCGGGCGGTGATTTCGCCCCGTTTTTCTTTGACGGGTTTGGGGGCCCCCATTCCCCCCGAAACGGGAAGAAGCGGATTGGGAGTTAGGATCCGCATTGCGGCGCCAGCTTTGAAAACCCCTTGGTTTGTCCGGAGGATGGCGATTTTCCCGGAGTCGGCGGACTGGACCAAAGGTGGCTTTCGACCCACCGCGACCGCCGCAACAACGACGAGCAAAGAGATCGACACAAAGGCGGCTTTTCGGAATGGGGATTTCATGAAGGTAGTTATTTGGAATGTGGTAGCAAAGAAGGATTCGGTCAATCTAAGGGGGAAGTTGGGTGGGCCCAAGTATACCGATAACCCTATTGCCGATATTTGTGGAAGGCTGACAAGCCTGGAAATGGACCGATTCGGCTGTCCAAATCTCGGCTCGATAGGGGTTTGGGCCATTTTCCAAACTTCCCCAACTTTTCATGGAAGGCCATTAGGCTAACCATTAATCCAAACCATTGGCCCATGACCGATTTGCATTTTTTGCTTAAACCGATCCGAAACTCATTGCGGGAACCCTTTAAATGTTTAACCTTAAGAAACTTCAGAAGGCCATTCGCTACGAAGGGGGAGTCTCCCGTCGCCTGTTTTTGGCCTACGGCTCGGCCCTCGCTTCGATTCCCACTTTGGGGCGTGCGCAAACGGCAAATGACAAACCCACTTTTTCGGGCAATCCGTTTACACTCGGTGTTGCCTCAGGCGAACCCACAGCCAATAGCGTCGTTCTTTGGACCCGTCTTGCCCCCAAGCCCCTTGAAACTGATGGAGGCATGCGGCCCGGAGCTGTTGAGGTTTCGTGGGAGATCGCCGAAGACGAAGGGATGAAAAAGGTGGTCCAAAAGGGAACAGCAATCGCCTCGCAACACCTGGCCCATACAGTTCATGTTCAACCCGAATCCCTCAAGCCTGACCGCTGGTATTGGTACCGGTTCCGTGCGGGTGACGCAATGAGTCCTGTGGGCCGAACCCGAACATTCCCGGAAAGTTCCGTCCTTCCCGAGAAGATGAAATTTGCCTTTGCTTCCTGCCAACATTTGGAACAGGGACTCTTCACCGCTTATGAGCAGATGGCCAAGGATGATCTCGACCTGATTTTTCATCTGGGAGATTATATCTACGAATATGGTGGTAAAGACAACAAAGTCCGCAAGCACATTGGAAACGAAATCAACTCGCTTTCGGATTATCGTGTTCGTCATGCACAATACCGTTCGGATCCCCTTTTGGCGGCGAGCCACGCCCGCTGTCCCTGGATGGTGACCTGGGATGATCACGAATTCGACAACAACTGTGCCGGGGACATCTCCGAGGAAAAGGATATCGATCCGGCGGAGTTTATGCTGAGGCGGGCCAACGCTTATCAGGCCTATTACGAGGCGATGCCTTTGGGTCGGATGTCCCTTCCCCAGGGCCCGGACATGAAACTGTATCGCCAGGCTTCATTCGGTCGACTTGCCCAATTTATGGTGCTCGACACCAGGCAATATCGGACGGATCAGCCCAACGGTGACAAACCAGCCGATCTTAACGAGGCGGCCTTAAGCCCCAAGAACACCATGTTGGGTCAAAAACAACGGAAATGGCTCCAGGGAGCCCTAATCAGTTCAGAAGGGCACTGGAATGTTCTAGCCCAGCAAGTGATGATGGAGATGGCGGCCATCAGCCGAAACGGTCTCACGCCGAAATATTCGATGGACCAATGGCCTGGCTATGCCCATGAGCGAATGGCCCTGATGCGATTCATTGAAGATCGCAAAATTAGCAATCCTATTGTCCTAACAGGGGACATCCATTCCAATTGGGTGAATGAACTTCGGGTCGATGACCGAAAGCCCGAGACCCCGATTGTCGCAACCGAATTTGTCGGAACCTCGATAACCAGCGGAGGAAATGGTCAAGCCAAACCAACCTACTTGCCTCTTCTCCAGTCTGTAAATCCCGGCGTGAAGTTCCACAACACCGAACGGGGCTATGTTCGCTGTGAAGTGACCAAAGACCTTTGGAAAAGTGATTATGTCGCGGTCGAGGATGTCCTCAAACCGGGCGGAAACATCCTAACCCGAGCTTCGTTCATCGTGGAATCGGGCAAGCCCGGGGTAAAAAAATCCTAAAGTGCAATAGCCCCACTTTGCTTTCTGCTTCCCGTAAGGGGCAAAATTCTAGGGGCTAATGTCGTGGTGATTCAGTGGGGCTTTTAAGAGGTTCCACTTGTTGGCTTTGGCAGCGTACAAATGTGGACGCCGCCAAGGCCCAAAACCCGCCTATGGCCCAGCCAGCCAGCACATCGCTTGGCCAATGGACCCCCAAGTAAAGCCTTGTGAACCCGATAAACAAAGCGAGAAGGACTCCAAGGGCGACCTGGATGGTGCGCATCCGTTTTGAGGCCCAAGGCCAAAGCAAGGCAATCATGGGATAAAACGCCATCGATAGGGTGGCGTGCCCACTTGGAAAAGATTTGGAGGTTGGGGTGTGGGCGCCGGGAATCGGCTCAACATGGCCGTTGATCGGCCGTTCGCGCTCCACCAGGCGCTTGATCCCCTCGGCATTGCCCATTGCCAAAAGCATGCAAACGACCAAAGCCATTGCCGAGGTCCGTCTCTTGCACCATAAGAGTCCCATAGCGGCCAGAACCGTTAACAAGGCGATCCACTCCTTGTCCCCCAAACGGGTCAAAAGATTCACAGCTGGATGAAAAATCTCGGTCCGAAGCTGGTGGATTGCCTGAAGAATCGAAAGGTCGGCCGGGTTCATGAGTCGTTTCCTGCATTTTCCAAACGGTTTTTCTAGACTATCGTTTTGCTGAATCAGCGGGCACAAACCACACTTTTCAAGGAAGTTTCCAATGGCCTATTCCCATGTAACCGTTCCCCAGGGCGAAAAGATCACCATTTCAGGTGGCAAGCTTCATGTGCCCAACCACCCTATCATCCCTTTTATCGAAGGGGACGGCACCGGGCGCGATATTTGGCGCTCTTCGGTCCGGGTGCTTGATGCCGCAGTCGAAAAGGCCTACGGTGGCAAGCGCAAGATTTCCTGGATGGAAGTATACGCAGGCGAAAAAGCCTTCACCCAGTTCAACAACTGGCTCCCTGATGACACGGTTACTGCTTTTCGTGAATTTTTAATCGGTATCAAGGGCCCTCTTACCACCCCCATTGGCGGCGGGATCCGTTCGCTGAATGTGGCGCTGCGTCAGATGCTCGACCTTTATGTTTGCTTGCGTCCCGTGCGCTGGTTCAAGGGCGTTCCTTCTCCCGTGAAGAACCCTTCCAAGGTCGACATGGTGATCTTCCGTGAAAACACCGAAGATATTTATGCCGGAATCGAATTTGAGGCGGGAAGCGAGGCCTGCAACAAATTCCTCAGTTACCTGAAGGAAAATTTCCCCAAGGAATTCAGCAAGATTCGGTTCCCCGAAAGTACCGGCATCGGCATCAAGCCCGTTAGCCGCGAAGGGACCGAACGCCTTGTTCGCAGCGCGATCGAGTTTGCGATCACCAACAAGAGCAAGTCGGTTACCCTCGTTCACAAGGGTAACATCATGAAGTACACCGAAGGGGCCTTCCGCAACTATGGATATGCCCTTGCCGAACGCGAATTCGCCGACCAGACCTACACTTGGGATCAATGGGAGCGGACCAAAAAGGCCAAAGGTGAGGAAGCCGCCAACGCCGACCAAAAGGCTGCTTTGGCTTCGGGCAAGATCCTGATCAAGGACGCAATCGCTGACATCACCCTCCAACAGGTCCTTACCAGACCCGAAGAATTTGATGTTATCGCCACCTTGAATCTTAATGGCGACTATCTTTCCGACGCACTTGCGGCGCAAGTGGGCGGAATCGGTATCGCTCCTGGCGGCAACATCAATTACCTTACCGGCCACGCTGTGTTCGAGGCGACCCACGGCACCGCGCCCAAGTATGCGGATCTAGATCGCGTCAATCCCGGCTCTGTCATCCTTTCCGGGGAAATGATGCTTCGCTACATGGGTTGGACCGAAGCGGCCGACCTCATCATCAAGGGAATGGACGGAGCCATCGGCGCCAAGGAAGTCACTTATGACTTTGCCCGCCAGATGGAGGGTGCCAAAGAGATCAAGTGCTCCGAGTTTGGCACCGCGGTCATCAATCACATGTAATTGATGAGGGTCCGAGCGATCGGATTTCTTGGTATAAAAAGAAAAAAGCGGGGCGTTTAGCGCTCCGCTTTTTTTATTTGTTCGCCTAAAGGGTTGATTGTCTGCTTCGAAATTGGCCAGGATAACCGAAAATTCAACCCGATTATTTCGCAGGAACAAGAGTCACTTTGTCCTTTTCGTCCTTTCGGCCAAACCGGAATTCCTTTTGCGACTGAAATTTGATCACGCCCTCGATGGGTGTGCGGGCGAAACCCTTAAGGACGAATCCTCCCCGATCGGATTTCGGATCGATTTCGATGGTCCAACTGGCCTTGATGTCGTCCATACCGGACTCAAGGAAGCCTTTGTCTGGTGCTCCTTTGGAGAGGAGTCGCGATTTGGCCACCTCGGCGGCGGAATAGGCCAACCGGTCCAATCTTTCCTGGAGTTCCCAAATCTGAACGCGGCGGCGTGAGTTCGCCTCGATCCGGGCAAGAATGAAGACCAACATTGCCAATACGGCGAACAGCGCGATTACCCCGACCAGGACGAACCCCTTGCGTGAGAGACGTGTTGGTCCTTGGGAACCGGTTTCCAATGCCCGGTAGATCATGGCTTGCCTCCCGTCGTTTGGCTTACTTGGCCAATGCCAATGGCACCTTCGATGGTTAGGCAAAGCTGGTAATCAAAAACCGCTCTCGGTTTTTGGAACAGATCCATCCTTGCCAAAGTTTTATCCGCTTGGAACAGCGCTTTGGGTTCACGCAGTAGGTCCAGTTTGGTCTCCCACGCGGGCGCCTTGGTGGCTAAAAATTCTCCACGACGAACACCTTTTTCGTCACTTTGCCAGGCAACGAATCCTTGCCCCTTTTTTGAAAAGATCAGTAAAGACCCGGAAGTCACCAGGCCATCGACTTTTTCGACGATACCTGTGGAATTGTTCGCGTCCTCGCGAAAACGGACCGCAACCTCATGTACCTGCTTGGCGACTTCGTCACGGCGGTCTTCGGCGGCCCGAAGTTTGAACAGTGTATGAATCGATGCTGTGATCATGGCGAGGCCAATGGCCCCCAGTCCCATTACCAGAACCATTTCAATCAGCGTAAAGCCACGCCGGGATTTGCCCTTGATGATCATGAGCGTGCTCCCGGCTTTTTGCCGTCGTCTTTTTTTGCCTCAAGTGGACCAAGGACCCACCAGGATGTGACAAATCTGGGCTCTCCGGTTTTTTTGTCCTGGTCGGTTCCAGGCAAGGAGAGGTTTGTGTTGCCTCGGGTTGCTCCGGGATACCATACCAATTTCGCATCCACCCTTCTTGGGAGGAAACGATCAGCGATCTTTTCGTCAGCCAATTTTCCAGTCTTGGGATCGATAAAAGAGACTTTGGTTTCCAGTCGGACTTTTCCCAATCGCGCCAGGGCGGCAGCCCCGGGTTTTTGGTCTTCCGCCCATTGGGGACCGACGCCAGCCGCCCCGGCAACCAGCGAGCGCTCGCGAAGATTTGCGAGATCCTCCCTGGCGACCCGGTCTTCCTCAAGCCACAGCGACTGTTTCATTCCGCCGAGCGCCAGGCTAACCACAATCCCTGATCCGATCAGGCAAAGGAGCAACGCGATCGATGCCTCGGCCACGGTGAATGCTGGTCGACCAGCGAATGGGCGGTTATTCCATTTGGGGGTAAGGGTGCGGATCATTCTGCAAGCACCTCAATCAGTTGGACAAGTGGAGCGAACCACGAAAAAGCAACCATCCCCACCAGTGTCCCAATAAGCAGGACACAAACGATCAGCAACAGTTGGCTGAACCATCCGATTCGGGCAATGGTGTTGCGAATCTTTTTTTCACCAATTTCCGACAGGATCCAGGGGAGCTGTCTGGCCCTTAGGGAGGCCTCCAAAAGTGCTTTTTCCCCGCGCTTAAGGTGTAGTCTTCGACCAAGGCATTCCACGAAAGCGCCTCCGGCCTTGAGGTCTTTGCCAAGCCGTGCGAGTCTTTTTCGCATCCCCCGAGGGAGTCCCGGGGCGGCTTCAAGCGAGGCGACCGCCTCCACTTCGGTGTGGCCCCGTTCCAGGATTTTCCCCATCCTTCGTAACACGCCCCCCAAAACCTCGGGTCGATAGAGAAAACGGGCGAATGGGAGCCACCAGCGGGTGCTCGGCCCCAATCCCGTAAGGATCCCAATCAAAAGGAGGAGCATAATTGCGCCGAAAGTGAACCAGCTATAAACCGGCATCCAGACTCCGCCATTGACAGACCACGCACCAAGGCCCTCGGGTTCGATGTTAAATTCCCGGAAGATGCGCTGCATTTTGGGTGCGATGAAGGTTGCGTGAAAGGAGAGTAGCCCCCCCACAAACACCAGCAACAAAATGGGATAGATCATCCTTGGGAAAATCTCAAGCCACAACATTCCCGAGGATAGTGGAGGTTCCCTGTCCAAAAAGCCAACCAGGCCAATGTCCCCAAGCGTCGCCTCCGAAGAGACCCGGTGGGAAGGCGGGACCAGCTTGGGATCGACGGAAATCGCCTGTCCCAGGGATTGCCCACATTCGAGCCTTCGGGCCAGGCGCCTTAGGCGGGCGGGCCATTCCCAGGCTCTTCCGCGAACCAGGCCCCAGCCCGGAAGGAGAAATGTCCGGCCCAGCGCATGGATCCAGACTTTTAGCCCATGGGGTTCGGCGTCGGCGGCCAGAGCGCGAATCGCTTCCGGAAGGCTGGCGCGATGTTTGGCTGCGGCCAACATGACGCGGGCCAATTCATCCTGGCGGGATGTTCCCTGAACCAAAAGAAGTTGGGTTACCCAGGCAAACAGGAATGCGGAAAACACCGTTGACAGGCCTGTTCCAAAATAACCTGTCAGGTACGCTATCCCTCCGTACCAGACAATCACCCAAATTACAAGGAAAAAGGTAGCAAATGGATCCGGTTGGCGTTCAGGGGGAAGATCCTTTGCTCCCGGACCGGCGACCTTTTCCAGTTCGGGTGAGGGATAAGGGCGACGCAAAAACCCTGTGATTGCCGCGAGTACAGAAATCACAAATAATAATCCCTGCACAAAAAACTTGATCGTCTCAAAAGGGTTGCCCGCGTTGGGCGGGTTTCCGGGACCAAGCGCAAGCACGCCCAAACCAACGACGGCAATCACTGCGAGGGCGCAACTAATCACTTGATCGGGCTTGGAGGTTTTCACTTGCTGAGTGCCTCCAAAAGGTTGATCAGAGGGGCAAAAAGGCCGCCGATAACAATCACTCCCACCAGGACACCGGTGAAGATGACTCCCACCGTGGGAAGAATGCTTTTGAGAAAGAGGGACCGTGTCTCCGCCCGGCGCTGGTAAAAGGCCGAGGCCTGGCGAAAGCTATCTGCCAAATTCCCTCTTTTTTCGGCCCAACCAGCCATCCAGGAGAGCATTTCCGGGACGCCTTTTTCCGCCCGCATCGCCACGCCCAGTCCAACACCCCGTGAAAGCTTGTCTTCCAGGTGAATCGAAGCTTCGCGAAGCAAGGGGTCGGAACTCGCCTCTCCCGCAAGGCGGATGGCCTCGGGTAGCGGGACCTGATGCTCCACGAGAATCCCCATCAGGTCGGCAAATGAGGCCAGTCGAACACTGCGGACCAGTCCGCCCACACCTGGCAAGGCATACAAAACCGATGAAAGAAAGCGTCTTCCCCCCGTGGTGGAACGGAGGGTGATCCAGATCGCCAGAATCAGGACAACAGTAATCCCGAGGGGAAGGAAAATGTATTTGACCGGATTTTCACCCAGATTGACGAGGAACTCCGTCAAAATGGGGAGCTTCATTCCAAAGTCCTTGAAGATCACCGAAAACCGGGGCACCAACCCAATCACCAAAAGGATTACCAGACCAATGGATCCGATGACAACCATGAGGGGGTAAAGAATGGCAAGCCACAATGTGGATCGGAGTTCGGCCAATGTACGGGCGTGTAGCGTGAGGGTGGCAAGCACTTCGGCCATCCGGCCGGTCCGGATTCCCGAGGCGACGAGTGCCGCGTAGAAAGGCGGC
>CAMBMH010000077.1 GCA_945868575.1 Singulisphaera sp. GP187 | reverse complement strand
AAAAGGTGGGGAATCAGGAAAAACGTTATTTCCAGGGAAACCCGAAATGGGAGATTTTCTTGGGCGGCTTTCCTCAGGAGATGAGCAAATACGAATGCCCCCCGATGGAAAAAGGGTTCCGCCGGAGAAGATTGAAATTCTAAAAAAATGGATCCTTGAGGGGGCCAGTTGGGAAGCCGGGTATTCCCTGGGTGGAAAGCAATATGAACCCCCGGTAAGGCCAACCGCGGTAAAAATTCCAAATGTGAAGGGAGGCATAAATAATCCGATTGATTTACTCCTTAACAATGACGAATTCGTTACCAAAACCCCATTAGCCCGTGACGAGGTTTTTCTGAGGCGGGTTTACCTTGACCTGATTGGAGTCCTGCCAACCCCCGAAGAACAAAGTCGTTTTATTCAAAGCAAAGACCCCCAAAAGAAGGAAAAACAGATCAGGGAACTCCTTGGGCGAAATGTGGATTATGCGGAGCATTGGTTGAGTTTTTGGAATGACCTTCTCCGGAACGATTATACAGGTACTGGTTTCATAACAGGGGGCCGCAAGCAGATCACCAAATGGCTTTACAATTCACTTGTGACCAACCTGCCCTATGATCAATTTGCAAGGGAATTGATTTCTCCACCAACCGGGGAAAGCGCAGGATTTTCCGAAGGAATTCGTTGGCGTGGTGAGGTAAGTGCAGGGCAAACGGTTGAGATTCAATTTGCCCAAAGTGTTGGCCAGGCCTTTCTCGGTATCAATTTAAAATGTGCTAGTTGCCATGATAGTTTTATTGACCGTTGGAAACTTGAAGATGCCTACGGTTTGGCAGCGATTTTTTCTGAGACGCCTCTCGAGATACATCGCTGCGACAAGCCTATTGGTAAAAAGGCTACGGCATCGTGGCTATTTCCCGAGCTCGGGAACATCGATGCCAAGGCCCCAAGAAAAGATCGATTGGACCAGTTGGCTCGTTTATTAACTGACAGGGAAAATGGTCGTTTTTCAAGAACCATAGTGAATCGTTTTTGGCACCGGTTGATGGGGCGGGGAATTATCCATCCGGTGGATGCCATGCAGAGTGAGCCATCCAATCCCCAACTTTTGGACTTCCTCGCTAACGATTTTGTTGAACATGGATATGACCTCAAGAGGACCCTCTACCTGATTGCCAGCAGCAATGCCTACCAAGCCGAGATATCGGGGCAAAAGGGTGAAGCCTCAAATCCTGGTGATTCCCTCAGGCGTCCATTGGTCAAGAGGATGACCGCGGAACAGTTTCTTGATTGCATATGGCAAATCACCGGAACGGCTCCAAGCAGGATGGATGCCCAAATTGTCCGTGGGGATCCCAAAGGCAAATCGGATAAAAAGAGCATCCCTATTTTGGCAAAGTGGATCTGGTCGGTTTCTGATTCATCCAAATCACCTTCTGGGGAATCAATTGTATTTCGCAAGGTATGGGATATTCCCGAAGACGTTGTGGAAAGCCACGCGGTTGTAACTTGCGACAATAGTTACACCTTGATTGTTAATGGAAAGAAGATTCATTCGGGGGAAAATTGGGAATCACCAGACCTGGTTTCACTTAAAGGTGCCCTTCGCAAGGGAAAAAATGAAATTCGGATTATTGGAAAAAATGGAGGAAGTGGGCCGAATCTTGCGGGGCTTTGGTTTGAAGCGAGGGCATTTTCTCCTTCCGGGATGACCTTTCTACTTGGAACGGATGTTGATTGGCAATGGACAAAATTTCAACCTAGCAAGTTTGACCTTTTACCTGAACCCACGGATTGGAACAGAGCCGAATTGGTGAAACAGTTCCAGGTTTGGGATTCTAGAATCCGGGGAACTCTTGATACTTTGATCACACAAGAGGCATCCGGTCCGAAAGCAGTCAGGGTTTCCCTGGTTAAGCGCGATTTTTTGATGACCACCCTGGGCCGTCCCAATAGGGACCAAATTGTTTCGCTTCGTCCAGAGGAACTGAACACTTTGGAGGCGATAGATTTATCCAATGGGGAAATTCTTGCCGGGCTTATTGAGCAAGGTGCAAGCAATATTCTTGCCAAGGGTGGGCTTGAAAGGAATAGTTCTTCAAATGGGCCCCTCGCCCCTTCCGAACTGGTGACAGGACTTTTTCGCAAATCACTTTCCCGGGAACCTTCTGCCAAGGAAGCGGAAATTTTAATACAACGCCTTGGGGCAACGCCTGATTCAGCAGGAATTCAGGATGTCCTTTGGGCCATTTTTATGCTACCGGAATTCCAGTTTATTCGATAGGATGCGTAGTCAATTCAGGGAGTCTGGAACATGGATAATTTTGAGCTGGCTCGACGAGATTTTTTGAAAAAGATGGCCGTGGGAACTTCAGCGGCATTGATGGCCGGAGAACCCAAACTCCGTGCCTTAACTGCAGATGGTGAAAAAGTGATTCACCCCCGTGCCAAGGCTGATAGCATCATCCTCCTTTGGATGGGTGGAGGAATGGCGGCGCCTGATACTTTTGATCCAAAAAAGTATGTTCCTTTCAAGCCAGGAGTCCCTGTCGCTGAAATTGAAAGTACCTTTCCGGCAATCGACACCGTGGTAGACAACATAAAAATTACAGCAGGGATGGAAAAAATTGCACAAGTCATGGACCGTGGGACTCTGATTCGATCACATGTACTTCCTGATTTGGGTAGCATTTTGCATTCCCGTCACCAATATCATTGGCACACCGGATATGTCCCACCCCAAACGGTGGCCTGCCCGCATATTGGGTCCTGGATAGCCAAAGTTCTAGGGCCAAGAAATCAGGTAATTCCCCCATTTATTAATATCGGCCAACGCCTTGAGGGAGTGGGGGAACAGGAGGAGCTTAAGGCTTTTACAACGGCCGGATTCTTTGGTGGGGAGTTTGGCCCAATGAACCTCCCTTTTCCCGAGGAGGCAGCTCAATCGGTCAAACCACCCAAGGGTATGCAGCCTTCCCGCTTTGAGAATCGAAACGCTCTTTATAAACGGTTGGTTGATGAATCACCGAATCGGGCCTGGCTGAGCGATTTTCAGCAAGAATCAATGATGCGTTCAATGGAAAACGCATACCGACTCCTTTCGGCAAAAGAGAGGGCTGCCTTTGATATTTCGCTTGAGCCCAAGGAAAGTTTTGAACAATACGATACAGGCCGATTTGGTCGCGGTTGTTTGTTGGCAAGGCGCCTTGTTGAGGCTGGAGCACGCTTTATCGAGGTCACCACCGAATACGTTCCATTTTTGAATTGGGACACCCATGCCAATGGTCACACCACCTTAAAAGCAATGAAAAAGCAAATTGACGGGCCAGTCGCCAAACTGATTATGGATCTGGAGGCTAAAGGGTTGCTCGATCGCACACTTGTGGTTTTGGCCAGCGAATTCAGCCGTGACATGATCATGGAGGGCAAACCCGGTTCCAAAGCAACGGATCAAGCCACTGAAAATGTGAATGTTCTCAAGGAAATGAAGCATTATGGTCAACACCGGCATTTCACGGGCGGATCGTGTGTGATGATGTGGGGTGGTGGGGTCAAGAAGGGACACTTGTATGGAACAACTGCTCCCCAAAGACCCTTCATGGCGGTCAAGGATCCGGTGACAGTTACCGACTTGCATGCGACACTTTTTACCGCAATGGGAATTAGTCCTAAAACGGTATTTGATGTTGAAAAGCGCCCATTTTATGCCACGGAGGACGGCAAAGGCACTCCTGCAATGGGGGTATTCGGTTCATAATGTGGATAAATCTGCCGACTTGGAATTATCGAATTCCAAAAAGGCCTCGTCGCATCATTACGGCACCCTTGTAAGACTTGATAACTTCGACAACAACCCACTCGTCACGCTTTGTGTCATATCGGGCCCAAACGAGTGCTCTAAATATGGAGAGAACTGCGTTTGGGTCTTTTAAAGCCATTGCAGTTCCACCCGGGTAGTAGGTGCGTGAGCCTTGGTAATCATGCACCAGGCATCCTTCGTAATGGTTCATGCCACCATATCCACCAATTCTGCCTCCCCGTGTGTTCCTTTCGTCTACGAGGTAGTACTCAAGTTCTCCCCGTCGGGATTCCTTCACCGCTTTTGCAACATTAACCCCATCAAAACGGGCTCGAGTTGGGTTGTCCGGGGTAGCATAGATCGCGACTGTGTCGAATTTTCCCGGCATTCCCAAAACGTCATTTACTGATTTAAGAAAATAGGAATTGCTGATGCAGCTTGCGCCACCACGACCCCAGGTTTCTGGAACATCCCATGCTTTATCTGGGTCATAATGAATGAGGGGGTTGTAATAACGATTTACATTGATGCTAATTTGATGAACCAATTCGGTTACCGAAAAGGGCTCATCGCGGTCCTCGTAGGCCTCATCAACCAATTTCATAGCCATTTTCATTTTTGCCGCGCTGGCTTTTTCACGGGGAGTTCCAAAGACGAAATAAATATCTACAACCTGATCGCTTGGACCTTTTTGGGAAGTCGGGGCTGTGGCTATGATTTCCTTGTTCATGTCATCCTTGGCGGGAGCCGGGGCTTTGAAAGGTCCCTCCTGGATTGTGAACGATTTGTTGCCTACCCGTTTAGTCGTTTTGACAACGAATGTCGCCTCTCCTTTCCCGTCCTTATCAATGCTGATTTCAGGGCCTTTGGTTTCCCCTTCAACAATAGTGAATTTTTTGTTGGGAAGGGCTTTATCGATGCGAATGGTCAACTCCAGATCCTTGCCAACCAGGCCAACCACGCAATCCGGCTCAAACTTGCGACCTGTCTTGTCTTCAATTTCAACGCCAAGTCCAAATATCAACAAAAGCCCTGTAAGCATTATCCTTGAACCCCCGACTGAAACCCAAAATGGCAACAGGTGTCGCCTTACATCTATTTTTAAGTGATCGGTAAACGATATCCAGCCCTTTTCGAGATCCAAGGCGGGCAATCCCAAATTCCGATCAGGTGCATGGGATAAAGGGCTTCATCCCAATATTTGGCCCGACCATGGGGCCAACTAGTGTTAAGCTGGGACGATTGGTAAGTCTGTGAAAAATGCCATTCCCGGTGAATTGTGCCTTAGCCTTTGCACGCATTGGTATGATTGATTTTGGTGGCGATTGGGGATTTGGTTTGGCCACAAACATTACGAAATTAACTGCCGCTTCGACTCCACAGCCCGTTCGTGGCAATGGCAATAGATTCAAGATTTTAAGGTGTCTTTACCTGATTCATTACAAAAGCCAGGTTTTTTAAAATTGGAAAAAAATATTATTTGCGTATTAAAATTATTATTTAAGTTCATATTTTAAAACGATTATAAATATGCCATCTAATTATTTTTTTCAAATATTTTATTAATGGTATCAATTAATTTCTTGCTGTTTTGTCAATAAAAAAAGAATGGGGAGAATCCTGAACTCACCCCATTCTTTGACATTTACTTAATTGGTACTTTTAGGCTTTGAAAACCTGATCGTCAAAGCGACCTTTTTGGTCCGCATCTGGCACTTCCTTGGCAATCGGATCGAACCACTTTTCGTCAAAATCGATTCGGTTTCTTTTCTTCATGCTGAGATTGGCAGTAAGTGCAATAATAGCATCTGCCATTGCCACGGTCCCATGACAACGGGGCAACCGCAGGTTGTTTGCATATCCATCCTTGCCCCAGTTACGGATGCAATAAGCAAAGTCTTCCATTTCCTCTCGGTAACCACGGCTTACAGGGGCTCCCGTCGTACCGGCCGGACCAGCAACGGCGGTTGCGCTGCTTGGCGCCGCCGCTGCTGGACCCCAGGTTGAGGAAGCCTCTAATGCAGGTTTGCCTTTTTCGGCCCCGGTAACTGCAACGGTAGTCGCACGGGGGGCTCCACCTTTGCCGGTTGGGCTTTTTTCGTTGTAGAGCATGAGGTTTGTTTCGCTTTCCACAACCATGGTGCCACGACTTCCGGTGACGCATTCCCCATATGGTTCAAATTGGTTGGTGCTAATGGACGAATAGGTAACGACCACCACATCATCCTTGTCTTTAAGAAGTTGTTTGCCGTCCCGGAGCACGACTTTGCCGTTATCATCTTTCTGGTAATAATTGTTGCCGGGGAATTCGAATGTCACAAAGACATGATCATCGCTATCCCGATCGTTTCGGCCCTTGCCATAAAACGATTTGGTTCCAACTCCGGTGACCGCCAAAGGGTGAACTTTCCCGAGGAAAATACTGCAGGCATCCAATTGGTGGCTTCCCAATTCTGCCATCAGGCCACCGCCGGTCGCATTGTATAACCTCCAACGAATCAGCTCTTCAACCGATTCATAGCCATATTCCTTGAGCTTTTTGGGGTTGTTAAGCACATCGTAATCGGCCTGGGTAATCGGATTAAACCAACCATCACGATAGACAGGCTGAATGACATTTTTGGCCAAAGCCCCATCCTTCGTGGCGTCCCACTCAAAGGGCCAGGTATTGTTTCGGTGCCATTGCGCCCGGATGTGGCGGATGTCTCCAAGAATGCCTGATTTCAAAACCTCGGAAGCATGGGCATAAAGCATCGAGTAGTGGCGTTGATGGCCAATGGACAGGATCCGATTGGTTTTCTTGGCAACTTCGATCATCTTTTTGCACTGGCCAACATTCCAGGCCATCAGCTTTTCGCAAAGGACATGCTTTCCGGCTTCCATGGCTTTGATGGCAACGGGAGCATGCAGGTGCAAAGGCAATGCAATAACGACAGCTTCAATGCTGGGGTCTTTGAGGAGTTCCTCATAATTGTCAGTAATTTTGATCTTGCTGGCCTCGTGTTGGCCGTAGACCTTTTTGAACCCTTTGCGTAAGGGAACCTTTGGGTCCCCGTCAATGATTCGCTTCTGATTGGAGGGACGGATGTCGGCAATGGCAACAAACTTGAGGAAATCTGGGTTGTGCTCGCCTACGAGGATACCGCCTTCGTCACCGGCGCCGATGAGCGCGGCCCGAACGGGCTTGTCGCCAAAACCGGTGTAACCAAAATAGGATGCAGCGGTGACCACGGCACCACCACCCGCCCCCGCAGCCAGGCTTTTCATAAAGCCACGACGGCTGAGTTCTTCCATCACAGTTGCCGCATTGGCGCGTCCGAGGTCCTTTTGGTCCGCAGTCAGGTCCAGAGCCATACCAAACTCCTTAAAAAAGATTTAAATATTCCTTTGAACTTACGCTTTGGCCGAATTGCTCCTGGTGGCCCAAATCCAACCCAGGAAGGCATCCACTCCAAACCAGTAGCCGGTTGGAAGGCTGGCCAAAACCAAAAGCGCGGCACATTCCACGATATTCTTGTTAACGAAAATATAATTCCCCTCGTTTAACGGAGGAGCTGGCAACCATGGAAATGACGGTTGCAGCAGATAGGTAAAGAAAAGGAATGTAGCGGCCCCAAGGCAAGCCCAACGCGTAAGGCATCCGGAAAGCATTCCCATACCTGCAAGCAAAAGAGCGTAAGCGGTAATCATGTCGGAAACGCTTAGGAAATCATACTTTTGACCCAGTGGCCCCTTCCCCACCTGATCTTCATTGGGCAGCGTTTCCAAATAAGATTTTAATTGGGCTGTTTTTCCATTGTATTCAGTCAAGAGTTCCGCCCGCATCGAGGCAAGCGCCCCTTTTGCCTGTTGGGTTTTGGCTTTTTCCACATCCTTGCCCATGGACCAATTTATATTGGCGGCTTCATCCAATTTGGCTTTGGCTGCCTTGAACTCGTCCACTCGTGCGTAAACGCTTATGGTTTTTTCTACCGCCCCACTGGGGAATGTGGTTTTGAATTCGCGAGGTTCGAGAATCCATTTCACAAGATCCGATTCCAATTCTGCAATTTTTCCAAACCCTGATTCCACCTGGGATTTGGAAAATTTGTAATGGGTTTCGAAACGTTGAAGCTGTGCCAGCCACTCATTGTGAACCTTGGTAGGCGCTTTCAATCCAACAGGAGCAACCGCACCTTTGGCAACAGGTTGGATCTCCTGGAAGGAAAGGATGATATCGTCCGGATTGGACAGCATTCCCCGAAGATAAGGTCCAAGTGGGCCGGTGGCCTCACGGAAATACCCTTCGCTGGAGAAGGGTTTGGAGATTTCGCTTGGACCAATCCATCGGGATTTTACCTTGAGAAATCCTTCAACAAAAAAGTGCCAACCGATGACCAATCTTAAAACCACAAGCAGCACTACAGCGGTTGAGGATATGCGGTTCATTGGTTTGAAGCCTTCCCAAAAATTGCCCGAATCAATCGGTTACCAACTTGTTTTTCAATGCCCCAAGAACGAGCGGTTCAGCCTCGGGGTCCTTCTCCAGGAGAAAAAATCCGAGGGAGGGGTTCTCCCGGGCCAGCTTTTCCGCCAACCCTGGACCGGCCACGAAAACCGCGGTGGACAGGGCATCCGCGGTAGTGCAATCCGGAGCGCAAACCGTTACAGATGTCATACCTTCAGATGGGGCTCCAGACCGAGGATCCAGAACATGTCCGTAGGTTTTGCCATCCATTTCAAATCTGCGGTAAGTGGTGGCTGATGTACCCAGGGCAATATCCACAAGGCGCAGGTTTGCCATGGGTTTGCCGTTGGAGGGATGATTCAACTGTACCACCCAACCGGAATCTTCCGAAGGAGAGTTACCTTTAGCGTATATGCTGCTGCGCCCGCTGTGAAGCAAAAAGGGAGCTTCAGGCAGGCGCGAGGTCAACCATCGCGCCGCAAAATCGATAGCGAACCCCTTGCCTATGGCACCAAAGTTCCAATTCACCTCGGGTTTCAGATGCCGAATTTTCTTTTGGTTTGGGTGAAAGGACACATGTTCCATTCCGGATTGGCCCTTGAGTTCTTCAATTTCAGACGTTTCCGGAACCCGAAAAGGCCCCTTTAAAAATCCCCAGGCACGAATCAGCGCCCCCATGGTTGGATCAAAGGCGCCCCCGGTGATTTTCCAAAGTTCCGAGGACTTTTTGCACAATTCCCAAAGGGCTGCACTGGGGGATAGCCATTCCCCACCTCGCCCGCTCCTGTTAGCCCTGCATACTTCAGATTCATACTGATAGGCGCTTAAAACCGATTCCATCTGATCTACTAGTTCAAATGCCCCATTGGCTTTTGAATGAATATCCGCCAACCCAAAAGGAAAAGTCCACTCGAATACGGTTCCCATTGCCTTTCGCGAAAAACAAATTAATTTTGCGTCGTTGTCCGGATGTAGTGCATTCGTTAATGAACCAGAAACAGGAAAGGGCGTTTCCAATTGTTTGGAAATCGCCCCCGGATGAAAAAAGTCCCGTCGATCCATGGATCCTTTATTCTTTATTCTTCGCCAACAATCATTTCCCGGTCGCTTGGATCGATGTAACGAGTATGCCGTTCCAAGGCCAGAATTACAGTTTTTTCTTCTCGACCATCCGAGGAGACAGCGGTTGCGGGAAGGATTAAGCGGCCATCGTTTAATTTCATTTTAACGAAAAAGGTTCCCTCAGGTTTGAGGCGAACAGGTTCCCCTTTTACCAGGACCCGGGCATTCGGCGCAGTAGTTCCGGTTACATGAACTTCTGCTTCCACATGAAGTTGCAATTTGCTGTTGTTCATTCCGGCCGGGGCGCCGGAGGTGGGGGTCGAGGAAATGGACCTTTTCATCCGTTCCTCAAGGAAGCCCATTGCCTCACCGCTAAGGGCTACCGAACCCAAACTTGCGGCCAATGCGGTGGCTCCGTCCAAAGTCATTCCCCCCTGCTCCTGATTGGCCCGAATTTGGCCAGGATGTGGGGTAACCAAGGCAGCGGAGGTCTGGCCCAGAGAATAATATTTGCCGTCAAGCGTCTTGTAACCAAGGTCTGCCTGGAGTTTCTTTCCGGGACCACCCGATTCCAAAAACCAGGAGGTTGCGCCTGCGGGAAGGACAACTTCCTTGACGATTTGCCCGGCGGTTCGGCCATGATCGGCTTTGGTTAAGTCCATCAGGCGCAATATGAATTTTGCTCCCGCCCAGTCCATACCAAGGGATATTTCAGCCTGTTGGTGAGACCGGTCCTGGAAATGCCAATCGCACTGTAGCCAATAAGCATCACGGATAATCAAGGTTACCCTATCCGGAGTTACTTTGACTACTTCTGGTTTGGGCTGGGGAATATAAACCGCTTCTGGCAATAAATCTTTTACGACCGGTTTAATTGCAGGCACTGCTGCTTTGGCCGGACTCTTTTTTTCTGCCTTGGGAGGTTTTGGTTCGGCTTTTTCAGGTTTTGGCTCGCCCTTGGCAGGCTTTACCGCAGAAACGGGTGCCTTCGCAGGAGGTGGCGTTGTGACTTTAGATGCGGGATTTGGGGTTTTATCAGGAACAGCAGGGGTTTTCACAGCAACCGGGGGTTTTTCGTTAGTGGTCTTGGTTTTGGTAACAGGTTCGGATTTCCCAGGGGCTTTGGTGTCTGGCTCTGCTTTCGGCTTTTTAGCCGGTACAGCTGCAGCTTTTTTCTTTTCGATTTGAAGGATTAAATCCTTTTTAGCGAGTGAAATAGCCCCTGTTATCCCAAGTTTTTTGGCCATTGTATCCAGTTCAGCACGGGAAAGTTTGTCGAGGGAAGGGGGAGTTGCATTGTTAGGCATGATTTTTTCCTTCGCAAATTACGGCCAATAACCGTTTGATCAACCTACAAAGGTGGGCGAAAAACGGCAAGTTAACCTAGAGATATATTTTAAAATATCTCTAGGTTAATTGTTAGCTCAGATCTAGTCATTTGGTTTATTTTGTTACATTAAGTTGTCCATTCATTACCATCCAGTGGCCAGGAAAGCTACAAACAAAAGGGTAGCGACCAGGAGCTTTGGGTGCCTCAAAATAGATGGTGAATTTTTCCCCGGGAGATACCACATCTGTGTGGCAAACCACTTGGGAACCTTCAGGGATGTATTGTCTCAAGTAGGCATCCGGGTCGGATATCTGTCGATTTACTTGATCTCCAAACAAAGCCAACGACCCCGTAGGCAACAAAGCCCAGTTATGAGGAACCGCATCAGGGTTTTCGAAAACCAAAGCGAGGACTTCACCCACTTTGGCGGTCAGCATTGGTGGGTCAAAACTCAAGTTTGTCCCGGCCCGAACTACAACTTTCCTTGCATTCGGTTTGGGATGACGCCAAGCGTTGTTCACGGTTTTTGTTGCCATTTTCAAATCCCGTTCAATGGGGTGTGGGTCAACCACCCTATCTGTTTTCACAAAACCATCCCACCCGGTGAAATCTTCCCTCGGATTATGAACGGTTAGGAAAACATCTTTGACATCGTTTTTCCAGGGCTCTAAACGAACCTGAATTTGATTGAACCGTCCCATGGTTGGGATTTCAACAAAGACCACCTGGTTATTACCCTGAACATGGATTCCTTTGACTGGGAGAACATCATGACCCTTAAGCATGGGGGAAGAAGGCGAAAATTCAGGAGAACCATACGCCGGGCTGTATCGATAGTTCCAGGCAATCGCCACAGCACCTTTTAGCATTTCAATTTTCGAGGCTTCCACCGGTTCGGAAAACTTCATCCAAACACCATTGGCGTGGGACTGTATCTGGGTGGGCAAATGGGTGGGGCCGGTGGTCCGCCTTACTCTTTGAAGGCAACCGTCTTTGGTTGCATAAGTACCCCACCCTTGCATTCCTGTCACATAAAGGTGCTCATCAATGGGGTGAAATCTGCCCCGATGGACACCGGATTCAAAATCGCCGGGGAGTTGGATAAATGCTCCTTGCGGTTGTCCCTGGACCTCATCCTCAAGGAGGAGAAATTGGGAACATGTCCCATACGAAAAGTGAACTTTCAGGCCCTGGAGGCCCTTCCATTTTCCATTGGGAATTTCCATTTGTCCCCCAGCTGAATTGTCCAGTCCTCGGGGAAGATAGACCATGGGAAGGTCGGGGGCCTTGCCATCTTTAGGTCCGCCGAAACCATAAAATCCACCTTTTTTGATCTTGCAAATAAGGCTTGTTGGGGTCCAGTCCCCTTCGGAACAAGGGACTGTGATTCCCCCTTTACTGTCGAGACCAATTCCATCGGGATTTCGGAACCCCGTCGCCAAAACTTCCATAGATCTTCCGTCAGCGGAAATCCGCATCACGCCAAGGTTGCTTGATGCCGTCACAAAGCTACCGTCCTTGTCCTGTTCCAGACCGCAAATGTAATCGTGGCCTGATGCGCTCGTAGCCCAGCAGTTTGCGAAGCATTCGTGGAAGTCGTATTCGCCATCATTATTAAGGTCATGTAATTTTGTAATTTGGTCTCGACCCAAAACATGAGGCACACCCTTGATCACGCGCAAACCAAGAGCTTGATGGATTCCTGTAGCAACCTTACGCCAGGTTGCCTTTGTGGATCCCTCCCCAATTTCGCTTACGCGCCAAATTTCCCCCTGCATGGTGCATACAAGCACATCCCCATTGGGAAGGAAATCAAGATCGCCAAAAAAGAGAGGCGATTTCCAAGGGTTCTCGAAAGGGACCGTGATTGTATCCACGGCAAAGGGTGCGCCATTACCCAATTTCAGTGGCGTTTCCAACCGTTGGGGCCACCGGGCTTTTCCTCCCATAGTCCCAGCCGGTTCGGAATACTGTTCCATTGGCGCTGTTTCCCGGACCAGGATGCCTTTTTCCAAACGGCACGAATCGAGCCAAATCTGGCCGCCAAGGTCCACCCGGAAAACAACCTTTTCACCATTTCGGTAAAAGCCTTTATAACGAGCTTCCTTGGGCCAATTCCATTTTGCCGGTTCTGCGGCTGGAGGTCCTTTGGGAATCAATCCATCAAGGAATCCGTGTCGAAAATCGGAAAACCTTACGAAACCACCCGTCCAGGCAGCTTCAAACTGAAGGGTTTCGGGATTGTAAACAACAGTATGTTGGCTTGCCCCACCCAGGTGAACGGCCACCCCTTTCAGAATGGTGTTGCCTCCTGAACGAACTACCCCACTCAACATGTATCCCACATCTGCCAGATTCCAGTTTCCATCTTTCCAAGTGTTTTCATTCTGGTTGCCCCAGTGTCCATGGAGCCCTTGGTCAAGTCCGGGGAAGCCCGATACAAGCCCGGGTTTTGCATCCATGTTGGAAAGGAGTGCGGATTGCTTTTGATAAAACTGGTAGAGTCGCTCCCGGTTGGGAAATTCCCCGGAGTTAGGCCAGGCAGCGGGATTCATTGGGCCAGGGGTAAATTTGGTTTCCACGAGCTTGGCAACATGGCCATGCCCTTTCATCCATTCGGGATGAAAACGGTCGCTACCCAAGGTCAGCAAAAACGCAAATAGGTCATTCTTTTCCCCCTCATTTAGCGAATCCATCAGGTTGGCTGGCATGAGGGAGCCTACCTGTTTTTTTTCCTCGATCTCCTCGAGGGGGAGATCTATGACCTTTTGTGTGGTGGCCTCTTTTATCGACAAGGTTTTCGCGGTTTCCTTTTCGATATATCCCTGGATGATCCGCCCATTGGATGTGGTCACGGCCCAGGCGCGAAATTCCGGCTTTACTTCCTTTTGGGGCCAAAGGACTGATTCGACAACCTGGTTTGGGGACAGGCAGGTATTTAACTTGTCGAGTTCAGGGCCTACCTGGCCCCCTTTTAGGGAAAGGCGGTGACAGGAAACACAAGCCAATTTGGCGCTGGCAAAAAGAACCGCTCCACGTGATGGGTCTCCTTTGGTTTTGCTGGTTTCCAGGTAGGATTGAACTTTTTTAAGATCCTCTTTAGGGTCCGTGGAACCCAATGAATTGCCTGGAGTAGCAAGCAAGTCGACCAATTGCCCCTTTTCAGTTTTCCAAAACCCCATGGTATCCGAATCGCGAATCGGAATTGCATCGGAATTTTCATCGGTTTTTTGAATTCCTTTACGGATTCGGCACCAGAGGAGTTTCCCAAGTGTGGGGAATGACCGATCGGAAAGGCCGCCAATCGAAAGCGGACCGGGATCGGCTTGGGAGGATTTCCTTTTCAATGCGGATGATCCCCGTAATTTTCCGTTGACCCGGATTTCTGCGCGGTCCTCCTGTAAACGGAAATCAATTTTTTGCACTGTGTCATCAAGCGGATCGAAATCGGTTTCTACATGGTCAGGGGCCATGCCGGGAACATAAAGGGTCAACCTTCCCGAACCTGGTTTCTGAAATAGTTCCCAGTGAAAAGAGGAAGATTTGGGGTCAGATGCAATCAGAACCTGAAAACTGTCCGATTTGGTGAGGGTGCCCCGCCATTCCACAGTTATGGGAGGTTTGCGAAATTCGTCTTTTCCGAGATAGAGCGCAACCAAGGGCGAAAAGGCATCGGCATTGGCCGATGGTTTGGCGGACTGGGGCATGGGGGTCCTTGTTTTTGGAGCTTTTCCTTTGGCACCACTCAGAAGCCATTCGAGCCCATCAAGATTGTCGAGTAGGGTTTCCTTGGCATCGTGGCTGGTATGGCCCAAAACCCCAATGGGCCCTTTGTATCCCGACTTTTTGATAATCTCAAGGATCTTTTGATCTTCCGAGCCTTGGCCGAGCTGAAGGATTTTGCGCCCTACCCTGTCCCCCCTGGGATCCATTCCATTTATGTTCAGGCACAACAAGTGTTCTTTGGTCTGAGCCAAAATGTTTTCCAGGCGGTCGAGATGGTCATGACCGTGGTGGAGGTTGTAAATGATTCCCACTGATGGTGACCCGATTTTTTTGATCACCTGGAGCATGTTTTCAGGTTCGCCAAACCATCCGCCATGGTTGTAAAGTCCAACTTTTACCCCGAGTCTTTGGGCCTCCGCAACAATGGGACCCAACTGCTTCCCGGTGTTTTGAACCTTTGCCTCCTGGGTTTTTCCAGCCGGTTCGCTTAAAGTCACCCAAAGTTCACAGTCCAGTTTGCGCCTTTCGATCAGGCTTAAAATTGCCTTGGCTTCGGAATTGATTTCGGCGGGGAACCAAAACGCCCGAAGATGGATTCCGGCCTTATTGAGTTCATCCACTTCCAGGTCGAAGGTGGGAATATGTTCCGCCCTCCAATCGTAGGCAAATTCCTTGATCCCAAGTTCCTTGAGCATTTCCGCCCGCTCTTTGGGGCTTCGTTTTTTGGAATCAAAAGGGACAATACACCATGCCACCAATTTGTCCCGTGAGAGGGATTCCAATCTTGGCTGTTTGGGCCTATTAGAAGGGGGTTCAACAGGAAAGGTTTCGCCTGACAAAAGCGATCCAATTAAAATGGAGAGCGTAAAGGCTTGTGGGGTCATGAGGAAACCTCAAGGAGTGGGTCGGTTCTTCAAACCAAACGGCCGTGGAGGCCCATGGAAAGGCAAGGAAAGTAGGCAACGACTTCATTTTCCATGAGTCGATCTCTTTCTTCCACCCTAAAATTTTATCATCCTCTCCTGACCGAAGTTCATGTCCGAATGGGGGAGTTGCAAATTGACCAGTTTGTTGGAAGATCGAACCCTTTATTGGGGGCGGGAGCTTTTTTCCCGACTGCGCTCACCAATGGTTTTCCCGCTTGGGCTTACATGGTGGGAAAATCGGGTCATGGCGCTGAGTTTGGCCGATCCCGACCTGAAGGTCCAACTGTTCCGCTTTGTCGATGTTCTCCCCATGCTTCATGGGCCTCGCGACATTCGCAGGCACCTGGTGGAATACATCAGTGAATCCAGGAAGTGGTCTTGGATGGGGCACATTCCCTCTTTTATTCCCACATGGGGCTTTCTTGGTGAATTCGTCCTTTGGACCACCAAGTTGTCCGCATCGCGGATGGCGCGCAAATTCATCGTCGGTTCCACACGAAAGGAAACCATTTCTCGGGTGATCGGCTTGCGCCAACAAGGATTTGCCCACACAGTGGATGTCCTTGGGGAATCGACCCTTACCCAATCCGAAGCCAATGGATCTTTCGAGGAATACCTGTTGCTCATCAGGGACATCTCGGATGCCATGGGTAAACTTCCGGCCAATCCCCTACTCGACCGGGATGGTTTTGGTTCGATACCCAAAGCGAATGTCTCCATTAAAGTCTCGGCTCTAACTCCCACATTTGATCACACGGATCCTGAGGGGACAACCGCATCGGTTCTCCCTTCCTTGCGCATCCTTCTCAGAGAAGCACGGGATAAGGGGGTCTTTGTCAACTTTGACATGGAGCAATACTCCTCAAAGGATCTGCTGATTCATTTGGTCATGAGCCTGCTTACGGAATCGGAATTTCGGGAAGGACCCGATTGTGGCATTGCCATTCAGGCCTACCTTCGGGAAACGGCCAATGATTTGGTTCGTTTGCGCAATTGGGCTCGTCAGGCGAATCGCCCGCTTACCGTCCGTTTGGTAAAAGGAGCCTACTGGGATTTCGAAACGGTGTTTGCCTCTCAAAACGATTGGCCGGTTCCAGTTTGGCAAATCAAGGATGAGAGCGACCTCAACTATGAAACCTTGGCGGGGTTTCTGGTGGATAACAGGCGCTGGCTCCGTCCCGCATTTGCAAGCCACAATGTCCGCTCCCTTGCACACGCTATTGCCCTCGGCGAACAGTCAAACCTGGAACCACACGAGATCGAATTTCAATCCCTTTTTGGAATGGGTGAACCGGTCCAAAATGCCCTCAAATCGGTCGGTCGGCGGGTTCGTGTTTACGCCCCGTATGGTGAACTGATTCCCGGCATGGCGTATCTGGTCCGGAGACTTTTGGAAAACACCGCAAACGATTCCTTTCTGAGGCAAAGCAGCGGTTCCGGCCGTATTGAAGATTCCCTTTTGCAAAATCCTAAGGATAAATTGGCAATGAAAAACCAAAATAAAAGTGTTACCTCTTCTGCGAAATCGACGAATGGAAATGCACCAGCAGAACGGCTTAAGTCCGAGGCCTTGCTTGATTTTTCCCGGGAGGAAAATCGCACACACATGGTTTCAGCCCTGAAATCCGTGCGGGGGGAATTGGGGCAGTTTTGGCCTGCCAAAATTTCAGGAAAGGATATTTCCACCGGAATGGAGATTTTGTCTAACAACCCCTCACAAATGGATGAAGTTGTTGGGCGTGTTGCCTCTTGTGGGGTTCCCCAAGCAATTCGTGCGGTCGAGGCTTGCAAAGCCTTTCAATCGACATGGGCCTCAACACCGGTTGAAAAACGGACGGGTGCCTTGCGAAAGGCGGCCGACCTAATGCTAAAGGAAAGGTTTAATCTTTGCGCCTGGATGGTCCTTGAGGTTGGTAAATCGTGGCGAGAGGCGGATGCCGATATCGCCGAGGCGATCGATTTTTGTCGCTACTATGCCCAACAAATGGAGGGGTTGTCCCAACCGATGGACCGCGGAATCGCGGGGGAATCGAACCAGACCTTTCGGTTGGCGAAAGGCATCAGCCTTGTGATTGCGCCCTGGAATTTTCCGCTGGCGATTCTTTGCGGAATGACAGCCGCCAGCCTGGTGGCGGGATGTACCACAATCATGAAACCCGCGGAGCAATCGTCTGTAATTGCCGCCTTGCTTCATCGTATCTTTCTCAAGGCGGGGATTCCGGCCGAGGCGCTTGCTTTTGTCCCGGGAGTGGGTGAGGAGATTGGACCGGCACTGGTTTCCCATCCAGATGTTGCCCTGATTGCGTTTACCGGATCGCTTACGGTTGGGGCGAAAATTTATGCACAGGCGTCCCAATTGGTTCCTGGTCAAACCCAGTTCAAAAGGGTTTTGGCCGAGATGGGGGGCAAAAATGCCATCATCATTGATGACGATGCCGATTTGGATGAGGCTATCCGGGGTGTGTTGGCGAGTGCGTACGGATTTCAGGGGCAAAAATGCTCCGCCTGCTCACGGGTGATTGTGCCACAATCTATCCACGATTCCTTTGTCCAAAGACTGGGTGAAACCGCCAAAACATTAACCATGGGGCCATCCGAAAACCCCTCGTTTGCCTTGGGGCCCGTGATTGACCAAGAGGCTTGCGATCGGATTACGAAAACCATTCGTGAGGGGAGAGCACGGGGAACGGAAGTGTTGAATGGATCGGTTGAGGAATGGCAAGGGAAAGGGTACTTTGTGGCTCCAGCCCTATTTACCGGTCTTCCCGAGAACGATCCCATCCTAACCCAGGAGGTTTTCGGCCCTGTGCTTGCGGTTCAATCGTGGGAGAATTTTGATGATGCCATTCGGCTTGCAAATGCGACTCCATTTGCCCTGACCGCCGGGATATATTCCCGAAGTCCCGCGCGGATTGCCCAAGCCAAGGCTCAGCTAAAGGCGGGGAATATTTACATCAACCGGAAAATCACCGGGGCGATTGTGGACCGCCAGCCCTTTGGCGGCTTTGGATTTTCCGGGATTGGAGCCAAGGCGGGAGGCCCGGATTATTTGCCCCAGTTCCTGGTGGCCAAAACAACTACGGAAAACACCATGCGCCGTGGTTTCAGCCCCGAGACAGTTGTTGGTCCTTAAGCTTTGTGATTGGTGAAAAAATCTATTATCGGATCACTGCCAATATGGAAAGGTAATTTTCAGGTTCTGGGTCGCAGTTAAGGGGTGACAGGAATGCGAGTAAAGAATTAGGCCTAAACGCTTGGTCGCGATTGTTGGGCAATGAGTACTATTGCGGAACCAAAATCAAAAAAGTTTGAGCCGAAACACACTTGGCAAAAAAATAGCCCAGAATAAAGGAAATTAGTTAGTCGCCCCTGAAAAACCCCTCAAACCCTTTGAATTTGAGGTCGAAAGCCGGTTTTTGATGTGATAAAATTCGCAAGGATTCACACG
>CAMBMH010000076.1 GCA_945868575.1 Singulisphaera sp. GP187 | reverse complement strand
AAATAGTGAGCCCAGGTACGGTTCACAATCGCCCGGGCCAGGAATGGATTGGTAGGCGAGGTCATCCAGTCCGCGAGGACCTCTCGCCGATCCGCGACCTTGTCCAAGGGAAGCGGTTTGCCATCCAGGTACCTTGTCGCAACGGGTTTGTTTGTGCGGGGGTGCTTGATGTCCTCACTGGGCTGACTGATGACCGCTTCCCCATCGGGACCCGATTTTTTTTGCACCCCTGTGAAAAATCCGGCCAGGGCAAAATAGTCCTCCTGGGCCCATTTTTCCGAAGGGTGATGATGACATTGGGCGCACTCGATCCGGACTCCCAGGAAAAGCTGGCTGATGGAACGACTCATCGCCTCGGGCTTGTCCAACACTTTGAAGAAGCCCGCCGGGCCCTTGGCGGTTGTGCTACCCGATGCGGTGATAATTTCCCGGACAAATTGATCATATCGACGGTTCTGAGCAAACTGTTCCCGCAACCAGCGGGTCATCGCCACCGATCCCTGGACAGTCAACAGGTCGCGATCCACCCGTAGCAGATCCGCCCATTTCATCGCCCAATAATCAGCATATTCCGATCTTTCAAGAAGCTGGTCAACAAGCCGCGCCCGCTTATCGGCATGATTGTCCTCCAGAAATCGGCGCGATTCCTCTGCCGTGGGAAGGGTTCCGATGGTGTCCAAAAAGACACGCCTCAAAAAGGTCGCATCATCGGCTTTGGGACTTGGGGGAATTCCCAGCCTGACCAACCGGTCCCAGACATGCTTGTCGACAAAGTTCGATTCCGGTGGCCGCGAAAATTTTTGGCCATTTTGGGGAACAGTCACCCGGGAAAAAGTCACATGCCCCATATAGCGCACAAGAATCACCGCCTCGCCCGCGATGGTTCCTGTCTGGATATTTCCCATTCGGTCGACGGCGGCGATGTTGGGCTCGTTCGATTCATATTCCGCTTCGGTGGTGACACAATATTTTTCGCCCCGAGCATTGGTTGCGGTTACTCGCAATTGTTGGGTCACCGAATGCCCCAGAATCCGCTCCCTTGGCTCGACATCAAGGGTAACAACAGGCGATATCAAGGCCGACTCATATGGCATTCCTTCGCGAATCCACCGCACCAATCGTTTATAGGCAAGGCTCCCCTCGTTGATCTTTTTCCCCCCACCATGAGGAACTCTCCCGGTGGCCTTTAACACCAACATGCTGTTATCAGGCGAGTTGGGAAGAAGTCTCCGCCCGCGCCCTTCGGAAACCAGCGCCTCATAATCCGCCTGAGGATCGAATCCGAAGACACTCAGCTTGAAACCATTTTGCCCCTCAGCCTTTCCGTGACAGCCTCCCGAATTGCAACTTGCTTTGGTCAAAAGGGGGATGATCTGATGCTCGAAGGAGACCCGGACGGGTTGCTTGATTCCTTTGACCTCGACGGGAACCCTAACTCCTAAGGCCTTGCTTCCCTGCTCAAAAATCCGGTCCAAAATCCGGATTTCGGTTTTCCCTTCAGCGACCGGCTCGACGACTCCCGAGGAACTGATGCGAGCGACATTGGGATCCGCGACCTCATAGATCACCCGGTGGGTCAGGTCCGATTGCGGATTTTTGGGTGCAATCGCCTCAACCAAAAGTTGCTGGGTCGATTCCGGACCATCCAGAACCACCGTCGCTGGACTTACCCGGATATCCCCCGCCTCACCAACCTGGGCAATCATCCCGGACAAAAGAACCGCCCAAAGGCCCCTGAAACGGGTCAAAAAGGTAAAAACTACACCATGCAAAAGAGAAGCAATCGAACCTGACCGAAAGCGCGCAAGTCCCGGCCCGCCAACATCAAAATTCATTACACTTTTGGGAGTTGCCAAGGGGCGCTCCTGGGTTTACCAAACATACCCGGCAAAAAAGCCAGGCACCGGTCATTAGGCAAAGAGATTCAAAAAGAGGCAGTGTGTCAAAATCAGGCAGGCATCGTAAATGATAGCACGCCATTCGGTTGAGGCCAATCGGGAAACCAAAAGGAAGGAACACCAAAACCGGAAAGGATCCGGCTTCGGGAGTATTTGGTGACATATGGGATCAACGGAGATACCAGGAATGGATTCCTTTCCTCGTTGTCGGCCAAAGTTCCATACCCCACAAAAAAACACCGGAGGTTTCCCACCGGTGTTTGACAGTTTTCGATTGGGATTGAGGATCCCAAAAATCGCGATCACCAGCAGCGCTTAGGGCTTCGAAAGGTCGAATTCCACAACGCCCCGGGTTGGAACGGTCACACTAAAGGGTGTTGTATTGGGATCCTTGAAGGTCAGCGGAATACCGTTAACCTTTGCGTCCTTTGCGGGGGCCCCGGGAGCGCCGCCCGCTTTACCCGCCCCTGGAGGGCCACCCTTGCCTTTTTTCATTTCCATGCCCGGAGGTGGGCCGCCTTTTGACTTTTTCGAGTCGCCTTTGGGGGCATCGGGAGACACGCCACCAGCCTTGAATTCGAGGCCCATCTTCTTGGCCGCGCCTGGATCCATGATCATGGTGGGGCCTTTTTCCCCCTTTTCAAAGCAAACGGCATATTCCCCTGGAGCAGCCGCGAGGCTAACCAATCCCGTTGCATCCGTGAGTCCGTTGATAGCCGCAGGACCATTTCCATCCTTGGGCATCAAAAACACACAGACATCCTCTATCGGTTTCCCTTCGAGGATCACTTTTGCCTGAAAGGAAACCCGGGCTTTGGGGTCGAAACAACCCAAAGCTGCCACAAGCAATATCCCTACAAATCCGATTGCAATAGGGCGTTTCACGAAAAACCTCCTTCGGGAGTCAAGGACGGAATAAAAAAAAGCCCCCCTCAAATGGGGGGCTTCAAAATAACTAGGCCAGGTTACCGCGCTTTTCGCCAATCAGCTTGAGCAGCTTCTTGAACGGATCCGCGAACTTCTCGAGCCCCTCGCTCATCAGCGTGGTTTCGAGATGCTTCATATCCACCTTGGCGTCGATATCCGCAAGGATTTCAGCGGAGGGTAGCTTGTCAACCTGCTTGGTGAAAGTCTTGCCTGACTTTTCCGCGGCATCGTTGGTGGCAGGAGGATTGGTTTCGATGTCCGACCCCGCAAAAGAGGCGATGTACTTGCAGGGATCGTCCTTCGGATCCTTGGTCCCAGTCGAGGCGAAGATGATTTCTTGCTGAAGCTTGAGGTTTTTGTTCGACCACCACTCCTGATTGAGGGCCCAAACGCGCTTGGCGTTGACGATACCCACCATCCCCTGCGCTTCGGGAGTGAGGTTTGCGGCGTGCTTTAGAGTGTATACATCAAGGCGGCTTACGAAGATCGAATAGACCGACTTGAAAGAATCGAGACTTGCGCGCTTTTGCGCTCCGCGCCAAACATTTTCGCGCGCGGTGAAATATTGCTCCTGGCTGAAGATCAGGGTGACATTGAGGGTCACGCCCGCGGCGGCCAATTCCTCAACTGCTGCAAGACCAGCGGGGGTCGCCGGGACCTTGATCATCCGGTTTTTGTGCCCCTGGGCGTAATGCTTGCCCAATTCGACATACCTGGCGGCCCGCTCGGCGGTGCTCAGAGGACAGGCGCTGTCTTCAAGAAGTGGGTCGAGTTCGAAGCTTACCCATCCATCGTTACATTTGGTGTCTTCCCAAACCGGAAGAAACACATCCTGGGCTTTCTTGACAAGTCGGTCGGTCATTTCCCAGGCAATTGCGCTATCGTCCTTGCCCTCTTTGATAAGAGCCTTAATCTCGTCATCAAAGCGCCCAGTTTTCAAAAGGTCGCTGACAATGATCGGATTGGAGGTCGCACCGGTTGCGCCCAGAGCACGATTGGAAACAACGAGGTCAGGATCGATCGAATCAAGCCAAAGCTTGGTGCCGGTAGAAATAAGGGACTTCAGCGGACTGGACATGAAACACTCCGGGAGGAATTAACCCAAACAAACTCCATTAGCAAGTTTAAGGTCAATTTCTCCCGGTTCAAGGGCCAAATTAGCAGTATCGGAAGGTATTAAGACATATACCTTCCGGGCGCTTTCACTTTTTGTTAACCGAAAATGGCCCACAAGCAGTGCTTGATTGGGGCCTTAGTTAAGCGCTTTTTCAATCGCTTTCGCCAACTCTTCCGATTCCGGGGAGACGCCGGGTTCGAAGCGACCAATTACCTTGCCATCCTTACCAACCAGGAACTTGGTGAAGTTCCACTTTACTTTCCCGGCGGTCGCTTCGTTTGCGTCCTTGGAAGTAAGGATCTGGTATAATGCACAGGCATCGGCTCCGTTAACCTTGGTTTTAGCCATCAGATCAAAGGTCACGCCGTAGTTTTTCTTGCAAAACTCGGTGATCTCCTCATCCGAACCTGGCTCCTGGGCGCCAAATTCATTGGACGGAACCCCAAGGACAACCAAGCCTTTGGAAGCATACTTGTCATGAAGGGCCTGGAGCCCTTTGTACTGTGGAGTATATCCACAAG
Organism: Singulisphaera sp. GP187; assembly: GCA_945868575.1. Lineage (GTDB taxonomy): Bacteria > Planctomycetota > Planctomycetia > Gemmatales > Gemmataceae > SYLG01. The sequence goes on along the minus strand of CAMBMH010000076.1, from coordinate 14,416 downwards.
CAGACGCTACATTTACAACCAATATCACTTTATCCTTGTAGGATTTCAGGGGAACATCTTTCCCTTGAATCGACTTCATCGTGAGGTCATGGATCTGTTTCACGGTCTTTTCCTCGGCAACCTTGTTTTTGGCTACGATTAGTGGGGAAGCAACAAACGCCATCAAGGCGACACAAGTCATTTTGAGGCAAGGATTCATGTCTAGCTCCAAATTTGTTTGGCCTTTTCAGGAGGGTCCGGGGCAAAGGCCACCACTTGCCCCCAAGAAAATGATAGGATAGAGGAGACGAATTGGTTGGCCCCGATGGGGAATCGGGCCGATCCGCGCGGGGTTTTGCCGCGCGGGGATTCGAACAAGGTGGGCGAGCGCTTCATGTCCAACAAAGATCTGATCCGGAATTTCTCCATCATTGCGCACATCGACCATGGCAAGAGTACACTTGCGGACCAATTCCTTCTGAAGACGGGGGCCATTTCCCAGCGCGATTTCCGCGCCCAACTTCTTGACGGAATGGACCTCGAACGCGAACGGGGCATCACCATCCGGATGCATCCCGTAACTGTTTATTACGAACACTTGGGAAAAACCTACGAGCTGAACCTCATCGATACCCCAGGCCATGTCGACTTCACCTATGAAGTCAGCCGCTCTCTCGCCGCTTGCGAAGGCGCCATCCTGCTTGTCGATTCCACCCAGGGCGTTCAGGCCCAGACCGTCGCGAACGCCTATCTCGCCATCGAAAACGACCTTACCATCGTTCCCGTTCTCAACAAGATCGACATGGAAATCTCCCGCCCCGACGATGTGAAGTCGGAAATGGAGCAAGTCCTTGGGATCAAGCCCGAAGAGGTCCTTGGCGCCAGCGGCAAAACAGGCGCCGGGGTCGAGGACCTGATCGTCGCGCTGATCGAACGAATTCCTCCCCCAACGGGTAGCCCCGACGACAAGGTCCGCGCCCTTGTTTACAACAGCCATTTCGACTCCTTCAAGGGTGTGGTTATCTACATCCGTATCAAGGAAGGGCGCATCAAAAAAGGCCAACGCATCAAGCTGATGGGCCTGGGCACCGAACATGTCGTCATCGAAATGGGCCAGTTCCGCCCCTCCCCCACCGTTGTCGATGAGCTTTCGGCCGGACAGGTCGGATACCTCATGGCCCAGATCAAAAAACTCGACGATGTAAAAATCGGCGACACCGTGACCGATGCGCTGGATCCCGCGACCGACCCGCTTCCCGGTTACAAGGAACCCAAGCCGATGGTCTTCTCGGGCCTCTACCCGAGCAACAACAACGACTACGAAAACCTTCGTGACGCCCTGGCCAAGCTTCGACTTAACGACTGTTCCTTCACTTATGCCCCCGAAAACAGCGAAGGCCTCGGCTGGGGATTCCGCTGCGGCTTTTTGGGCATGCTCCACCGCGAAATCATCCAACAGCGCATCGAACGGGACAGCGATCTCGACCTGGTCCAGACCGCTCCCAATGTGACCTACGAAATCCTCAACCGCAAGGGTGAGGTGATCGTGGTCGACAACCCGCAAAAGGTACCCGATGCCGGTCAGATCGAAGAGTTCCGCGAACCCTTCATCCGCATCAACTTCCTGGTCCCGTCCGAAAACATCGGCGACATCATGAAGGTTTGCAATGAAAGGCGCGGATCCTACATCAAAACCGACTACCTTAGCCCGATCCGCGCGATGGTTACTTTTGAAATGCCCCTCGCCGAGGTGATCTATGACCTCTTCGACAAGCTAAAATCGATGACCAAAGGCTACGGCACCATGGATTATGAGGTGATCGGGTTCCGTTCGGAAGACCTCGTTCGCCTGGATATACTCGTCGCCGGAAAGCGGGTGGATGCACTTTCCACAATTGTCCACCGTTCGACCGCCGAGATCCGCGGACGCCGCCTCATTAAGAAGATGCGCGAAGAGATCGACCGGCACCTTTTCGAGGTGGTCCTTCAGGCCGCCATCGGCAGCCGGATCGTCGCCCGCGAAAGCATCTCCGCCATGCGCAAAAATGTTACCGCAAAGTGCTACGGCGGCGACATCTCCCGCAAGCGCAAGCTCCTCTCCAAACAGGCAGAAGGCAAAAAGCGCATGAAACAGATCGGCCAAGTAGATATCCCGCAGGAAGCATTTCTGGCGGTGCTGGAGACCGGTGAATGAGTGCCTCACTGACCACGAATACGGACACGGCATCGTCAAACGCAAACGGCGTCCACCAGCCCGTTTCGCTGTCCAAATGGTCCGATATCTGGATACCTCCCCCACAGGAAAAAAACAACCGCGTCGGAGCGGTTGAAACCTGGCGGGAGATTGTCGAAACCATTGTCTTTGTTGTGGTTTTGGTACTCATACTCAAATCGTTTGTCGCCGAATGCTTCGTTATCCCCACAGGATCGATGGCGGAAACCCTTTATGGTTATCACAAGAACATTGAGTGCCCCAGTTGCGGCACCCAATATGCCATAAATTGCAGTCAGGAAGTCGAACATCCCGAAGCCGGGTACCGCGTAGACCATGGCATCTGCCCCAACTGCCTCGAATCCACCCGACTCGAGGGATCCGGCCGGCGTTCCCCCGGGGAAACCAACCGTAGTATTCCCGATCCCGGACCCGCCACGGGCGACCGGGTGATTGTCTCGAAATTTTTCAACGACCTTCTAAATATTCCTTATGCACGTTGGGATGTTGTCGTTTTTAAATATCCGGGAAATAGTCATCCCCTTGATGCCAGCTATGGCAATCCTCCTTTTCCCATCTCCGGTCCGCAAAAAGAACACACCGCCATGAATTACATCAAGCGGCTTGTCGGCCTTCCTGGTGAGACCGTCGCGATTCACGGAGGCGACCTCTACCATATGGAAGGGGTAATTCCCCCGGCGGATGGAAACAACCCCCGCGAAATTGACCTCTGGAAGTATGAAAACATGCGCGCCAATGCCTCTATTGACGACTTCCAAAAGGGGAAATTCAAAATCCTCAGGAAAACCCCGAAGGTTGCAATCGCGGAAAGCCGACTGGTCTATGACCATGACCATCCACCCGCAGACCTGCCCAATCTCCCTCGCTGGAACGACCCCAACGGCGGCTTTTTCGCCGATGGGAAAAGTGCTTTTGTGGCCAAGTCCTACCAGTCTGGCAAACCCAATTGGATTCGCTACCAACACCTTCTTCGTGGAAACAATGACCCATCCACCGGCCAGGCCCGCAAACAGCTCATCACCGACACGATGGGATACAACGATATCTTCCGAAACAGGGCCCTTGGCGTTGGAAACAATTGGGTTTCCGATCTGATCGTGGAAGCCAAGGTGGAACCAAGCCCATCCCAGGGTGCGGTCCTTTTTGAGCTTTCCCGGGGACCGGACCGCTTTGAGGCCCGCCTTGATCTGGAAACCGGTGTCGCCGAAATCTTCCGCAAAACCGGGCCAGAGAAAAATTCGATCGCCAAAATCGAAAAAGCAATTGGCACGGGCAAATCTTTCCAGGTCCGATTCGGCAATGTCGACCAGACCATCCACCTCTGGATCAACAACAATATCGTGACAGGCGACGGAATCGCTTATGACTCCCCAAAAGATTTCGGCCCCTCGTTGGAAAACGATCTGGAACCCGCTTCCATCGGTTTTGAGGGTGCGGCAGGACGAATCAGTTCAATCAAGCTCAGTCGCGACACCTACTATACCGTCCGAAACACAAACCCGCAGGACCCCGATGTTTCTATCGATGATTGGACCATCGGGCTCGACCAAGCCAATGGCGCCTATCCCAAAAAGTGGGAAGAGCTTCGCAACCTTCCCGTGAAAACCCTTTATGTCCAACCCGGGCACTACCTCTGCATGGGTGACAACAGCTCACACAGTTCTGATGGACGCTCGTGGGGCCTCGTTCCTCACAGGCTTATGCTCGGCCAGGCGGTGGGTGTCTATTGGCCCTACGGAAGGATGGGGCGCATCCGATGATTACTCCACATCCCGAATCGGCTGACTCCCCGATCCCCTCATCCGCTCCGGAAAATTCCTTTCCCAACAAAGCCCCAACCAAAGGCGAATGTCAAATCCGGGTCCGCTATGCGGAAACCGACCGGATGGGCCTTTTGCACCACGCAAACTACCTGGTCTATTTCGAACAAGCAAGGACCGAGCTTTTGCGCGATGTGGGCTATAGCTATCGCGACCTCGAGGATAAAGGGTTCCTCCTCGTACTCACCAAAATCGAAGTTCGCTACAAGCGCCCGGCGTATTACGATGACATCCTGACCATCGTTACCTCAGTGGAGCGGACCACCGGCGTACGGATCGATCACCGCTACGAGGTCCGTAAAGGAAATGAACTGATCGCCGAGGGGAATACGACCCTTGCCTGCATCGACCGCGAAGGCAGGCCCCAAGGGTTGCCCGAATTCCTGAGAGACCGCTGAGGCAAGTAGCCGGACCCAAAATATCACCCTGATTAGTCCCATGAGGGAGACCGCCTTTGAACGCGTTTCTGGTACGGGGAGTTCTTCCCCTGATATTCGCCGCGGCTCCATTGGTGTTAACCTTGGGACTTTTGGGCGCGATTCCCGCCGATGCCCGGGAATTTTTCTGGCTCCACATGACCCGAATCGACTGGATCATCCTCGCCGCGGGAAGTGACCTTCTGGTTTGGCAAACCCTCGCCCTCTGGATCGGCCTTGCCACGGCGAGTGGTTCAGGTAATGGAACCGATCTTGCCTGGCTGAGGCAGCTCTCGGCGGCCGTCGAATGGTTCCCTCTTATGGGCCTTTTGGGAACGGTCATCTCCATTTTGCAAACCCTGGCGAATCTTGCTCCGGGAACCCCGGTCGATGAGGTGATCAAAAATTATTCCCCCGCCCTGACCGCGACAGGAAGCGGACTGGTCGCGGCACTTTCGAATCTTTTCCCACTCTGGATGGGAAACCTGGGGCTTCTTCTGATCCAGCCCATGGCAAATGGCCCCGAGGCCAATCCCGGCGCGGAGGGCTAAAGCCTTGGTCCCCGAGAAAAAAAACGGCCAAAAGCTTCTGGTCTGGATTCCTCCGGCCCATTCTCCCACTCGTTTTCTGATCCCTCTAATTGATGTGCTCCTGGTCCTTTTTGGCCTCTTCATGATCGTCCAGGTAACTCGTCCAAAGACCAACGAATCCGCGCAAACGGGTGACCCCGAAGCCAAAAACACCCAGGCCCAAACGATCACCGATTCCTCCGCCGGGCGGAAAGACCTCCAGGTGGAAGATCTCCGAAAAAAACTGGCCGAACTGACTCAAAAGCTTGCACGGGAACGGGAATCGCTCCGGGCAGCCTCGGCTTCGGAACTCGCAGGGATGTTGGCAGTCGCTGTTCTCCAGATCGACCCCGCAGATGGACATCTCACCTCCGAAGATGGCCAGGTCATGCGCACAGAGGCCCAGGCCCGCGCCAAAATCGACTCCGACCGCACCAAGCAGCCAACCACTCCGGGCGGGGCGGAAAAGAAACTTGTTTATCTGCTACGCTATCCAAGAGGCGAAAGCCTCCACCCGACGCGAAGACAGGAAATGGAATTTCAGCGATGGTTCACGGGAACCGTTCTGACGAACGACCCCGCCCCCATTTCGCCACCAAAACCAAAAAACCAAGAGTAACCCATGAACGGCGATTTATGGACGCTTTTACGAGATAGCTCCTTCTGGTTTAGCCTTCGTGGGGTGATGGCGCTTTTGGCGGGGGTTTTCGCCGGACTGGCCACCTACCACTCCGTTGAACTGGCCCTTGGGCGAATCCTTTTGCGGAACCTGAAAAATGGCTGGTTGCGACTCGCCATCCGGTGGTTTCCCGCTCTGGGTGTAGGCGTGTTTGTCTTTTTGATGTTCTGTTCGGGCGGCGGTGGCCGGGGCATGGGAACCGGAGGCGGTCAGGATCTCGGACGCCAACCCGACGAAAAGAGCGATAATGAAAAGCCCCGCTGGATCATCCGCGTTTTGGGAGAATCCCCCCTTCGGGATCGCCTCGGGGAAAACGCCGATCCCAAAAGGTGCTACTTTCCCCTCGAGGTGGCGGGAGTCGCAAAGCGCGAACCGGTCACCCTGGACGAGGTCACCACCTGGTTCGACAAGTCGGGCACCACGCCGGGAGAGCTTGTCGTATCCCTCGAACTTGAGGATCCCAGCGAGTTGACCATCGTGGTCCGGCGGCTAATTGAGGTTGCCAAATCCCGTGGCTGGTCCAATACGATTCGCAAAATGGACGAGTCCAAATAGCCATGAGCCAATCCGGGTCCGGAAATCTGGCGTTGACCCATTTGCCGCAAAGGGGCTTCACCGAGTCCCGGCTGATCATTGGGGAGCTTCGTTCCTCTCCCACCGGATTGGGCCCGAAATCACCAACCCTTTCCGCCATCCGCTCGCAATGTGAACAGGCAGACCGGGTCCGATGGATCGAGGTCGCGTCTGTCCCCGGCGATTTTGCCTCGGTCGATGCGCTTGTCTGTTCCCACGATCCGGGTCCTGTTTTTTTTCAGGAAGTCCAAAAGCGCCGCTTCGATGCCGGCCTTCCGGGGCAATGGCCTGTTTTGGGAATCGGCCCATTCTCTTTCGATGGCTCCCCGCCAAAATCGTCCGGCTTTGGAACCCTCCAAACCACGGTGCTCTCCACCGCAGAAGACCTGCTCGACAAAGCGGGCACCTACAGGCAAAACCGGAAATCCCAATCCGCCTCGGCTCTTCGGGCCACACTGCTTGCCATCGGTGTTTTGGCGTTTGTTTTTGCGGGCTCCCTGCGCCTTCTCCTTGTTGGGGAAGACCGTTTTGAAACGATCCTCAAAGAGCTTGCCCAAACCGACAGCACCAAAGTCGAACGCCGCCTGGAATATTCCCCAGTCCGGCTCAAACACCAGATCGACCTTTTGGGCGAGATCGCCGAACATCCAAAATGGAAAGATCTCTCGCCGGGTGAAAAGGATCATCTCCTCTCCCGCAAACGGGAGCTCGAACGGTATCTCCCCTGGCAGGAGGAGATCCTCCATCTCCCCACTCCCGCCGACCTCTTTTCCATGGCGGACATCGAGGCGGCAATTCGCAAAACCGGCCTCCTTGTTGATCAGGCGGATGGCTCCTGGAAAGGGATGGAGCCTTTTAAAAAAGCCCGTGAAACCCTGTTACAGATTTCCCGGCTGGAAGGTGATGCCCGAAAACGGATCGATTCCCTGCGGGAAGAACTTCAGAATGCGGTCGACCTGGCGTCCTGGGAACCTCCCGCTCCAAAAGAGATCGCCGATTGGCAAAAGAAAGCATCGGATCTCCTCTCGGTAAAAATCCCCCCCGCCGAACCGGATGTCGAAAAACTCCTCGAGGTGGCCGAAGCCAAAGCAGGCTGGGAGCGATCTTTGGAGCAGATTCGGGCGCAGAAGGGGTGGCTCGAATTGCTCGGCCTCCAGGGGAAAAATCCCGCCGGAATGGATCTTCTTTTGGCGGGAAACAAGCCCCGACCCGAAGTTCTGATTTGGCGTGACAAAGCGGGCCTTTTTCCCGGAGCGTTTCGCGACCGTGTGGCGCAAAATGCCCGAGCCGTTGAGGCCAAATGGATACCCCTTGGGATCAACGCACTCGACCGGATTTGGCCCGGCCGCAATCCCACAGGCGGCATCCCCACCGAAGTTGCCAATCAGACCGCGGCGGATCCCGCATTTCAGGAAATCCGCAAATGGATTACTGCCCTTAGGATCTTGCAAACACCCTCCGATCGCCCACTCCCGCCGAACGAATCCCTCGATCCCTGGAGCGAAGTGGAGCGATTTGCCAGCAACCTCCCCAAGGAGATCTCACCCACACGGATCGTGGTGGAAGGTCCCTTGAAGGGGGTTCCGAACCTGGGTCAAAAACAGAGACTCCAATTGGTGTCCGGGGCCAGGGAATGGGTTTTGGACAAGAGTGTGCGTGACGAATTCCCAGGCAAAGGGACTTTTACACTGACCTTTGATTTTGTGGACAAAAAGCCGATCGCTCTGGTGGGACCATGGACCGCCCGGTTGGCCGGGGAAAAGCTCCAGATCCTTTGGGACGATCCCCCCTCGCCCCTTTGGGCTCCCTGGAAAACCCTGCAACTATCCGGGGACGCCGACCCGGTTGATCCCACAGGAAAGGATATTTGGCACTTCCGACTTTCTCCCCCCTTGCCCGTGATCCCGGCGCTGCTGGCCGCGAGGCCTTAGGAGAGAAATACTAATGAAAACCACTTTCTTGGTAATTTTTGGATTTTTGTTTCGTAATGGAATAATATTCCCTTATTTTATATACAACGAATTATAAAATGTTATAATTAACAAGTCTTTGAATTTGGATTTTTATAAAATTCTTTTTTACACAATCGGTTCACTTTATTTTATAGAAGCGTATGCCGACTACGAATTATTTGATTTCTCATTTTATTTTTCCACAAAGATAACCGTATTCTAAATCAATTGCATAATTTTTCACATATTTTTTGCTCCGCATATATATTATATATTTAAAAAATCAAAAATAAAAACATACTTTATTAAAGTATAATATTTTAGTCGTCCCTGCATACCCTTCTCAACCGAATTTTCGTTGGGAAGGTTTCATCCCAACCTGATCTGCGCTGGCAAAAGTGAACGCAGGGAATCCCCAATTCTGTTTGCACTCCTCCAAATCTGATCCTCAACCGTATTCCGGCACCACCTGAGGTTGAAAAACATGAGCAGGCAAACGCCCACAACAAACCTTCTCCGGATTCTCTCATTTTCCCCCTATCAGGTCCTTGCCAATTCCTAGAATGCCATAATGAAGGAAAATCCCGTCAATCAAACACATCCCGCCTTTTCGGCCGGTTCCGCCCCACAAACCTTTCAGTCCCCCTACTCGGTGACTTTTTGGGGTGCGGCACGGTGCGTAACTGGCTCGATGCATGTCGTCCAATTGGGCGATTTTCGCATTCTGCTCGATTGCGGCGTCCACACAGGCAACGACCGTCCCACGGTCACCCCCAAACTCCCCTTCAACGCCGCCAAACTCGACGCGGTTATCCTCAGCCACAACCACACAGACCATGTGGGTCGCATTCATGAGCTTTTTGTGGAAGGGTATGCGGGGCCAATTCACTGCACACGGCCCGCCCGCGACCTGATGGAGGTCCAGCTCCTCAACTCCGCCCGAATCCAGGAACAGGAATTTGCCTCACGCAACACTGTCACCCTTCAGGGAACCGCCCACCGCCTGAGCACAAAGCTTGCCCGCAAGGTCGTCGACCATTGCATCCCCCTCGATTACGACCAACCTGTCGAAATCCTCCCCGGAATTGGCCTCACCCTTTATGACGCGGGGCACATCCTAGGCTCGGCGATGGTCGTTTTGTCGTTCCGCCAGGGGATCCATGACAGGCGACTGGCATTCACAGGCGACATCGGTCGATCCGGGCTCCCTTATCTAAAGCCCGCCCAAACTCTCCCCCCTTGCGATTACGCCATTTGCGAATCTACCTATGGTGGCCGGAAGCACGAAAGTCGCGAGCAGATGGGAAAAAAGCTGGGCAAGATCGTCACCGACACGATCGAGCGTGGTGGCAAGATCCTGATGCCCGCCTTTAGCCTTGGCCGAACCCAGGCCGTGCTTCATCACTTAAGGCGATGGATGAACGAAGGGGTTGTTCCCACCATTCCCATCCATGTGGATAGCCCGCTGGGCCGCGTGTTCAGCCAGGTCTACAAGGACTATCCCGAGGCGTTGGCCGTACCCGAACCCAAATCCCCCGAAGTCGACTGGATGGTCGATCCGGAGGAGGCTTATCAGGCTTCCAAATCCCATGGGTCCTCGGTGATTATCGCCTCGGGCGGAATGCTTGAGGGAGGGAAGATTCTCAAGCACCTGCGAAACCATGTCGACGATCCCCGCTCGACCCTTTGCCTGGTAAGCTTCCAGGCGCCCGGAACGCTCGGGTCCAAAGTCCTCGAAAAACATCCGACCCTGACCTTCCACGGCAGGACCTGGAACAAGTGGATCGATGTCCAGGAAATCTCCGGCTTTTCAGGCCACGGCGACCACGATGACCTTTGCCGGGCCATGGAGCCAATGCTCGAACGAAACGGATGCGTGCGCTTGGTGCACGGCGAACCCGACGGTATGAAGGCGCTCTCCGGGTCCCTCAAGGCCATGGGCCTCGAAGTCGGGATGCCCGATATGGGTGAAGTCTGGAATTTGGAGGCGAAGGATTGAGCGGGCAACCGGTGGACCAGTCTCAAAGTCAGGCGGAAACTCCATTCAAACCAAGACGCCGTTTGTGGCTGATGCGCCACGGGGCTGTTCGCTATTTTTCTTCGGATCGCCAGGGGCCAAACTGGCATCAGGCTGAACTTACCCCCGAAGGTCAGACCCAATGCGAAGCCGCGCGCATCTATTTTTCGGGTGAAACATTCGACCGGGTGCTGACCAGTTCCCTACCCCGAACCCGGCAAACTGCCGAGCGAGTCGTTCCGGGAGCCCACCTGACCTCGGATCCGGATCTTCGGGAGATTGAACCAGCCCATCCAGAATTGATCCTTGAAAAATCCCAAGGCGATCCCGTTCGTCTGGAATTGATGATGAAAAAAGCCTTGGGTCCTCCATTGGGCCCAAATGATCAGTTCATGCATGGCGAACTTTTGTCCGATTTCCGGACCCGGGTCACCGGAGGAATCCAAAGGCTGATTGATGATCCCTCCTGGAATCAGGCGCTGGTTGTCGTCCATAGTGTCGTGCTTCGGGTTCTTTTGGCCGAATTCCTCCAGGCGCCTCTGGACTTGGTTCCCCATCTGGAACAGGACGCTGGGTGCATCAACCTGGTGGAGATTTGCGGAACCAGGCACCCGCTTGTAAGGCTTATCAATTACACCCCTGCCCTACCCCGCAAGGACGGCCTCAAAGCCTCAACGCTTGAAATGTATGTCGATGAATGGAAAAAATCGGCCTTTCAGGCCCAAAGCCAAGCCCTAAAGGATTAAGGGCCATGGAACCACTATCCAAAAGGCCCGGCCCCTTTTGGCAAAAATTCGTGTCCTAAAAACGCGAATGGGCTTAAAAAAACCAAGGGTAAAGCCATAAGCGAGCTATTGCTTAGCGTTGAGGGCCGATAAACCGCACAAGCTGTCAATTTGGGATGAACAGCAAAAGTTGCAAAGCTATGAGAAATGGCAAATCCGAACCTTTTTCTTTTTTTTCGGGGCCAATTCGTGCGATAAGATAATGAACACGATCTCCAGGGAGGCGTTCTCATGAGGATGCCAGTAATGAATTCATTTTTCCGCGGTTCGTTGGCAATTGCCTGCGGATTGTTCCTTGCTAACTCCATCCAGGCCCAAGGTTTTGGCGGTGGAGCAGGTGGGGGTGCTGGCGGATTGGGAGGCGGCTCCGGCGGTGGAGGCGCTTTCTCCGGGGGCGGCGGCATGTCCTCCGGTGGGACTTTTTCGGGTGGCGGGTCGAGTACCCCCTCCTCTCTTGCCAGTTTCCAAAGCGGTTTTACCGGCTTTGCCACCTACGCGGTAGGTTCTAGCGGCGGGTCCGCAGGCCAAAACCGATTTGGCCAGACCAGCGCCCCCCGAGCAGGAGCAGGCGGCACATCCCAAGGGATCAGCACCACAAACCCCTTCCAGCAATACTATCTCAATCCCCTGCGTTACGGTTACGCGAACGCCAGCAGCGCGACCTTTGGTAGTCCCCTCTACAATTCAACCATTTTCGGATCAACTTCGGTGGGCGGAAACACAGGGAGCACAGGCGGCCGAACCGGAACTACTGGCCGTGGCGGTTCAATTGGTGGAGCAGGGGCCGGAAGCGCTGCCTCAGCCACCTTTGTTCCTTCCACAACGCCGGCCACTCCCCGAGGGCTGCCTTATACTACGGCGTTGGCATCAGACCTGGAAACGACCAGGACCCCCATCCCAGGTGCGGCGGAACGGACGGAACTCCGGGGCAAACTCAAAAACATTCTGGTCACGGCCAAGGATCGCCTTCCTTCGGCGGAAAATGTGGAAATCGCTTTTGAAAATGACCAGGTGGTTCTCAAAGGTGAAGTCACCTCGGAACGGGAACGCCGTCTTGCTGCGAATATGCTCCTTTTGACTCCGGGAATTCCTTCGGTTCGCAACGACCTTCAAGTCAAGGGAGCGCCCCCTCGCCAAGAATAAGCGCAAATCGGATTGGACTTGCGCCTTGGCAGGGCCTGGCTTTATCGGGATAATAACCCGAGGCCGGGCCCTCTTTTATTCCCGGCGGCTTTGTTCCGGGAACCGTTTCATGGCCCGATTCTTCTGTGTTCTTGGCTTTTTCCTTGCTGGAAATTTTGCTCAACTATCGGCTCAGGAAAGCCCCCAAAAACCTACTAGTAAACCAGCAAACCCAACGGTTGAAACACCATCACCCGCAAAACCTATCTATGTGCTCCTCTGGTTTGACACCGAGGACTACATTCTTCCGGCAAGTGATGATGCCGCGCTTCGACTCGCCAATTTTCTCAAAGCCGAGGGAATTCGCGGCACATTCAAATTGGTGGGGGAAAAAGCGAAGGTCCTCAAAGAACGCGGGCGGAACGATGTAATCGAGGCGCTCAAATACCACGACATCGGTTATCACTCCACCAACCACAGTATTCCCCCTAGCCCGGCAATGTATCTGAACGCACTCGGCTTCGAGGAGGGAGTCAGGGAATTTCGTCGCCGCGAGGGTAAAGGGAGACAAACTGTCCACGAAGTCTTTGGTGTGTGGCCCAGTTGCTATGGCCAACCTGGAAGTTCCTGGGGCCCCCAAAGTTACCCTGTGCTCAGGGATTGGGATATGATTTATCTTGATGCCGGCCGACATGTTTCCATCGCTGGAAAACCATGTCGCATGGGAGGCGTCCTGAATCTTTATCAACTTGAAAACACAATCCGCGCCGACCTGAAAACCCAAAACGGCATGGAAGAAGGAAATGCCAAATTCACCGCGGCAAGGGACAAGCTTTTGGCCGAGGGGGGCGGAATCGTCAGCGTTGTCTATCACCCTTGCGAGTTTATCCACAAGGAATTCTGGGACGGCGTCAATTTCCGAAAGGGGGCTTCCCCGGATCGCAAGGATTGGAAATTGCCCGCCACAAAAACTCCCGAGGAGGCTGCGCTCGCCTGGCGCAATTTTGAGGGGTTTGTCCGGCATATGAAGCGGTTTCCCGAAGTACGCTTCGTGACTGCCCGTGAAATTTCTGCAAAATACCCCGACAACTCCAAATCCGTTGCATGGGAATCACGGCAAATTGCCTCTGCATTATCGGCAATGGGAAAGGATCCAACCTGGGTCCAGACCAGAAATGGGGCGCTTAGTCCCGCGGAACTTTTAGACCTGACGGTCAAAGCGAGTCGGGACCGATTCGCAAACAATTTCCGTACATACCAATTGCGAACTGACCTGGCTGGCCCGTCCACTGCAAGCCCGGCCTTGTTGGAAAAGCCTCTCAAAGCTCCGATATACCTCGTTCGCCAAGCATTGGCAGAGGTAAGCGAACAGCTTGAACAAAACGGTCAGATTCCACCCGCGGTATGGTTGGGTAGCACGGCGATCCCCTCTGAATCGTTTTTTGCGGGCCTTCGCAATGCCTGGGAGAAAGCACCAGGAAATGTCCCATTTGCGGAGGGGGATTGGGAATTTCCTCCAGCCAGACTCAAAGCCGCTGATGCGATCGAACCCGATGAAGGGCGCCTTTGGAACTGGGTGATTTTCCCAGAGGGATTTCGCGCCCCCAACCTGATGGCTCATGCCCGTAGACAGGCATGGACACTGAAACCAGCGGATTTGGCCAAGCCCTAATTCATTAGGTGGACGGTTTTCTGTTTAAGGGTTTGATTCCCCACGACCATTTTTTGGTAGCCTTCCACCTCATCCAATATCCAGTGATTTGCCGTTTTCCTTTGCCCCCAGGCCAAGGATAAAAGGAACAGCTTTTTTGGCCCACTGCGACGGATCGGGAAAGCCTTTGGCTCCCTCTCCAAAACAGGAAGAAAGCATGTCTGTGTTGATGATTCCCGGGTTCAGAGCCACCGCCGCCATGCCGGCGGGAATCTCCTGGGAGAGGGAACCCGTGAGCCCCTCAATGGCAAACTTGGTTGCGCAATAGGGCCCGACATCTGCCGAGGTAACTCGTCCCCAGCCCGAGCTGAAATTGACGATAACACCCTTTTTTGCTTTTACCATGGCGGGAACAAAGGCATGAATCACCGCAGCCGTTCCGACCACATTGATCCGCAACAACCTTTCCCATTCTTCAGGGGGAATCGTCCAACTTTTGGCCGGGGTGTTGATCACCGCCGCATTGTTTACCAAAAGATCAGGGACTATGCCCCGTTCGCGTAACTCGCAGGCCCATGCCCGCAATTCAGGGGAATTGCTTACATCAATCTTGCGGAATT
>CAMBMH010000075.1 GCA_945868575.1 Singulisphaera sp. GP187 | reverse complement strand
TAGGTGGCTTGTGCCTGCAACATTCTGAGCCCCAAACGGAGGGAATCATCACCCTGGGGCTCGCGAAAATTCCGGAAATCTGCCTGCCATTGTTTGACCCCATCGAGGACCAATCTGGGGGCCTGGTTGCGTTCACCGGGTTCCGGATCCTCTCTTAAGATCCGCAAACGAAAATATGCCGCCCATGCCTTCCCCGCACGAGCACCAGGATTATTGTCCTTTGCGCTTAGAATTACCCGGATGTAGTCACGGGCTTTTTTCGGTTCGCCTTTTTCTTTCAATAGAAATGCCGCCCACGCATAGGCTTTCCAGCAGATTGGTGAGCTGTTATCCTCATTGGCAAGTGCGTCAAAAGATTTGAAAGCCACATCAATCGCCTGGGCCCTTGAGGTGGATTCCTTTTCAGGATCGTTGTAAAGGCGAGCCAGATTGAATTGGGCTTCGGCAATATTTAGTTTTGCAAGAAGCTTTTCCTCCCGAAGGCGCGAAGCAGTATAGCCCGGAAGGTCCGAACCGGATTTCTCGATGTCGTCGAGTTTTTTGAGCAAGGCCTGAACCTGAAGAATTCCCGCCCCAAGCAGATCTCTCCCTTTGGTTTTTTCCGCAACGGTATTGGGTGATTTGGGATCCAGCAAAAGCGCTTTGGCCATTTGGGCCTCACCCAGGCGAATTGCCACATCCCCGAGGGAAATACTAGCCTGAAGGACCAAGGGGCTTTGGGGATTGGTTCGGACGAACGCATCCAGTTCGGATTTGGCTTGGGTCATCATTAGTCGACGCGCTTCCGCATCCGGAATCGACTTGGAAAGCTCAATCTTGGCCCCTGCCAATACCACCCTCAACGGTGCCTGTTGGATCGGTCCATATTTGGGAAGGACACGAACAATGTAATCGACCGCAAGGTCAGGGGTTCCCTGGGCCCGAAGCTGGCCGGCAAACCGAAGGTCTATGTCGGCCATGGAGTTAAGGTCGGAAATTGGGGGCCCGGAATCCTGCCCCCAAGCCAAAGCCGCTTGGGCACTCCCAATAGCGACAATCAAACCGATCCAAGACAACCGGGATGGGACTCCAGAGATACAAAAAATAGCATAACCTAAAAATCCATGGGGAAACATTATCTCACCTCAGGAGGGAAAGGATCCTTGGTAAGCCCCGCAAATCATGAACCACCCTATTCAAGGAAATTGCGGTCTTTACTCATTTTTTCGGGGAGATGCCTTTTCGGGCCTCGCCAATTTTCAGAAATGGGGCCAAAAGTAATTCGGCGGCTTGAGACCCTGCTTTGGGGGTTTCCCCCGGAAGCGCGGCTCGAAGTAGGTCACCAACTGCCGGAACCTGTTCCGTCGCTGTCCCCGCGGTGACACCCGGCTTTCGTTCGCTTAAAACGAAATGGCTCCATCCACGAAACTCGCGGTCAAAACCATTCTCTCCAGGCATCGAGACAAACAATTTCCCAAGGGTTTCCGCGTCCATTTCTCCAGGCCCCACAAACTCCGCCCAGCGCAGAATCGCGGTCTGTGCTTCAGGACGGGAGGCAAAGGACAAAACATCTTTCGCCAACTGCCCTCGAACATTGGAGTCATCAGGTTTACTAATGGCCAATTCCACCCGGGCACGAAAACCTAGAGATGGTGTTTTGGCGGCAACTTTAAGAGTGGATTCCAGACGGGTTTGTTCCCCAATCAGGGCATAGCCACGGACTCTGCCAAGGATTTGGCTATCCAGCTCACCATCAAGGGTTCCCGCAGGAAGTCTTTGACTCTGATCGCCCAAAGCGATTACAAGCGAAATGATATACTCACCCACCTCACTGGGATTGACCCTGGCACCTGGAGGAAGCACCAAAGCAAGGGCCTGAAGGGCACCTTCCTTATCTCCGCTTGCCAAAAGTTCGTGCCCAAGAATACCAGCCGCGTCCATTTTTTCGGCAACTTCCTCACCCATGCGATTGCGACGCTTCGGCTCCGCAAACACTGTGTTAAGAAGCGCCAATGCCCGCTTGGATTCCTTGGCCAAAACCAAAAACTTGACTGTTTGTCGCCAAACACTCAAACGAAATTCAGGCCATGTCATCAAGGCGTAGGATGCCCCAATTCGTTGCTGAATCTCATCCCAATTGGCCTTTTTGCCGGAACGCGCCTCTTCCTTATTGCCCCCCATCACCAGGAGAGCACGAATCATCGCACCTTGGGCCGGGTCGAGTGGGGCAAGAGCCTCTGGATCGGAGCCGGCTGATTCCTTCTCTTTGCGAAATTCTGCCAAAGCCGGATCGGTATATTTTTTGGGGAGGTTATTCACTTCGTTTGAGTAAGGAACCAGGATTTCCACTCCCACCAACTGATAAATCATTTTGGCCCGGGGCGGAAATTCCTTGTCATCCTTGATACTGGCCTCTCCCTCACGAACCACCTGATCCAATTTCAGAAGCGTCTGCTGGCCGGATCGAATCCACCAAAAAGTTCCCAACACACCGGCAATCACCATACCAAAAACCCCAAAAGTTACCGCCTGACGGATGCGTTGGCGAACAGGCACAACAACCTTGGGACGCCTCGAAAGGAGAGCATCTGCCTCCTCAAGCGATTCGCGGGAAACCTCAACTTTTGAGCCCCCCTGAAAGCCCTCGGGTACAGGCTCCAAATCGCGACGAACGGCGCTAGGCCCTTGTTTGACATTGGCCCGCCATGACCCGGCATCCGTTCTTTTGGGAATCGGAATTTTTACAATGCGGGAACATTCCGGACAGGGAGCCTGCTTGCCACCCATTTCGAGGGGAAACTTGATCTGTTCATCACAAAAAGGGCAGCCTAATTCAATGAGGGTCGCCTTGGACGCCTCATCCGACTCCCGCTCGGCACTCATGAAAGCATCAAGAGCTTCCTGGCTTTCGCGGGTAGAAACATCATTTTGTGGAGGAACGACAACAGGTCCCTTGGACGGTGGAATGGGATCAGCTGGATTTGCACCAGTTGTTTTGCTCCCCTCCGTTGGGACGGTTATCTTTTTCTTGCATTTGGGGCAAGCTACAGGCTTGCCTGCCAAATGATCGGGAGCCTGAAACGCCGCCTTACATTCTGGACAGGCAAACCGAATTGGCACGGCTGTAACCCTTTTTGAGAGGGGAAAAAACAGTAGACAACCCAGCTCAAGTCGTCCTCATCCTAACCCTTTACGATAGGAAGACGCGTTCTTTGCGGGTGTCTGTTGTTTTCTATGGATTTCTCCCCACCAAGGTTCCCCTTTTCAAGCTCTTCAGCTTCCCATTTTTCCACCTCTTCAAGGAGGGCCGTAACCATTTCGCTCTCAAGCACATGGCGAACGATTTCACCACGCTTGAAAATAACTCCCTTGCCTTTGCCCGCGGCAATGCCAATGTCGGCCTCCCGCGCCTCTCCAGGGCCATTTACCACACAGCCCAAAATGGAGATCTTGATGGGCGTTTTCTTCCCCACAAGGGCCTTTTCCACCTCAGCGACAATCCCTTCCAGATCAATTTCCAGCCGACCGCAAGTGGGACAGGCAATCAGTTCCGGTTTGCGAACACGCCTTTGCGTGGCCTGAAGAATGTCGAAGGCGGCTGCGACCTCCGGAACTGGATCCCCCAAAAGGCTGATCCGCATAGTATCGCCGATTCCATCCATCAAAAGCGGAGACAAACCACAGGCCGATTTAACCACCGCATAAGGTGGCTTTCCCGCTTCCGTTATGCCAATGTGAGTTGGATAGTTCGCCTGCTTCGCATAAAGGCGATAGGCTTCAACGGCTGTAGGCACATCCGAGGATTTGAGAGAAACAATTATATCGTGATAATGCTCGGATTCCGCGATTTCCAAATAGCGCAATACACTCTCAACCATTGCCGGGGGACAGGGGAAACCATACTTCTCGACCAACTCTTTTTCGAGGCTGCCGGCATTCACCCCAATCCGCATCGGTATGCCCTTGTCCTTGGCTTTGCGAATCACTTGACGAAACTTATCCAGACCACCAATATTGCCCGGATTAATTCGGATTTTGTCTACAGGATGATCGAGTGCCGCCAAAGCCATCTTGTGATCGAAGTGGATATCGCAAATCAGCGGAATTTTGATCTGTTTCTTGATTTCTGCAAGTGCTGCGGCATCTTCGGCTTTTGGAACAGTCACACGAACCAATTCACAGCCAGCAGCCTCCAAAAGGCGAATCTGTTCCACAACTTCCGCCACCATATGGGTGTCGGGTGTGGTCATGGATTGAACACGAATGGGGTTATCGCCACCAATGGCTACCCCGCCAACCTCAACAACCCGAGTTTGGTGCCTGCGAAAAGGGTGCTGATAAGACATATTGGGTCGTTCGCCTTCCTTGGATCGTATCAGGCGCAAAAATGCGTCCTGTTCAGTCATGCTAAGTGGATTCATTAAGGACCGTCAAGGGTGTGTCATGGAACCATAGAATACCCAAGCGCAGCCTAACCATGCAATTGGGTGGTTTGCAAAAGAGAAATGGAATGGCTGAATTGGCCGTCCCCAACCAGTTCATACTGGTTTCTCCGCCCCTAATAAGGTGCAAGGGTATGTCACAAGCAGTAGGCCAAGGATCCGGTTTTTTCGGGCGTTTTTTTTGGATCAGCCTGGTATTTTGTGTTCTGACGCTGGGATCTTTGGCAGGTTTAGGAATAACGGGATGGTTGCCATTTCCTAATACCCGTTCATCCATTGCAACACTGCCCCCTGAACCCGAATTGCCTGACATTGAAAACCTTCCACAAAACCCTGGTTATTTGGGGATCGATGCCTGTTCCCCTTGCCATGAGGACAGGGTTCGCAAATTCAAAAAAACAAATCACGCGAACGCGATCCGGGTTCCCGAGGCGGCACTAATGCCAGGGGGATTTGAACCCGGGAAAAATACGCTTCTTAGCCAACCCGGCCTGGAATTCGAAATGAAAAAAGAGGGCAATGATTTCTTTTCTGTTGCAAAGTTTGAGGGGCAAGACAAAAAAACATCTATTATAGATTCTAAAAAGATTGATTTTGTCTATGGTTGGGGCCGACTGGATGAGGTGAATTTTTCCTGGGACAAGGACCGATTGGTCGAACTTCCCGTCGCCTGGCTTTTTCCGCAGGAAACCTGGGGGATCACCTCCGCGTTTCGGTTCGGCGATTCCGGTGGATTTGCCCGGGAAGCGACATCCAATTGTCTGGAATGCCACACAACCTGGTTTGCATATTATCCCGGAACAAGCAACCGCTATAAACCAGACAGTTTCCTCCTGGGGGTGACCTGCGAGCGTTGCCACGGGCCCGGAACCGACCATGTCGCCCATCACAAAACCCATCCGGACGATACGACCGGCGCCAAAATCATCGCCCCGGCAACCCTGTCCAGAGAACGACAACTCGACATTTGCGCCCAATGTCACAGCAACGCCATTCGGGAAATCGGCCAACCATTCACCTACCGTCCCGGGCAGCCACTGGATAAGGCTTTCAAACCAATCCACACCAAATATCCCGAGGATGACCATGTCGCGAACCAGATCAAGGGCCTCCGTCAAAGCAAATGCTTCCAAAAGGACGAATCACTGACTTGCGCCACCTGCCACAATCCACACAAACCGCACGAACCAGGGGAAAAGGACGCCGGAGCGAAATCGTGCGCCAAGTGTCACAAACCCGCCGATTGCAAGGAGCAACCAAAAATTCCAGAAGCCGTCAGGGCGGATTGCGTGGGATGCCACTTGCCTCCACGCATTTGGATGAATGTCAATTTTCACACGAACAAGGACCGCTTCGTGCCTCCGATTCGCCGCTACGACCACCGTATCGCCGTTCATCCGGAATCCACAAAAGATGTTCTATTCCATTATTACAACTCTCTCAAAGATCAAAAATCACAAATGGAGGCCGCGAAACTTCTGGACCAACTTGTGGAATACTGGACCCGGGAAACCATTTCGCGCCGTGAAAACTTCAGAATACTGGCGGCGATAGGATCGATACGCGAAGTTCTGAGAATTGATCCCCAATCCGACCCAGCGAAGAAAACCCTAAACGAATTGATTGGCGCGGAGGATAATTTCACCGCGCGCTTCTCCGAAGCAAACCAGAAACTGATGGATGGCAATAGCCGGGAATCGGTGGATATTTTCGCCGAACTACTAAAGGAACGGCCAACCTTCGCCATGCTCGAAGGCAAACTGGGCCTCGCTTTTGCAATGAATGGACAAAACCAATCCGCTTTGGAACATTTGAAACGTGTCGGGGAAATCGATCCGGACGAACCCTACGGCCACGCCATGATGGGATGGCTGGACTTTCTGGCCGGGCGTTCGACCGAAGCAATCAAGCACCTGAAAAAAGCGGATGAGATCATGCCTTTCATGGCAAAGACCAACTTTCATCTGGGATTGGCATTCATGCAAAAAAGTGAGCCAGCAAACGCGGCGAAAGCACTCGAACTATCCCTCGAAGTCAACCCCGCCCAATCTTCCGCCTGCGATGCCTTAAGCCAGGCACTCACCGCTTTGGGAAGGCATGACGAGGCCTTGATTCAGGCAAGAATTGCCACAAAATTGTCTAGGGACGCCAACCCGGAAATTCTCCTCACCCTGGCCGATGCTTATGCAAAATCAGGTGACAACGTTCGATTTCAGTCAACCTGTCGCAAAGGTCTGGAAATTGCCAGAAAAAACAACAAGGTGGATTTGGCGGTCGATTTCCGTCAAAGACTGGGAGAATTCAAAACAAAGTAGCCATTTGGAATCGATTTACTTGCCAATACAAAAGCGGGTAAAGACCCGGTCAAGCAGATCATTGGTATAGACCGCCCCGGTCATCTCCCCCAACACATCCAGCGCGCTCCGAATCTCAAGGACCAACAACTCGACCGGATCTTCTTCCAAGGCATGCCGATGTGCCCGGGCAAGAGCGCCATCCGCCTGCTCCAAGTGCGTTTGGCAGCGACCAAGCGGGGGGATGCGCGATTCGGCATCCGCAGCCAATTGACCTTCAATCCTGAGTAATAGCGCGTTTACCCCCTCGCCGGTTTTGCTTGAAACAAGGCCCCCAAATTGTCCCCATTGGGTACTTTGCGGACTTAGCGAAACCAAAAAGGAAAGGCCTGTTTGAACGGACACCAGGTCGGCGAGTGTTCCGACAAGCAGCATTGGAATTTCCGTAGGCAATTCCCGAAGAATATCCGTTTGCTTTGCAGCCATAACAGGATGACAGAAAACCACAAGATCACACCTGAGGAAAAGATCCCTCGTTGCTTCCTGGGCTTTCGCGTCCAGTTCCCCGAGAGGAACCTCAGTAAGGCCGGCTGTATCAATCCAGTTAACACAAAGTCCGCCCGGGAGGAGACCTTCCCCCTGCAACCAATCCCTGGTCGTACCAGGAATTTCGGAAACAATTGCCCGGGATTCACTCTTCGTTAAAAGATTAAAAAGTGTGCTTTTTCCCGCATTGGGTGGACCAACAAGCGCGATCCTGGGCAATGGGGTTTTTGTGTCCCCTTCACGCATGCGGCGTTTGAGATTGCGAATCCGGGCAACACTGGATCCAAGTCTTAAAATCAACTGTTTAGGATCAACAAAAGAGATATCCTCATCCGCAAAATCCAGCCCTGCTTCCAAATCCGCCAGGAGGTCCAATAATTCCGATCGCAATTCCTCGGCAGGATGACGAATTCCGCCTGCAAGTTGCTCCATTGCCAGGCCCAATTCCGATTCCCCACGGGCCCGGGAAAGCGCCACGACCGCCTCGGCTTGGGAAAGATCAATCGCACCAGACAGAAACGCTCTCAGGCTGAATTCGCCCGGTTGAGCCATCCTGGCGCCCAACTCCACCAGGTTTTGAACGAGTAATTCCAACAATGGAACTGACCCGACCAAGTGCAACTCCGCCGATTCCTGACGGGTGTAACCCCGCCCGGAAGGCCAAAAATGCACTGCGGCTGGAATGGAACCCAGCGAGGGGAAATATAGTACCCCTTCAAGCCAAACCCGCCGTGGGATGGGAACACAGTATCCGGATGTTGCCTGTTGATCCGCTGGATCCAAGTCGCAATTTGTTCGAAAATAACGGGATACCATGTTATGGCATCCCGCCCCACTCAGTCGTACCACAGCCCTTTCCGAAACTTCAGCCGGAGTGGCAAGGGCCACAATCACCTCATCAAGGGCGTGGCGGGTCCGGCCGGAAAGCATGTCAAATGTCCCCAGGGGTGATTCTGTAAATCGGACCCCAACGAAGGCAATTACCCATTAGCGAATTATTTGGATGCCCGCTTTTGAATATCCGCATACCAATCCTTGATTGCCTGAATTTTCGCGGCAAACCCGGTGGGCACGGCCTGATCTTTTACAGTTCGCACTTTTCGACGGGAATAGTCCTCTTTAGGCGCCGCTTTTTGGGGCGCCAATACTTCGACGGAACCATTCAATCCCTGGGCGCCCATGGGAAGCTTTTTGGGAAGGAGCAGCTTCCTTTCGGAAAGCGACCAAAGGCTCGAAGCGATAAAGTAAAGACACATTCCGGCTGCCACACGGTAAAACATCAGTCCCATGACCATCGTCATGATCATGGTCATCTTCTGCTGCATTTCCTGCTCCTCCGTCGTGGGAGGAGGCATAAACCACTTTTGCTGAAGCACCATAAATGCCATGGCAAACAAAGGCAACAGGTTAAAGGATGGCCCGAAATACAGGAAAGATCCATAGTCCGAAGGACGACTAACCATCGGAATACCATCACCCCAACTGAACATCGCGTCAGGAGCTGCTAGATTGTGGATCCATGTTGGCCAAAATGGCTCCAGCCGGAAACGAATACTTTCCTGAAGGGCAAAATAAAGGCCCATAAAGATAGGCATCTGGAGCAATATAACCCAGCAGCTACCCACCGGGTTTATGTTGTACTTTCTGTACAGTTCCATTTGGGCCCGGGCAATTGCCTGCTGATCGCCTTTGAGCTTGGCTTGCATTTCCTTGAGTTCCGGAGCAAGCTGCTGCATCTTGAGGCTCATGATGGCCTGTTTGCGACTCATGGGAAACATGAGCCCACGGACCATCACCGTCAAAATAATGATGCAAAGCCCCAAACTCGGAATAACGAAACTCATCAAGGCTAAAACCTTGTGAATCAGATTGGTAAAGAAAATCACCACCCAGGAAAAACCGAAAAACCAGCGACCTACCGCGGAGGGATAATCAACAATCGTGCCCAGCTTGAGCGTTTCGGAATAGCGCGAGATCAGGTTCGGATCGACCTTGTGTTCGCCCCGGGCATATTGAATTTGGGTTGGCTTTGCCGGTCCGTGGTAAAGGATATAGCGGTGGTTCGCGGTTTGACCCGGCTTGAGTTCCATCGGGGCGCTACTAACCCGAATAGTCACATCGTCCTGAAAAAGGGCATTGGTTTTATCAGGGTCCTGAAAATCCACAGCGACATACCGAAAAGATCCCGGTTCAGGATTACTCTCCCAGATGTATCTCAGGGCAACCTGGGACTGCGGAACAAGTTCCGCGGCGGCTTTACGGGCGGCCTCGGTTGGAGCGATCCAAAAGCTTTGGGCCCTACCATCCGTCCCCCGGACCACCAACTGCCCCTCGGGCTTGTCGAGCAATACCCCTTTGAAAAGCGCCACTTCCACCGTTGGCCTAGCCCGCCTGATGATAAATGCATCCTCTTTTTGACGGTCATCTATAGCGATGGCAGATGTAAAATATTGAACCGCCACAGAAGCATAGCGAATGAATCGATCAGGCGCATCGACTTCATATCCACCGAGTGCGGCGCTTAATGCCCGACCGTCCTGGTAATCACGGTCGAAATTACCCTTGCGGTCTTCATGCCCGATCATACTATTTTTGAAAATCGTGGTATACCAGGCACCCTCAATGGGAAGTCCACGACCACCAGTTAGCTGATAACGAAAAGGAATAGCCTTCCCATCCCCCGGAAGGCTTTCACGCGAAACCTTGATTTCCAAGCCCAGGTGATATTCCCCTTCATAGAGGGAAAAAATCTTTTCAACCCGGATGTCCCGGATACTGCTCCGAAAAGTAACCCAGACACCTTTTGCGCCATCTTCCCGGGTAACTTCCTGAATCGGTTTCCCACCAGGACCGGCCACCACTTCCCAGGTTGCTTTACCAAGAGTATCCAACGGATACTCGCCCAAGCTATCGCCTGAGTAGTGGTAAAGCAAAAAGGACCCGGCACGGGTGATTTCATCCTGGGGAATCAGGTCAAGAGTGGCGGGTTCACCGCCCTCCTCCCGAACCAGAACCCCGTTGAGGTCGGCCTTTTGAAATTTGTTGAGAACCAGGGAACGAACACAAGCACCTTGTGGGTCCAGTTTGGCTTCGATGTGGAAATCGCTATCCTTTTTCCCGGACCCAAGGGTCACCCAGGTTTCCGGTTTCCAGGGGGCAAACGATTTAGCAAGGGATGCGCCGGGAGAGGGCCCACCCTTTTGACCGGACTTGGACAGACCTTTATCCTGATTATCTTTGGTCCCGGATGGATCCGAGGCACCTTCCACCTTTACAAGGTCGGCCTTGTCAACTTTTTTGGGTGGAAACAAGAGATTTCCCAGTTCCATCCATAAAAGGAACATTCCAAAAATCAAAAAAATCGACCACCAGTTATTCTGACGCATGGGATCCGAGGCCAAGGGTTTCGAATGGAGGTAGGTTCACACCAAAAGGCGCGGGCCCAACCGGAAAATTTACCGCCCCTGGCGAAGTCGATCGCCAAGGAAATTATTAAGCTCAGGAATCGCATGAATCTTTTTCACCGTGGTGTCCAAATCGTAGGCCACCCGGCGAAAATGAATCCGGCCGGAATCATCCAGCACCACATAGCACGAACGGGGATCGAGGTCACGCGGCTGGCCCACGGATCCCACATTGCACATGATTTTCTGGTCACCTGGGAAGAATGTGAAGTCAAACTGATCCGGGGACTGAAAGTTGAATTGGTTGGCGTCTAACTGGGTAAAAATTCCAGGAACATGAGTGTGGCCCTGAAAGCAGATTTTGGGAACTCTCTGGAAAATGATATCCATCTTGCGCTGGTTATATATATCATCAGGAAACACATATTCATTCATTGGATTCCGGGCGGAACCATGAACAAAAAGGTAAGGATCTTCCCGGTGCATTTTGGGCCTTTCGGAGAGAAAATCCCAACGCTCCTGTCGGCGCATGGGCGACTCATCGGATTGCTCAAGTTGATCACGCGTCCAGAAAATGGCTTGCTCAGCAGCTGGATTAAACCCTTCGGGGTCAAAAATCGCAGCATTGTCATGGTTTCCGAGCAAAACCAGGTCAAAGTCGCGAACCAAGTCCACGCATTCCCTGGGATTGGGCCCGTATCCAACCACATCACCTAGACAATAACGCTGGGTTATCCCTTGCGCTCTTATGTCCTCAAGAACCGCCGTTAGCGCTTCCAGATTGCCATGGATATCACTTATAATTGCCTTCACAGACAGGTTCCCGGTCTTATCCCAGATTTCTGGGTGAATAGAATTGACCCTTCTTATTTATTAGCCTACCGAGAACACGGCTTTTATCCAAAAAAAGCAAATATTTCTCAACGGCTTTGTGGACTTGGATTTGAATCCCAATCCTTGGATTGTTGCCTCCAAAATCGAATGTCCTGGTCTGGATGGTGGAGCATCCAAATTCGTTGAGCTACTTTTGCCAAAAGGTCTACCGAACTTTCCGAACCATTCTTTGGATTTTTTCGGAAATCAGGTTTGGGATTGGATAAGTGAAGGGTTGCACCCAAACTTCCCTCGATTGCATGCGTTTCGCCAACGGACAAAACACTCTGGGCATCGCCTGGAACTCCAACCACGGGCCTTTCGCCTGGTTGGGAAAACACAACCGACCCACCTTGGCTGAAGGTCCTTAACCAAACAACCGGATGAATTTCAGGCTTTTGCCGATTGATAGGTAGTTGTGGGGCCCCGGCGGGAATGATCGAATTGGGTACCATCCCCTCAATCCGAAGTTCGTATCGCCCCGTTTGGGGCACAACAAAAAAGATATGCGATTCAAAAACCGCACTTTGCATGGTGTGGTCGATCAACAGGGGAGGGCCGGAGGCCTGGCCCAATATAGCCCGATCCGCCAATCGGCTTTCCCCTTTTGTGGGTTCCAAACGAACCATTTTAGGTTTCAAATCAGCAATCGGTGAACGACTTGCTTTGCGGTCCGTTTTGTTGAAGTAAGGATCGCGTGGTTCCCGCCATTGGACCGTTACCCGCACCAAGGTATCAGCAGGAAGCTGATCCTGGAGCTTTTCACCCCCCTGGGTTTGATACAAAAGGGGCATATTTTCTACCGCAAATGCATCTTTTCCGGGAGGGAGCATAGACCACTCCATTACCCCATTTTCGTCGTGATCCCTAAACATTCCATTCCACGACTGACCTGGTCGATCCCCTGCGGACTGAAGCCATAAAGCCCCACGGAACGGGCGATCATCCATCCACCGACTCAGGGTACTTGCCCCGCTACGGGGAAGTCCCTCATTCCAGACCAATGGGCAAAGGACCAACCTTGCCGTAGCCAAATCGGACACACCCTTTTGGTGATTCAAAAACCTCTCAAGGCGGGCATGGTGGTCTTTTTCTTTTGCCTCCAACTCCTTAAGAGCCTTCTGATACTCCATTCTCTTCTTAAGCGGCCCGGCTTCCTCACCAAAATCGTCACCGTTGGCTTTCCAATCCTTCTCCAAGATCTCGCGTTGTTCCTGAAGTTTCAGGCGATCCTCACGGATTTCGCCAAGCCGACGCGCCATTAGCTCATCAGTTAACGAATCGTCACCATTAATCGCTTTGGCGACACGCAAAACCATTGCTGGAACCGAAGGATCAACCCGAACCAGGAAGAGTGGGCTCCCCGGATTACCTGCCAAAATGTTTTGGGCAAGGAGCGTTCCCGGCCCCTTTTCATTCACGGCTCCTGCAAAGGCATCCGGAAGGATTTGGGAATTTCTTTCACAGGTAAGGTCAATCAACCGAACTGGAGATTTGCTTCCCGGTGCAGGTTTGTAAAGTGTTTCCCAACCCCGGAAATCGTCTGCGATAATAACGGTCCCTTCACGGAAAGATTTGGTAACACCAATGGATTCGGACCGTGAAAGTTCCGTGCGAACCGGCTGAAAATCCTTGACACCGCGCACGGACCCTATCGTCGCCACCGGCCCGGGCCGAACCGCATTGACCGAAGGGTGATTCACAAATTTGCGAATCTCGGAAACCGGCCCAACAACTGTCACTGCCGGCCCTAAAAGGGCCTCGAAAACTGCATTGGGTGCGATTTCACCAATTCGCTCAATAGCGGTGGCATGATTGGGAAACGATTCATCAAACAAAATTTCTACCCGAATAGGCTTGTTGTCCTCCGCCATAATGGGCCGAAGTTCCGAGGCCACCTTTTCCATAATTGGCGGAATAACTAAAGGGGCTGGTACCGGGGCCACGGCTTGAACCTGGGGATCGGCCCAAACCACCAGCACCGGCTGATAGGGTTCGAGATTTTCCCGCTTGGAAAGGGGTTGCCCAAGCATTGGCCCAACTTTCAAAAGATTGGCCGCAGGCAACATGCCCAAAAGTCGGGTTCCCAAATAGTGATCGTAGACTCCGGCTTCCTTGAATCCAAGCGTTTCGAGCGCTTTATGGGTTGCCGGTGATGTATCCAAAATCACCCTACGACTGCCCCGCCCAAGCATCATTTCCACCCGAACCAAAGATTCTCCGATTTTGGCAAGATCGGTACCCTCGGGCATGGCCAATACAGAACGAATGGCCGTCAGTCCTCCAACCCTTTGGAGGGATTTTGCGGGAAGAACCCCCGATAGCAGGATGTGTTTGCTATTTTCCGGTTCGCTGGGATCGGGATCTTCCTCAATATCCCGTTCAAAACCTGCTGACTTCAGTTGAGCCATCATTTCCCGATAAGCAAAGACCCGGGTAAATCTTTCGGCATCGATACTGTAATGGAGAATCACCCGCACCTTGGCGGGCATAAGGGATACGATCGGCCAATTGGGCACAATCGAACCCGCTCGGGGAATGGGTAGAACCGGTTGTTCCTTTGGGTTGGAACTGGCGGAATTCAGGGGAGCCCCAAGATTGTTATCCTGGGAGCTCTGAATTTGCGGAGTTTGAGCCCAGGCGGGCAAAGCTCCCAATCCCAATAACTGGCCAAAGGCAGGCCCCAATACCGGAAGGGCCACTGCCATAAGAATTTTGCGCATTTTGGGGCCTTTTTTCCGATCCATGGGACCCTCTTGGCTGTTTTCAGCCTTCGAATGTCGTGAGAGAATTCCATCCCGGAATTCATCATGTCAACTATGCCACTTTCTGGCGGACTTGCTGGAATCCAGGACAAACTTCGGCATCACCCCGAACTTTACCATCCCGAAAATCGGCCAAGTCCCCCCAGATTGGTTTTTTCTGAGGCGAAATTGACCGAACGACAAAATTGCGGACACGCATGTCTTTTATATGCACTAGAATATCCCAGTGGATATTTTCCATCCGGAGGGGGATTGAACATGGCAAACCGGAATCGGCGTATTTCCAGGTTGATCGCCTTGGCTTCACTCTTCTTATTTCGGGATATTGGCACCCTTATCGCCGCCGATTTGGAATCCCCACCCATCAGCTATGCAACAGCCAAAGAAAATAATTCCATTTCGGGGCTCCAGGAAGCCATCCAATCCGGGAAAAGCAAACTCGCTTTTGAAAAGAAATGGGGCTACCTTCCGGGGGTTTTGAAAGCTCTGGATGTTCCAATCTCCTCCCAAATGTTGGTTTTTTCCAAAACCAGCCTTCAGCGCAACAAAATCTCCCCCACCACACCCAGGGCACTTTATTTCAACGATGAGGTTTACATCGGATTCTGTCAATCAGGCGATGTGCTAGAGGTCTCCGTTGCCGATCCCCAATTGGGAACAGCCTTTTACATCCTGGAGCAAATCAAACAAAAAACACCCAGGTTCCAAAGGCAAACGGACTCCTGCCTGATTTGCCACGGTTCCTCTGTCACTCAAGGCTTCCCCGGCCACCTTGCCCGTTCCGTCTACCCTGACCGGGAGGGACAGCCTCTCTTTTCCCTGGGAAGTCACAGAGTGGAACATTCCACCCCCTTGGCCAAAAGGTGGGGTGGCTGGTTCGTATCCGGAACGACTCCCGGGCGCCATCACTTGGGGAACATGACGCTTCCGCAAAACACCCGCAATCCCCCTGAGGAAAATCCCAAGGGCTCCAACCTGACCGATCTTTCCAAACTTTGCGAAACCACGGAATACCTCGCCCCCCACAGCGACCTGGTGGCGCTTCTGGTTTTTGAACACCAGGCGGAGGCCCACAACAGGATCACTCGCGCCGCCCTGGAAACCAGGATCGCCCTCCATCAACAGGAGGAATTCGATCGGATCCTCAAACGGACAACGGAAGGATTTTCCGAAAGCACGGCCCGAAGAATTGATTCCGCCTGTGAAAGCCTCGTCGAATACCTCTTCTTTTGTGGTGAGGCGCCTTTGGGCGGCAAGGTCACCGGTACTTCCCCTTTCGCATCCGAATTTTCGGCCAGGGGCGCAAAAGATTCCCATGGGCGTTCTCTCCGGGATTTTGACCTCAACGAAAGGATGTTCAAATACCCCTTGAGTTATCTGGTTTTGACCAAATCATTTGAAGGCCTTCCCAAAGAGGCTAAGGACGCGGCCACCAAAAAGATTGTTGAGATCCTGAAAAAAGGAAGCCCGGAGGAAAAGTACGCCCACCTGACCCCCGAGCGCCGCGCGGCCATCCGGGAAATCCTTACACAAACGAGTCCCAACTGGAAGGCAAAGCTTGAACAATAGTGACATTTTCCAACCGGAATTCCGAATGAAAAACCTGTCGCCGAAATTGTGAAAGCCTGGCTATACCTTCGTGGTGGACTCCGAGGATTTTTTCATCATCACCGCCCAGATGGCAAAAATCCCACCCAGCATCAAATAGGCCCCGGCCCAGTGGTAAGGTGTCTGATATTTGACAGCTTCAACAAATTCTTTTTGAATTTGACCCAAAACAATCCAGGGTAGTCCAACATGTTCATCCCCAAGGGGGGAATGAATCACCCCAAAAAAACTGCAAAGGGAGGCGACCAGGGCAAATGCCACCCCGGCCACAGCGCGCTTGTCAATCACCATAACCAACATGGCGGACCAAAGAATTGAAGAAATCAAAAAGCCGTTCCCCACACAACGCAATGTCTGGACAAATCCGATCCCCGAAGGAGTTGCAATTCCAAAACTGGATTTAAGTCCAAGGGTCATCAAGTAAGCCAACGCGGGCAAAAACGCCAATGCCAGGGCAGGCAAGTGTTTTGGTTCGGTGGCATGGAAACTGGATGCGGTGATCTCGATCCCCACAAAAACCAGAATCGGATAAAGACACGATTTCGGAATGTACTCCAAAAGGTAAAAGGCTCCGGTAAAACCGGCCACGCCAATGAATAGAGCGGTCAGCAGCGTATAGCCAATTTCCCCCCCCATCTTCTTATAGGCAGGATGACCAATGTATGGGGTGGTTTGAATGACTCCTCCAAATACGCCCGCAACGAGACTGGCAATAGCCTCGGTGAACAGGACCGCGCGGGTGTCATATTCGTCCCCAACCGTCGCAGCACTCTCGGTGCAATCGATCCCCCCAACGATGGTCGCCAAAGCGAAAGGCAAGATCACCGGCAAACGATCGACCCCGGCCCTAAGGACCGAATCCAGATATTCCCCACCAAGGCCCCCCCAAACCCATGGGATCCCGGTCCATTCAAAATGAAGTGGTTGATGCGAAAAACCCGGAGCCATGGGAATGGATTCAGGAAGGAGTCCCGCGACCGCGGTTAGGACACACCCGACCAACGCCGCGCCCAATACTCCAGGGAGTTTTAAAACCTGAAGGTTGGCAACCAAGGCCCCCACCATGAGCCCCAATGTGACCATTCCCACCAAAGGAATTGAGGCAATACCATCGTTTATGAGAGGCATAAAGGCAATCAGTGCCAAAGCAATCCCGCTTAAGGACCCAAGGAGGCTCGCCCTGGGAAGGAGTCGCCTGATCAAGTTTCCAAATGGAGCAAGCATGATTTTGATAACTCCTGTTATCACCAAAACCATAAGCCCAACATGCCAGGCAAAATTTTGCGCAGCCGTTGCATCATCGGGAAACTTTTGATGCCCCAAAGTTAAGGCAGGCAACAGCACCAAAAAAGCCATTCCAAAAGTGCTTGGAGTATCCAATCCTAGTGGCATTGAGGTTACAGTCCGTCCAAGCCGTCTCGCCAAAAAAAATCCCATTACCGAAAACGCAAGATCCCCGACCAGAACCCCCAAAGCAGTTCCGGGGATCATGTGGGAGACGACAAAATCGGGCGAAAAGACAAATCTTCCCGAATCCACCTGCTCTTTCAGTGACTCTGTCCCAGAAATAAGTCCCAGGAGCAGAATCAATACGGCAACATTATCAAGTGCCAGCCCGAAAAAGGCGTTTAGGTCCGTTTTCACCCAAAGGGAAGGTTTCATAAAGCGGATTCCGCATGCCAAGGATTGGGAAACTGGGAGCCAACGGGGTTTGCCTTCTTTGGAAGTGATAACCCCTATGGTCCGTTTTTAGCGATCCTACCGGGGAAATCTTTGTTGATCTCCCCCAAAAATCCATTGAAATCCGTTTGGACGGAATGGATAATTTGGGAAGTTTGAGAAGCTACAAGAAGAATTAGCGGTCGGGGCGTCTTTTTACCCCTGATCCCAAGCAAGGAATCTGATCCATGAGGCGAGTCGTCGTGTCCGGCCTGGGAGTGGTTGCTCCCAACGGTATCGGAAAGAGCGACTTTTGGAGCGCTTGCGTTTCGGGCCAAAGCGGAGTGAAACCAATCACCTGTTTTGATGCCTCAAAACATCCTGTCCGTATTGCCGGACAGGTTCCGGATATGGATTTCCCCAAATACCTTCCCCCCGAACACCGCAAAAGCGTTAAAATTATGGGCCGGGCGGCCCGTTTTGGCGTGGTCGCATCTTCTTTGGCCATGCAGGATTCTGGTCTGGATATTTCGAAAATCGACCCCGAACGCTTTGGTGTGGTTATGGGGTCAGGAATGGTTCCGGTTGATTTGGGGGAAATCAGCCCGCTCTTGTGCGAGGCTTTTCATAACGAAGACCCGAACTTTTGCAATAACCTTGGCCAACAGGGTGCCGGAAAACTGGCACCGCTCTGGATTCTCAAATATTTGCCAAACATGCTGGCCGCTCACATATCCCTGGTTCATCATGCACAGGGCCCTAATTCCACAATTACGACCGCTTGTGCCGCGGGCACTCAGGCCGTGGGTGAAGCCTTTCGCCTCATATCCCGGGGAGATGCCGACATCATGATTTCTGGCGGTTCAGATAGCCGCCTGGATCCTCTCCTGATGCTGGCTTACAGTGCTTTGGGAGCTTTAAGCCCTGCCAACCGAGCCGCTGAGGAAGTTTCCCGCCCTTTTGACGGACAGCGGGATGGATTTGTGCTGGGTGAAGGGGCAGGTGTTCTAATTCTCGAGGAATTGGAACATGCCAAAGCCCGGGGTGCTCAAATCTACGCGGAGGTCCTTGGAATGGGGACCAGCTTTGACGCCTATTCGGTAACCAAACCCGATCCCGACGCCAAGGGAGCTGTTCGCGCAATCAATTGGGCTTTGAAAGAAGCCAGGACGGATGCCTCGGAAATCGGCTACATCAATGCCCATGGAACCAGTACCCGCCTTAATGACCTGATGGAAACCATGGCCATCAAAAAGATCTTCGGTGAAGGCGCCTCACAGGTCCCCCTTTCCTCGATCAAATCCATGATCGGCCACCTGATCGGCGCGGCAGGGGCGGTTGAA
>CAMBMH010000074.1 GCA_945868575.1 Singulisphaera sp. GP187 | reverse complement strand
GAGATCGGAACCGGCCTGGGCTCCCAGCTTGATAATTGTTGCCTCTATTGGCCCTGCTGTACTTGGAAGTTTAAGAGTCGCGAAACGGGCCGGGTTGCTGTCGTCCCTGGTCCAGCCGCCAGGAACGGTAAAGCTTGGCTCGTCCGGTTTTTCGAATTTGATGCTTTGCAACAAAGAGATAAAAGGCGCGCCCTGGCTTTCCAGTTGCGAAACAGGCCCCATGAGCTTGACGAACCAGGTCGCATCCGGCCGGGCAAGGATCGCTGCCAGCATTCGGGTCGGGCCTGTGGTTGCGGGGGACGCCATTGCGGGAGCGGGTTTGGCAACCACATCCCGGGGGGCGGCATATTCGCGGATCCCTTCAGGGTCGGAACATCCGGCCAGGAGCGCCAAACCAGACAGGGAAATGACAAGAAACTTGATTCCACCCCGATTGGAGGCGATTTGGGTGGAGGCGATTTGGGCAAAACACTGGGCCCAAAAACCCGAACGCTTTGAGGGTGGAAATGTGTTTCCGAAGACGATCATGAAGCTCACCACACTTTTTCGGGGGCCACCGGCCCGGGTAGGCAGAGGAATTCTTGGCAGGATTCGCCCATCGGTCAAGTCGGCCGCAACTTTATTCTAGGAACCGTCGGCCCTTATGTTTGCCCAAACCACCAAAGGAATTGCAAACCCGCCTGGAATGGAAAGACGAAATAAATTCGTGGTCGGGTTCTTGCAAACGCCCGGTTGGGGACATCCTTTGCCAGCCACATAGAATAAAAGAAGGATTCATGTGCCCTTTTCCGGTTTATCCCTCCCCAACCTTTCCGGATGCATCCACCCATGCGCGCCTTTCTCCTCGCAGCGATCCTTGGACTGTTTGGAATCAATTTCCAGGCGTTTGCCCAACTTGGGCCCGAAGCCACGCTAAAAAGCTTTACCGTGGCACCCGGTCTTGAGGCGACGCTTTGGGCATCCGAGCCACTTTTTGTCAATCCAACCACCCTGACGATTGATCACAAAGGTCGCATTTGGGTTTGTGAAGCGATTAACTACCGCAACCGCCTTCGGGGCAAGCCGCCAACCCGCAAGGAAGGTGACAGGATTTTGGTCCTTGAGGACACCAATTTTGATGGCAAAGCGGACAAGGTAACCACTTTTTACCAATCGCCTGATGTCGAGAGCCCTTTGGGCATTGCAATCCTCCCCACAGCCAAAGGGCAAAAGGTTTTCGTCTGTCAATCTCCTCAAATCTGGGCGTTTGATGATGCGGATGGTGACCTCAAGGCCGATGGACCTCCCCAAACCCTGCTCAAAGGTTTTCAGGGGATCGACCACGACCATGGCGTCCACGGCATCCAGATTGGTCCCGATGGAAGGCTTTGGTTCACGGTTGGTGATGCCGGGGTCAACAAACTCCAGTCAAGTGATGCCAAAGGGAAGGCATGGACTTCCAACGGCACCGATTGTCGCGCGGGAACGGTTTGGAGTTGTAAAACCAACGGGACCGACCTGGTCCGTTATGCGCACAACTTCCGCAACAACTACATGGCATCGATGGACAGTTTTCGGTCCGTGTTTCTTTCCGACAATGATGACGATGGCAATCAGCAGACCCGGATCTGTTTCGTGATGCCCGATGGGAATTATGGCTACCACCCCCGTGGTGCGGGCCAAACCCACTGGCACGAGGAACAACCGGGTATCGTCCCCAAGATCCTTCGCACGGGCTTTGGCAGCCCAACGGGCATGAGTATTTACGAGGGGAAACTCCTCCCGGAGAAATATCAGGGAATGCTTTTGCACACCGATGCCGGCCCGCGTCATGTCCGAAGTTACCTCCTGAAAGGCAAAGGGGCCGGTTACGAAGTCGAGGCCGAAAACCTGATCACCTCCAGCGACCCCTGGTTTCGCCCCAGCGATGTGCAGGTTGGCCCGGATGGATCATTGTTTGTGGCCGACTGGTACGACCCGGGCGTCGGTGGCCACGGTATGGGTGATATCACCCGTGGACGCATTTATCGCCTTGCCCCCAAGGGATACAAGCTTGCCAGGGTGGAATACGACCTTGGTAGCGAGGAGGGCCTGGTAAACGCATTGGGTTCGCCCAACCTTGCGGCGCGGGCCGGCGCGATTGCGAGGATCCAGGAAAGGTGCAAAAGCGCAGCACCCCTTTTGTTTGAAGTTGCCCAAGCCAAATCCGGCCCATTTCTTAATGCCCGGGCCCTTGGCCTTTTGGCAGACTTGAAGGACAATTTCGAAGAAGCGGATCGCAAAAAAGTAGAATCACTTTTGGATAGCGCGCTAATGGGATCCGATGAACGCCTGGCCCAATTGGCCGTTCGCGTCGATTCCAGGATTCCCGGATGGCTGGATGGTCCCGCAGAAAAATGGAAAGCTTTTGTGGAAAAGGCGCCCACCTCGGTCCTTCGGGAACTTTTGCTGGTCTGGCGCAACTCCGATCCCGAAAAGCTTCGTCCCGCTTTTGATGAAATCGTCAAGCGTTATCAGGCGGGGGATGTATTCCTCTCCAAGGCCTTGAACATCAGCGCGGGCGCGGACCGTGCCCGGCGCGATGTGGTGATGGCTGATCTGGAAACGGTGCTTGGTGGTTGGTCGGACCGTGTTGCCCAACTGGTCTTTGATCTGCGGCCCGCGAGCTTCAGCACCGGAATCGCCAAGCGCATTTCCGACACTTCCATTCCCGAAAGCCAGCGGGCGGACCTGATTGATATTCTTGCCGCAGAAGACAGCCTGTCCTCTGGCAAGGTTCTACTTGAAGTGCTCTCGGGATACCAACCAGTACCCGTCCAAAAAAGGGCCGAAGAAAAGCTTTTGCTCTTTTTGGGAGGCAAGTGGGCCGCTTTGGCAAAGGATGAAGAATTTTCCCAAAAACTAAACGCGCTCAAAGATCGAGCCTTGTGGGCAAAAATTGCCGGAGCCGCCAAAATCGATGCCGCGCTTCCAGGTCTGATCGAGCTTGCCAATTCGGGAGATGTTGCGGGGGCCAAAGCCGCAGCATTGAGCTTTTCCGCAAATGGGTTGGCCTCCACCACCAAACTTCAGGACTATGTGGCCTCCTCCAGGACATCTGCCTTGAACGCTCTTGGGCGGTTCGATCGCCCGGAGGCTGTCGCCGCTTTGGCCAAGGGTTTGGAAAACCCGGAAACTCGCGTGGCCGCTTTGGCCGGTTTGGGAACCCTGCTTCAAACCCGCGATGCCAAGGAGGCTACAAGCGCTCTTGAGGTACTCAAAAAGGCCCTGCAAGTTGCTGATCCTAAAAAGGCGTCACCTGTCGCATCGGAGCTGGTCCAAGTGCTGGTTTCGACCCAAAAGGGGAGCGATTGGCTATTGAGCCTTCCTAAAGCGGACATGGCTCCGGCTTTGGCATCGGAAGTCGGACGACTACTTCGCAACAGCCCCTATCAGATCATCCGTAATAAAGCCATGATCGCCTATCCCGCACCCGGGAAACTGGACTTGGCCAAGCTGCCCAAAGCAGCGGATCTGGCAATTCGCAAGGGCGACCCCAATCGCGGCAAGGCCCTTTTTGAGGCAAGCGCCAAAAACGAGCTTCAATGCCTCAAGTGTCACAGGGCCATGGGCAGCGGAGGCGATATCGGTCCTGACCTATCGCTAATTGGTAAAAAGGCCTCCAAGGAAAACCTTCTGGACAGTCTTCTCACCCCGTCCAAAGCAATCGCCGACCAATACATCGTCTCGGTAATTGAAACCAAAAATGGACAAATCATTAGTGGCTTGGTACTTTCGGAAACCGCCGAGGCGATTACCTTGAGGGATGGAAACGGCAAAGACCACCGGATCGCAATCCCAGACATCGAAGCCCGAGCCAAGAGCAAGGTTTCGATCATGCCCCAGGACCTGGTGGCATGGATGAGCGAAGACGATCTGGTTGATTTGGCCGAATACCTTTTGACCCTCAAGACTGGCTCGACGACCCCAGCCGCCTGGCAGATTTTGGGGCCATTTCCCGACAAGGATGGCTCCGCCCTGACCGCGAACTCGCCTATTGAACATATAGCCGGTGCTTATTCCCAACTTAAGGACAAGTCGGGTAAAGCAACCTCCTGGAAACCGATTCGTGTGGCGGCGGATGGGTATCTGGACCTGGCGGCGTTTCATGGCACAGACAAAAACAGCAGCTATTCCTTTCTGACCACCGGAGTCAAAAGTCCTGTGGACCAGGAAGCGACCCTGCTCCTTGGCGCCGACGATGGAAGCAGGATCTGGATCAATGGTGCTCTGGTACACGAACAGAATGGGAAAAGTGCTGCGAGTCCGGGAATGTTTCGCATACCTGTAAAACTCAAGGCGGGCGAAAACAGCATTTTTGTGAAAATCACCAACGGTGATGGGCCCCATGGCCTTTACCTGAGTATTCTTTCGGAACAGGAACTTGTTCCGGCAAAGTGAGGCCGACCATGACCAAAAAGAAAAACGCCCCAAAGATCCTCGTGGTCGATGTCGGGGGCACAAATGTAAAAATTCGACTTTCCGGCACGGAAGATGTGCGCAAGTTCCCTTCCGGCCCGACCCTGACTCCCCAGGAAATGGTCGATGGGGTGTTGGAACATTCTCGCGATCTGGATTTTGATTGCTTGAGTGTTGGCTACCCCGGTCCTATCGTTCGAGGTCAGGTCGCGCTGGAACCCGCCAACCTGGGCCGGGGATGGATGGATTTTGATTTTGAAAAAGCCCTTGGCAAGCCAACCCGCCTGATCAATGATGCCGCCATGCAGGCTTTGGGAAGTTATCAGGGTGGGCGGATGCTTTTCCTGGGATTGGGAACGGGCCTTGGGACCACGCTGATTATTGATGGAACCGTGGCACCCCTGGAGATGGGGCACGCCCCCTATCGAAGGAAACTTACTTTTGAGGAATGGGTCGGAACCCGATCGCTCAAGCGTATGGGTCTTAAAAGGTGGTCCAGAATTGTGTTTGATGTGGTTCAAAGACTGAAAATGGTTCTCATCGCGGACTATGTTGTCCTTGGTGGAGGCAACGCCAAGAAACTTCCCGAGCTTCCTCCGGGCGCGATTCTGGGAAGCAACTCCAACGCGTTTACAGGCGGCGAAAGACTCTGGGAGTCGGCAGAATGAGTGAAGACTTTGACGATGCCTACTCCATGGAAGAACCTGAGCCCGAGCCTCCCCAGCCCAGAATTCCGCTGATCCCCTGGATCCTGGTTCTTTTGGTTGTTGGGTTGATCCTTAACCGGAATCAGATTTTTCCGGCCGCTGAGCCTGAAGAAATTGCTGCGCCTGCGCGCAATGAACCGCTGCTTGCGGAATCGTTGGCAGCGAAACTTTATTGGGGGATGCAAATCGCATCGCGAGTTCCAGCCAGCGATGTAATCAAGCAACTGGAAACACCTCTTCAAAACCAGGGCCCACGGGGCACAATCGCATTGGCAATTGTCGAGGCCTCAACGGTAGGCTCGCCCGCCGCGCTCAAACGGTTGGATGCTGTCGGCAAAACTGCGGAAGAGGCGGGACTGAAACCTACCTTTGATATTGTCCAGGACTGGGTGAAACGAAGGGCCAACGATCCGCTTGCCCCCATCGGCGAACAGGCCCGCAAAACTCTGGCCGACCAGCTTGGCTGGTTCGCG
The DNA here is from genome assembly GCA_945868575.1 of Singulisphaera sp. GP187. Classification (GTDB taxonomy): domain Bacteria; phylum Planctomycetota; class Planctomycetia; order Gemmatales; family Gemmataceae; genus SYLG01. Next base: position 13,390 of record CAMBMH010000074.1, on the reverse strand, counting down.
ACCATTCCCGGGAACGCGCCACCCTCCCCAGAGGATGCCGAGCTCTGGATTCGCGAGCCGTTTTCCTACTTTGGACGACTTGCCCGGTTCGCCATGGGGATTGGCATGGCTTCGTTGGTGGTTATGGGATTGATCCTCTCGGGGATCGTGGTCTTTGTCGCGCTTTGGGTTCGCGGGTCAAAGGGGCCGCTTGGTCGTGGGCTTTCCTCACCGGGTGAATTGGCGATCAGCGCTCCGCCGATCCTAATGGAAACTTTTGCGGTCTGGATTGTTTCCTATATGGTTCTGAGCTTTGGCGTCTCCTATTGGCTTGTTCCAGCCACGGGGATGCACGGGCTAATGGGCGGAATTCTGGTGCAGATTCTGAGCTTGGGAGCCATAGCCTGGCCTTTGGCCCGCGGGGTTTCCTCCAGGGAACTTTTGGGACTGATCGGCCTTTCCCGTCAGGACCTGTCTTTGCGCGAAGTCCCGGCCGGAATTCTGGGGAACCTGGCGTTTTGGCCCGTGATGCTTGTGCTTTTGTGCTTCACGGCCGGACTGATCCAGTCGTTTCCGAACACCCCGACACCCGAGCACCCTCTCCCGATGCAGCTTGCCAAGGGGACGCGCTTTGATTGGTTTTTGGGAGTGTTTGCGGCGGTTGTGATGGCGCCTCTGGTGGAGGAGATCTTTTTCCGCGGGTTCCTTTACCGGCATCTGCGTGAATCCTCCCGGGGTTCGGGCACAAGGCCATCGTTCTGGATAAGCACGCTGATCTCTTCGGTGCTTTTCGCCTCAATCCATCCGCAGGGAATTCTTGGGCTGCCCGCTTTGGGTGGTTTGGCGACGCTTTTTTGTGTCTTGCGTGAAACCCGCAATAGTCTGATCGCCCCGATGACGGCCCACGCCATGGTTAATGGAACCACCCTGTTGCTATTGTCGCTGATTGATCTGAGCTGAAACGGTGATGTGCTTGGGGTAGAGGATTGTTTTGCCGTGCGGACTTTAACCCGCCGCGCAATCCATGCACTCTTCCCCAGATCCTTTAAGCAAATCGTTTTTATCCAAACAGCACCGCCCCGGAGTTCTCTTTTTGAGGGGACCCGGGGCGGTGCTGTTTCCCATTCCAGGTCCTGATTATGTCGCCAACCTGACCCAGATTCCCGTCTTTACACAATTTTGATAAACCCCGGTTCCCTTTTGTCGACCACTTGATGGGAAAATTGCTTAAAAAGAAGGAATGATCGGATCTGGAAATATTTAAGATTCCGGCATCCCAAAGGCAATTTAGGGGGTCATTCAGGCAATGAGGGATCCATTCCCAAATCCTGATCGTTCAGGTTGCCATGCTTATGCGGAGAGTTGATCTTGGATTGGACAATGATTCTTGCACTTGTTTTGACGGTGCTCTTGGCAATTTATCTTGGGATAGCCCTAATGATGCCGGAGAAGTTCTCATGAACACCAACAATATTTTTCAAATTGTCCTTTTTTTAGGGGTCCTCCTGGTTTTTGTGAAACCCCTTGGCGCGTACATGGCTCGGGTATACTCAGGCTCTGCTTTTTTTGCGAACCGATTTCTCGGGCCGATCGAACGGCTTGTTTACCGGATTAGCGGTATTGACAGTCAAGCCGAGATGACGTGGAAACTGTACTCGATGGCTGTGCTTTGCCTCAGTTTGGTCAGTTTTCTCGCTGTATACCTGATTCAACAATTTCAGGGATTTCTGCCTCTTAATCCGGATGGTTTTTCGGCAGTACCCCACGATTTGGCGATCAATACCGCAATAAGCTTTATGACCAATACCAATTGGCAAGGGTATGGTGGTGAATCGACCATGAGCTATTTGACCCAGATGCTCGCTTTGACCGTTCAAAACTTTGTTTCCGCGGCGGTGGGCATGGCGGTTCTGATTTCTCTTGTACGCGGTTTTACGCGCCGAACAGCCAACACCATCGGGAACTTTTGGGTCGATTTCACAAGGGGGACGATCTACATACTATTGCCCCTTTCGAGCGTTCTTGCGTTGGCACTTGCCTCTCAAGGCGTCGTGCAGACATTCTCTCCCCCGCAAATCGTCCCACTTTTGGAGCCGCTTGTTGATGCGGATGGAAAACCGGTGACAACCCAGGCGATTTCTGTTGGTCCGGCAGCATCACAAATCGCCATCAAACAACTGGGGACAAACGGAGGAGGTTTCTTCAACGCGAACTCTGCCCATCCCCTGGAAAACCCAACACCTTTGTCCAACTTTCTCCAATTGCTTGCCATCGTGCTTATCCCAGCCGCGCTCTGTTACACTTTTGGGGACATGATCGGGGACCGTCGTCAGGGATGGGCTCTGCTTGCGGCAATGGGTGTGATCTTCGTTCCGCTTTTGGTTTGTGTGACGATGGCCGAACAGCAGGGCAATCCATCTTTTGGGGAGATGGAGATCGATCAAACCGCCTCAGCCATTCAATCTGGTGGCAACATGGAAGGGAAGGAGACCCGCTTTGGCATAGTCAATTCGGCAATGTGGGCGGTGACGACAACTGCCGCGTCGAATGGATCCGTAAATTCCATGCACGATTCCTATACTCCGCTAGGCGGACTCATCCCCATCTGGCTTATGCAATTAGGCGAGGTCATTTTTGGTGGTGTTGGATCCGGATTGTATGGAATGGTGATTTTTGCCCTGATCGCGGTGTTCATCGCCGGATTGATGGTGGGACGCACGCCGGAATACCTTGGAAAGAAAATAGGGGCTTTCGAAGTGAAGATGGCGGCACTGGCGATCCTGTTGCCGTGCGCGACTGTATTGGTGGGAACGGCGTTTGGCGTCGTTACCGACGCCGGGAAAGAAACCATTTTCAATCCGGGTCCTCATGGTTTCAGCGAGGTGCTTTATGCATTCTCCTCCGCGGCAAACAACAATGGCAGTGCCTTTGCGGGGCTTGGAGCCAATACCCTCTTCTACAATGGAATGCTTGGCTTGGCCATGCTTATCGGACGGTTTGGGGTGCTGATACCGGTTCTGGCAATCGCGGGATCGCTTGCGGCGAAAAAAACCGTGCCTGTTGGTCCTGGAACCCTTCCAACCCATACCCCTCTTTTTATTGTGATGTTGGTGGCGGTGGTGCTGGTCGTTGGCGCTTTGAGTTTCTTTCCGGCTTTGGCCCTTGGGCCAATCGTTGAACAATTGCATCAGGCCAAGCAAGGAAGCGGATCATGAGTAGGACTAGCACACGACTTTTTGATTCCCGGGTCCTTGTGGATGCGATGGTCGGTTCGCTTCAAAAGCTTGACCCCCGGGTCCAACTTCGCAATCCGGTTATGTTCGCCGTCTATTTGGGCAGCGTACTCACGACGATTCTTTGGATAAATTCGCTTGTAACCAAATCCACCGAATCGCCATGGTTTATCCTGGGGATTGCGGTGTGGCTCTGGTTTACTGTCCTTTTTGCCAACTTTGCCGAGGCCATCGCCGAAGGGCATGGTAAAGCACAGGCGGCATCCCTGAAAAAAAGCCGGACTTCGGTGGTCGCCAAAAGACTGAAAAGTCGATCCGGAAAGCAAACCGAAGAGGTTTCGGCAGCCGATTTGAAAGTGGATGATGTCGTAATTGTGGTAGCCGGGGAGACGATTCCCGCCGATGGAGAGGTGATTGAAGGTGTGGCATCGGTTGATGAAAGTGCCATTACCGGGGAAAGTGCCCCTGTGGTTCGTGAAAGCGGTGGCGACCGGAGTTCGGTTACAGGTGGAACCCGTGTCATTTCAGATTGGCTGATCATTCAGGTCAAGACCCTGCCCGGACAGAGCTTCCTTGACCGGATGATCGCGATGGTTGAGGGTGCCAAACGGCAAAAGACGCCTAACGAAATCGCCCTCGCGATTCTTCTGGCTTCACTGACACTGATCTTTCTTCTGGTTGTTGGAACATTATTACCATTTTCTCTCTTCAGTGTGGCCATATCAGGCCAGGGATACCCTATAAGTCTCACAGTCCTGGTTGCTCTTTTCGTCTGTCTTGCGCCAACAACCATTGGCGCGCTGTTATCCACAATTGGGATCGCGGGCATGAACCGGCTGAGTCAGGCCAATGTCCTTGCATTTTCCGGGAGAGCGGTCGAGGCAGCCGGGGATGTGGATGTTTTGCTCCTGGACAAGACGGGAACAATCACCCTTGGGAACCGTCAGGCCACCAGTTTCATTCCCGCCATGGGAGTGAAAGATCAGGATTTGGCCGAAGCAGCACATCTGGCCTCCATGGCCGACGAAACCGCCGAAGGGCGCAGCATCGCAGTATTGGCAAAGGTCCAGTTCGGCTTGAGGGGCCTGGAACTGGAAAGCATCATTCCCAACTTTGTTCCCTTCTCCGCCCGAACTCGAATGAGTGGCGTTACGATAGATGGGATTGAAATCCGAAAGGGGGCTGCCGAGGCGGTTGAAACCCACGTTCGCAGTCTGGGTGGTGTCATGCCCGAAGATGTTCGGGCCACGGTGACACGGATCGCCCGGTCGGGTGGAACCCCGCTGGTGGTAAGCCGCAATGCCGAGGTATTGGGAGCCATTGAGCTCAAAGACATTGTCAAGGGAGGAATCAAGGAGCGCTTTGCCGAATTGCGCCAGATGGGGATCAAGACAGTGATGATCACCGGTGACAATCCCCTCACCGCGGCGGCAATCGCAGCGGAAGCGGGCGTCGATGATTTCCTGGCGGAAGCGACCCCGGAGGCGAAACTCGCGATGATTCGCGAATACCAGAATGGCGGAAGGCTTGTCGCGATGACCGGGGATGGGACCAACGATGCGCCTGCTCTTGCCCAAGCTGATGTCGCGGTTGCCATGAACAGCGGAACGCAAGCGGCCAAAGAAGCGGGGAACATGGTGGATCTGGATTCCAATCCAACTAAACTCATTGAAATTGTCAACATTGGCAAACAGCTTCTGATGACGCGTGGGTCACTTACGACCTTCAGTATCGCCAACGATGTCGCAAAGTATTTCGCGATCCTTCCCGCCGCATTCGCGGCGACCTACCCATCCCTCAAGGCCTTGGACTTGATGCACCTGGCGTCGCCTTCCAGCGCGATTTTATCAGCGGTGATCTTTAACGCGCTGATCATCATTGCTTTGGTGCCGTTGGCGTTAAAGGGTGTTGCATATCGCCCGGTGGGAGCGGCTCAGTTACTCCTGAACAATTTGCTGATCTATGGACTTGGAGGTTTGCTTGTGCCGTTTATCGGCATCAAGGCAATCGACTTGTTGCTCTCCTCCACTGGCCTTTTTTAGGAAAACCCAAAATGTTTGCACAATTACGAACCGCGACCCTTCTCCTCCTTGCGATAACGGTTTTGACCGGGGTGATATATCCACTGGTGGTGACTGGCGTGGCCCAGCTTCTATTTCCCAAGCAGTCTAACGGAAGCCTGTTCCGGGAAAATGACCAAGTTCTGGGATCGGAATTGATCGGACAAGCTTTTGCCAGCCCCAGGTACTTCTGGAGCCGTCTTTCAGCGACAAGTCCGGTGCCTTATAATGGGAACTCCTCAGGCGGATCGAATTTTGGTCCCTTGAACCCGGAATTGAAAAAATCCGTTGATGCGCGGATCAAGGAACTTTCCGGGACGGAGCCTTTGAACAAGCCTGTTCCTGTCGACTTGGTAACCGCGTCAGGCAGCGGGCTTGATCCGCATATTTCCCCGGCCGCGGCGGAGTTTCAGGTTTCCCGAATTGCCAAAGCCCGAAACTTGTCTGAAGAAGTGGTGAGGGAATTGGTGGTCCAACACACAGAAGGTCGTCAATTTGGTGTTCTGGGGGAGCCGAGAGTTCGGGTGCTCAGACTCAATCTTGCGCTTGATCAGGTCCCGCAAAAGAAATAGGCCTCCCAAATGGAATACGAACGCCCCAACCCCGATCTGCTTCTGGCCAAGGTCCAGGCCGAGGAAGCCCAGTCCCGTCGGGGCTCCTTAAGGATATTCTTTGGCTATGCCGCGGGGGTGGGAAAAACCTACTCCATGCTGAAAGCGGCAAGAGAATCCATCAAACAGGGTCGCAAGGTCATTATTGGATATGTGGAACCCCATGAGCGTCCCGAAACACGAGCGCTGATCGAGGGTATAGAGACAATTCCTTTACGGGAGATATCCCACCGTGGCGTATCCCTTCGGGAGTTTGATGTCGATGCCACGCTCGCAAGGCATCCCCAATTGGTTCTGGTTGATGAATTGGCGCACACCAATGCTCCGGGCAGCCGTCATGAAAAGCGCTGGCAGGATATTGAGGAGCTTCTTCGATCCGGAATTCATGTATGGACGACCCTTAATGTCCAACATATCGAAAGCCTGAATGATGTGATTGGCCAGATCACGGGGATCAGGGTTCGCGAGACAATTCCCGATAGTGTTTTTGATTCCGCGGATGAACTGGAACTGATTGACATTACTCCGGAGGAACTTTTGACCCGCCTTAACGCGGGGAAAATCTACCTACCGGAGCAGGCACAACGGGCACTCACCAAATTTTTCCAAAAGGGAAACCTGACAGCCTTAAGGGAATTGTCCCTTCGACAGGCCGCCCGACGCGTGCACACTGATGTCGAATCGGCCCGCAGGGTTAGGGAATCGGTGCAGCCCTGGGCCACAAACGAGCGCCTAATGGTTTGCCTTGGGGAATGGGCCTCAACGGCCCGTGCCATTCGCACGGGCAAAAGGATGGCGATGGCTCTGGATGCACCCTGGTTGGCCGTTTCGGTTGATCTGACGGGCGCGCAATCCGGAAGCCGGACAAGGCAACAAATGGCGCAACATTTTCGCCTGGCCGAGCAGCTTGGCGCGGAAACTATGACTTTGCCCGGCCAAAGTGTTTCTGAAACCTTGCTGGAGTATGCCCGGTCACGCAATGTCACAAAAATCCTGATCGGCAATCCAAAGCAAACATGGTGGGGCAAATGGATTTCAGGCTCCATTGTTGATGAAATCCTCGCGAAAAGCATTGGAATGGATCTTTTCGTGATTCATGGAGAAGGAGTGGAAACCAGGCCGATACAAAACCAACCAAAGCAGTCAGTCTCAATCAAAAAATTGCCTTATTTCTATTCGCTTTTATCCGTTTGTTTTGCCTCCCTGCTTGAAAACTGTTTGCGCTTTTTCCATTTGGCAGATTCGGAAGCCAATACGGTCATGCTGTTTCTTGCAGCGGTTGCCTGGGTCGCGTTTCGATATGGACGCGGCCCCTCGATTCTGACAACCCTATTGTCGGTGCTTGTTTTTGATTTCTTCTATGTCCCTCCTTATCTGACTTTTGCTGTTTCCGATTTTCAGTATCTGGTGACTTTTGCCGTAATGATGGCGATCGGCCTGGCGATTAGCACACTAACCTCCCGACTTCGGGCCCAGGTGGAAAGCACCCGATTGCGGGAAAGCAGGACCTATGCTCTTTTTGAACTGGGCAAACAACTGAGTTCCCAAAGCGGAAAGGTGATTTTGGCTACCTCGGCGGGTGACAAAATCCGTGAAATGTTCAATGCCGATGTGGCGATTTATTTGTCGGAAAACTCGGGCAATCCGGAACTTTCCTTTGGCCAGGAATCCTGGATCGCAAAAAATCCGAATAGTCTCCCAGTCGCGCAATGGGTTTTGGAACATGACCAGATAGCTGGCGCGGGAACCAACACCCTGCCAAACGCGGGGGCATTATTTCTGCCGCTTATGGGTTCACGGCGAACCCATGGAGTGATCGCCGTCCGGGTGACGGATTTCGAGAGACTGCTTGATCCGGACACAAGGCGATTGCTGGAATCCTGTGCAAACCAACTTTCCGTTGCCCTGGAGAGGGACCAATTGGCGATGGATGTGGCAAAAGCAAGAATCGAAGCGGAAGCCGCACCGTTTCGGAGCAAGCCGCTTGAGCAGCGTATCTAACGATCTTACAAATCCTCTTTTAGCGATCCCATGGGAAAGCAACAGCATTACTGAATTGAAATCCCTCGATGAAAAAAAGTTCGACATCGCCAAGAAGGCATGGCGAAGCAGAAGGCATCGATAAACCGATTGATGAAAAAATTCCTGAAGGATTCAAAACAGGAATCGGGTGTAAAAATCCCTTTCAATGCAATGATGTGTTTTGAGACCCGGTGTCGGTCCTTATTTTCCTGAGTGAGCGTTGAAAAGTTTCAAAAAGAAACTCCCCGAAGTTCCTATTTTGAGGCGCTCCGGGGAGTTCGTGTTTTAAGTGTCTTGGTCCTGATCTAGCCCCATCATCAGATCCGGGCGGCGAGTCTAGGCGGCTGCCCGCTCGGTGGTCAGCGAAATGCCTCGGTTCCCGACGCGGATGAATTCGATCAACTCGCGCACTTCGGGGATGTGGCCCAAAGTGGCCTCCATCTTCGCGCACGAAACAGGGATCGAAAGCCCTTCACGGTAAAGATGGTGGTAGCACTTGCGGATGGCGTCGATTGACGCGGGAGCAATCCCGGCGCGACGCATTCCCACAAGGTTGACCCCATGAACAATGTTGATCCCTTGCTGGACCATGAAAGGAGGCATGTCCTTGGTTGAGGCCGAGCATCCCGAGAGGAGCGCGAATCGACCAACCCGGACAAACTGGTGCAAGCACGAGTTGCCCGAAAGGAACACATTGTCCGCGACTTCGCAGTGACCACCAACCTGGGCTCCATTTGCCAGAATGCAACGATTGCCAATGATGCAATCGTGTGCGATGTGGCTGTAGGCCATCAGGAAGTTGTTGTCACCAATGACCGTTTTCCATGAGGAGGTCGTGCCACGGTGAATGGTGACATGCTCACGAAAAATGTTATCGCGGCCAATGAAAACTTGGGTAGCTTCACCCTGATATTTGATGTGTTGGGGGTCTTCGCCCAACACGGCACCCGAATAAACCTGATTGCCGGGCCCCATTTCGAGTGGGCCTTTGAGGATGGCATGCGCGCGAATGTTACAGTTGTCGCCAATCACTACAGGGCCTTCGATGACCACATAGGGCCCGATGACCACATTTTCGCCTATGATTGCCTCTTCGGAAATCAAAGCCGTGGGGTGAACCCGGGCGGACTCGGCGCAATTCATGGTTGCAATCCCCTGTTCAGCACAAACCCACCCCAATCCCAAACTGTTCTCCAGCAATGAGTCAATCGGATATACCCGCCGTGGAACATGAGCGCCATACCAAAGATTCGAACCGAATTTTCATAAGCTTTTCGTGGAACATTCCAAATTACGCAAGCTTTGTAGATACACCATTTTTTCCATGCTTGCGCCGCAACATCCGCCCCACATGGATCTTTCCCAGTTTGACCATTTTTGACCTTGGGGAAGGATTGGGCCAGGAAAACACCAAAGGGGACCAGGCCACAATCTTCCTAATTCTTCCACAAGAGCATTCACCGATTTCGGGGACCATTCCCAGCCACAATTGAAGCCAACCGATTCCGCACCGGACCTTTCGGCCCACTCAACCCATTGCTTTGGGGAATGGCCTCCCAAGGTTTCAAAGGTAATTTGATTGGATTTGCCTTCCCCTTCGACACCGCAAACCTGGTTGGGATGCCCGATGGTTGCCTTTTGGTTGGTTCGCTGGCGAAAACAGCCACTGAGAATCAGGGGGATTTCCGGGTTCGGTCGGATCCATTTTGCCCAATCGGCCACATGGGGATGCGACCAGGTTTCCAAAAGGATCCCATCCGCCTGGGACAAAATTTCTTGTAAACGAGACGGCGCTCGACTTTGGGGAGGAAAGGAATTGGGATCAACCGGACCCAAAGCGACGACAACAATTCCCTTCGGGACAGCTTCCCGGACCAATTCGATCCCCCGGGCAACCAAATTCCATGCTTCGAATTGTTCGGCGTGGGAACCGAAAGCCAGTATTGGCAAAAGGGTAAAGGTATTGGTGCGGTGGATTTGGGCCCCGAAAGCAGCCCATTGGGCGTGCACCGCCCGGACGAGATCGGGATGCGTCGTGTTCCACGAAGGGGATGGCCCGTGTTCCCTTGGTGACCACCCCATACGCAATAGCTCGGTCCCCATGGGGCCATCCCCAAACCAGGGCCCTGGAGTGTTCCAAAGGGCCCGTAGCGGGTTGGGAAGGTTCATGGAGACCGAAAAAAGGTCGGGATTATGGCTTAGGCCCCGTATTTGCCCAAACGGCCAGCGTGGGCCATTGCCATGCTCATGAGATACTTGGCTTCAAATTGTCCCAAGCCACCAGCGAGGCATTGCGATTCGCCAAATTCGTGGACACGATCGGTCCGGCAGGTGGACGCCTGAAGGATTGTCGGCACAGGATGCCACGAGTGACTCTTGAGCTTGCTAGGCGTGCTGTGGTCGCCTGTTACCAGGAAAACATCCGGCTTGAGTGCGCGGATCTTGGGGATGGCTCCGTCGAGCTTTTCGATCATTTCGACCTTTCCGGGGAAGTTGCCATCTTCTCCGGTGGAATCGGTGTACTTGAAGTGAAGGAAGAAGAAATCATAGTCATTCCAAGCCTTGGTCAAGGCCTCGACCTGATCGTCGAGGGTGGAACCTGCGTCGCCAATTTCCATGTTCACAAGGCGGGCAAGGCCACGATACATGGGATAAACGGCAAGGGCCAGGGCATTAAGACCATAGATGTCCTTGAAGGTCGGGATAGCAGGATTCTTGGCGAAACCGCGAAGGGTCGCCATGTTGATCCCTTGCTCCCCGGCGAGTAACTTTGCCGCTTGGGCAAGAAATGCGTTTGCAAGGTCGGCTGTCTTTTGGCTGGGGGCATCGGCGCCTTTGGCGACCAAAGGTTTCACGCCGACAGCCTGGGGGTCGGTATCGTTGACGGCATCACCCAGGCCTTCGGCTCGAATCACAAGGACAAAGCGGTGTTCCTTGACCGGTTCCACGAAGATTTCTGCTCCGGGAATCTTGATGGACTTGAGCTTGGCGCAAACCTCGATGCACTTTTCGGTGGAAGGGCGTCCAGCGCGACGGTCGGTGATTTTGCCTGAGGCATCCACGGTGCAAAAGTTGCCACGGATTGCGACATCGTTGGGGCCGACGGGGAAATTGATTCCCAATGCTTCGAGAATCCCACGACCAATACGCCATTCCAGGGGATCGTAGCCAAAAAGTGCCAAGTGGCCGGGGCCGCTGCCGGGGGCGATTCCAGGAAGGACGGGGGTCGATAGGCCACAAACGCCATCCCGGACCAAATCATCAAGATTGGGGGTGTGAGCGCTTTCAAGCTCGGTTTTGCCACCTGGGTCCATGGGAAGGCCACCCAAGCCATCCGCCACAAGGAGAACGATCTTCGAACCGTTGTTTTCGCGCAATTCCTGAATCAGTTTGTGAAGGCTCATGTTGATGAAACGCTCCGGAATGTTGTTTGGCAGTCAGCCACCCATGATGTACCATTAGCAGATGGCCTTTACCATTAGGAAATGGCAGGGGCCGACAGAATTGGCTTGAGACCAAGACTTCAATCTTTTGTCTTGAACCAGCCATCGGACACCCGACAGGACCTTTTCGGGTGTTCTTTTGCCGTCCCAATTGGATGTTGTATCAGGAATCACGGGCAAATGTCAGAATCCCAAAACAGCGAAGGTTCTCCCCAAGGGCTACCCACCGGCCCCTGGCCAACCCTGTCCGTTGGGGAACAACGGATTCTGGGTGTTTTGGTCGAAAAACAGAAAACCACTCCGGAAGTTTACCCATTAAGCCTTAACGCCCTGATCGTGGGATCCAACCAAAAATCCAACCGTGATCCCGTCACCGAACTCAACGAGGAGCAGGTGGATGAAATCATGGATGATCTGCGCAAGAAGGGGCTGGCCATAAAAGTCGTGGGAGGCCGGGTCGATCGTTATCGCCACCTGCTTTATGATGTGATTCAACCCAGCAAGGCGGAGTTGGCAGTATTGGCGGAACTTTTCCTCCGGGGCCCCCAAACCGAGGGAGAACTTCGGACGCGGGCCAGCCGAATGGATGATATTCCCGATCTGGACAGCCTCAAAACCCACCTGCGTGAACTCAAAAAAAGAAATCTGGTCCAATACCTGACCCCCGAGGACAAGCGAGGAGCGGTCGTATCACATAGTCTCTACGAACCTGCCACCCTCGAACATCTAAGGCGAAAAGCGGAAGGAATGGGTGTTTCCCTTTCGCAGGAGCCTTTTTCCAAGGCTCCCCCCGCGCCTCCGCCACCTCCTCCGGAGTGGTTGGCTCGCCTCGATCAGCTTGAATCCCGGGTGGAATCTCTCGAAAAGGAGCTTTCTGCACTCAAAACCGCGTTAGGGCAATAGAATTACAAGTCGGGATTTTCCAACCATTGAAAGGTTTTCATGAGCGAACTGGACCGGATCAATAAATATTTGGCACACGCGGGCATTGGTTCCCGTCGGCAATGCGACGAAATGGTCAAAGCTGGCCGCATCACCCTGGATGGGATCCGTGTCGAAAGCCTCGCCACCAAGGTCGCTCCCGGTCAGGTTGTTGCCATTGATGGCAAGCCTGTCGCCCAGGAAGAAATCGTGTATTGGCTTGTAAACAAGCCCCAGGGACACCTCTGCACCAATCATGACCCATCGGGACGCCCCCTTGCGGTTGACCTGGTGGATCATGTTCCCCAACGCGTGTACACCGTCGGTCGTCTGGACGAAGACAGCGAAGGACTCCTTCTTTTGACCAACGATGGCGACCTCGCATTTCGCCTGACGCACCCAAGTTACTGCGTTGAAAAGACCTACGAAGTGCAGGTTGCAGGTCATCCGACTCCGGAACAGCTGGCGCAGTTAACCGATGGAATCTGGCTTAGCGACGGAAAAGCCCGCGCCAGTCATGTAAAAGTCATGGAAGCCCAAGGCGAAAGTACCTGGCTCAAAATCGTTCTCGCGGAAGGAAAGAATCGCGAGATTCGCCGGATGCTTGCCAAGGTCGGCCACAAGGTCCTCGCACTCAAACGCGTCGCCATTGGTCCCATCTGGTTGGATAGGCTCCCCAAGGGGAAAAGCCGTCGCTTGAAACCTCACGAAATCGAAGAGCTGCGTCTGGCTGCGGAAAACGCACGTAAAGAGCACAACCGAAACCGTGACCAGGAAGAGCGTCCACCAAGGAACGAAATTTCCGAAGACCTTTTGCCCAAGGGGCGCGCACCCAGGGTTAACGACCGGATGGATGATCGTGGCCCACCCCGAGGCCGACCCGAAGGACGGTTTGGGGATCGTGGCGCCGGTGGACCTCCAAGGGGAAGGTTTGCGGGCGCAGGTGGTCCACCAAGAGGCAGATCCGAGGGTCGATTTGAGGATCGTGGCCCGGGCGGTCCCCCTCGTGGACGATTTGAGGATCGTGGCCCGGGCGGCCCTCCTCGTGGACGGTTTGAGGATCGTGGCCCGGGCGGCCCTCCTCGTGGACGGTTTGAGGATCGTGGCCCGGGCGGCCCCCC
>CAMBMH010000073.1 GCA_945868575.1 Singulisphaera sp. GP187 | reverse complement strand
CCTTTGGCCCATTCCAAACCGGATCCCGAGTTTAATCCCTATTCCGCTCCGGAATCCGATTTTGTTAGGGTTCCGGACCAGCTTGAGCTTCTCCCTGATGAGAGCGCAAGGCAACCGAACTATGCCAGCTTTAGACAAAGACTCTTGGCATTTCTATTGGATGGGATAATCATATATGGCTTCCTGTGGTTGTTTTCAATCCTTGCGATGTTTTTAATGATATTTGTTTTGCCATACAATCTGCATTTTATAATAATGGACTATTATTTGATTTTGCAAATACTGACAATTCCGACTCTTTATTTTTCTTTGCAGGAGTCGTCGGCCTATCAGGCGACTTTTGGCAAAAGGGTCATGGGAATCAAGGTGACCACTCTGGAGGGCAGGCGGATCCCGTTTGGGCACGCACAAATACGATATGTGTGCAAAATTCCATCCGCTATTCCCCTCTTTGGCGGTTTTCTGATGCAACCTTTCACCGGGAAAAAACAGGCCCTGCATGATATGCTTGCGAAAACTCTCGTATTCGTTGTGGGTGAGCCAAAGCGACCCGCTTGATAGCGGTTGGACCACGAGGTTCTACAAAACCACAGGTCATTACTCCTGAAATGCGTATCGTTTTGGGGTTTTTACATTAGGAATTTCCTTGACTGGACTCCTTTTTCCCTTGATGTAACATTTCTATTAACAGGCAGTTTTGTCTTTCGTGTCTCCACCGGAGTGTCCCAAATGGCCGGAAACGATAATGATCGCATCAAAAATCCCTACGCATCACCAAATTCGGATTTGGATCAGGATTTCAACGATCCGGATCTGTATCCCGAAGGATACACGGGCCAGGTGGTCTATGGAACCTTTTGGGAGCGGTTTGTTGCGGTATTTGTGGATGGGATTATCCAACAAATCGTTGCCTATGTTTTCGCATTTTCTTTTGGACTCGTTTACGGAATTGCGGTATCAGCCAGGGGCATAAATGATAGGGATGTGTTTCTATTGAATATTGCCGGTTATGTGATCGGTATACTGGTGGCTTGGTTGTATTGCGCGTTACAGGAATCCTCATCGGTCCAGGCTACCATTGGGAAAAAATTGATGAAGCTGAAAGTTACTGATTTGAATGGTGGACGAATCTCTTTCGGACGGGCCACTGGCCGCCATTTCGGAAAGTTGCTGTCAAGCTTTTTCCTTATCGGATACCTGGTACAGCCTTTTAATCCCAGAAAACAGACCTGGCATGATAGCCTCTCGGGAACGGTTGTCGTGAAACGGTAATCTACTCCCCATCGAAATGGTTCCTTGGAGTTGGAGCCAATGGGAAATGGTTGGGAAATTAAGGAGTTTAACCCTGTTTTCCTTGATTGGGAGTCATGGTTGATTAAAGCGCCTAATGCAATCAGTTGTCGGGAATCCCTTTCCCATGCGTGAACAAACGCCTCAATCCCGGCCTCCCCTAAGCTCAAGGAATTTGGGCACCAGGACTCTGGACACAACCACTCTGGTGGTCACTCCGGAAAATGTAGCCTTTGACTTCCATTTGGCGGGGCCTTTCATGCGGGCCTTGGCTCTTACCGTTGATCTGGCGATCCTGATTGGCTTTGTGACCGTGGTTGGGTTGATCCTGATATTCAGCACGGGTGTTTTGGGTGGAAACATCATTGGACAGGGATTTTGGGGGATCTTTCTTTTTTTCCTCTTTTTTCTCTGGTGGGGCTATGGCGGAGCCATGGAGGCTTTTAACAATGGCCAAACCCTGGGCAAAAAAGCCTTAGGTCTGAGAGTTGTGTCATACTCGGGACTTGCCATCAACGCATCCCAGGCGATGCTTCGGAACATCCTTCGGGGGGCCGATTTGGTCCCGCCGTTTTTTCCGGGTGTATTCGCGATGATGTTCAATGAAAGGTTTCAGCGACTGGGAGATCTTGCCTCGGGAACCATGGTCGTTGTGGAAAACCGGGGCGCACGACCCAGCATCGCCCGAACAGAGCTATCAACACAAAATTTGGAGCCGCTAATTCCGAAACACTTCGACCCCTCGGTTTCCCTGATAGAGGCGCTCGCCGCGTATGTTGGGCAGCGTAAGGAGTTATCCGTCGGGCGCAGGCGCGAGCTGGCCCTGATCCTTTTTGAACATTTCCGCCGGGCTTGGAGCCTCCCGAAGTCGGTGGATCCCGACCTTTTCCTTTGCGCGCTTTATGAACGGGCGGCAGGCGGCCGCGCTTCGTGAAAATATCCGAAATTATTGAGCGCAGAACTCCTGATTGGCGCGAACTGGAGTCGGACCTCTCCTGGATGCGCAACCGGAGACGGTCGGAACTCGATTCGGCGAGGGTGGCGGCATTTGCCCGAAGGTACCGCGCCGTGTGCAGCGACCTTTCCCTTGCGATATCCATGCGTTTTCCTGAGGGGACCACCCGCTATCTCCATCAACTTGTCGCCGAAGCACATACCCAGCTCTACCGAAGCGAATCGTTTCGCATTGGAAATTGGCTCACTTCGCTGTTTGTCGAGGTTCCCTCCCGCATCCTTAGAGATCCTTGTACCTGGATCGCGTTTTTTCTCTTCTGGAGTCTTTTTCTCGGTTCGCTGGCGGCGGCGGCCCTTCGTCCCGATTTCGCGGTCGCGGTCGTAGGCGAGTCGACACTCTCCAATATGGATTCGATGTATGCCCAACCCATTGGGGAAAAGGCTGAAGCGGACAGTCGGGCGGTCATGACCGGATTTTATGTGTTCAACAACGCGGGAATCGGTTTGAAGTGCTTTGCCAGCGGAATTTTTCTGGGCGTTGGGAGTTTGATCACACTTGCGTTTAATGCCATCTTTCTTGGCGCAATTTTCGGCCATATGCTCACCTCCCCCGCGGCGGATAATTTTCGTGATTTTGTCACGGCGCACGGCCCGTTCGAATTGACAGCCGTGGTGCTTTCGGCTGCGGCGGGACTTCGGCTTGGTTGGGCCATCCTGGACACCAAAGGATGGAGTCGGGCCGAATCCCTGAGGCGCACCGGTCCCCGAACACTGGAAATGGCGGGCGTGGCGACCATTCTCTTTTTGCTTGCGGCGTATATCGAGGGATTCTTTTCCCCTTTGTATATTGCCTATGAGTATAAGTTCGCAATGGCGATCGGAACATCGTTAATATTGATCTTTTACATCGGTATACTGGGACTCAACAACCGGGGAAGGAGATCCGATGCGGCTTGATGAAGTCCATATAGTGATCCGCCCTAGGAACCTTTTGGAATGCCTTGACCTGTCGATTCGGCTTTGGGGGAGACATTTTCCCGGGCTTGCCATCGCCACAATCATCGGAGTCGGGCCGATGGTGGCGACGCAGCTTTGGCTGCTGGAAATTTATGCCGAAGATTCCGGAATTCCCTTTTTATTATTGGGAATGGTCGGGGTCCCTTGGGTTACCATGCCAATTTTGATCTATTTGGGGCAGATTACCTTTTCCCGACGATTTTCGCTCAGGCAAGCGATACGAACTGCCATGGGCGCGTTTCCCTGTTTTTTTGTCTATCAGGGAATTATGCGTTTTATTTGTATCTTTGTGGTGGTTCTTTCCCCAATGATTTTCATCGGCATGTATTATCTTGCCCCTATTGTGCTTCTGGAGCGCCCAACATTTAACCGTGTTTGGGTACGACGATCCGCAATGAACAGTCGCAATACCGGGCGCATCATTTCCTTTCTGGTGACCGATGTCATTGTGATGTTCGCCGGGACCTATTGCCTTGGGAATTTTCTGCGGGGACTCTTTTCGCTTTGGACAGGACATTTTGAGCCGAGGCAATTCCTGGGCGAAGGTACCGTGACCACCGAATCCATTAAATGGGAATACCTGCTTGCATTTTGGCTGGTTATGTCGTTTCTTGCGGTGTTTCGTTTCATCACTTATCTCGACTGCCGAATCCGGCGCGAAGGTTGGGATGTCGAACTCAAACTCCGTGCCGAGGCGGCCCACTTCCCGAATCGGGAGGTCGACTGATGCCAATTGGTTTGGTCACGAAGCCCGAAACGCACTGCACCAATTTGCTGGTGGAAACATTGGGGCGAATCTTTGGTAGCCCCATGGCGCTTGCGCTTTTTATCCTGTTCGCTTCTTCCGGGTGGGTGATTGCCGATGCCCAATCTCAGGAGAGCGACCTTTCAAAAAATTCCGTTGGAATCCCTGACGGGGACGCAACCCGGAAGGTCTTTGACAGGCAATTTTTTCCATGGTACGATTCGCTCAAACGGGAATTTGTACCAATCCTGGAGAACACTCCTCCGGAGGCACCCGCCGAACCACCAGATTTGGCTGGCGGGTCACTATTTACTCCCGGTCCTGTTTTTTTCGGAATCGTACTGGCAATTATTGTGATTGGTTTGATCCTTTTTCTGATTCGTTTTGATTGGTCCGGACTCAAAAACGACGAACCCCCGGAGCCGGAAACAAAAATCGACATCGAAACGGAAAAGATCGCCGCCCTGCCCCTTGCGGTCCGGGGCAAAGTAGACCTTTTAAGCCAGGCGGAGCAATTCGCCGCGGGTGGCCAATGGGGGAACGCAATAACCTATTATCACAGTTGGCAACTGCTTCGCCTGGACAAAGCCGGACACATCGAACTTCAATCGGGAAAAACCAATAGGTCGTACCTTGGTGAACTTTCCGGGGCTCCAACCGATCTGCGCGAGACTTTTCGCCAATCGACAAGACTCTTTGAAGATGCGTTTTATGGTCGATTGACGATTGATGAAGTAGCCTTCGATGCAGTTTGGAAAAATCGCTCATGTTTTGTATCCCCAATTCCTTTTAAACCCCCGGGACCTTTGCTCAAGGGGAACAAATGACAAATCCATTTTTTCAAAAACCAACGGTTTATTATTCCATTTTCTTTTGTCTTTTCGTTTTGACAGGGATCGGTTGTGGCGGCAATTCACTGGAAACCGACTATGCCAAGCCCCGTGGAAAAAGCCTCAACGGGATTTCCACTTTTCTTCAATTGCTGCGCACCAATGGGCATCGCGTCGAAACGGTACCCTTCCTTTCCCCAAGGCTTATGGGGCGGGGCGAATTTTTGGTGATTTTTCACGATTCTCCCGGGCCACTTGAGCAAGAGTCCCAAAAAGCGATCCAGGAACTTTGCCAGTCCCCCTGGATTCATTCGATCCTTTTGGTTCTGAATAATGGGGACATGACCGAACAATACTTCGACGCCCTGAAAAAACGGGCGCAACTCGATTCCGATCAGTGGAAAAAGACCACAGAGGCGCTCGATTCCCTGCTGGAACAAAAAAAAATCCACACCAAATCGGGCGAGAAGCCGGAGTTTTCCGTTGAGGAAGCGGGGGGCTTTTATGGACTGAAAAAAGTGGAACGACCGCCGACCGAAAAGCCAATTATGGTGGATATCTTCCCCGAACCCGACACCGATTGGAACATACACAAATCCACTCCTGATATTGGAAAAATCTCCTTCCCCGCCCAATGGCGACTGGAAAGAAGATTGATTCCCGACAAGGAAACCTTTATTCGTTGGTCCTCGGGGGAGGATCCCCTCCTGACCCAGGGGATTCTTCTGGATACGAGGTTTTTTGTACTTTCCTCGGCGATTCCCCTTTTGAATGCTGGCTTGACCGATCCAGGCAACCGCGCGCTTTGCGAGGAGATTGCGAGCCTGATTCCTCCGAACACGCGGGTGATTGTTTCCACCTCATCGCATTGGCGCGGGGCCGGGGAGGATGATCCACCCGATGGTGGAATCCTCCGCTTCCTGCGGGTGCACCCCTATCCATGGATTTTTGGGCACGCACTTTTGGCCATTCTTTTCTTTTGCTGGTGGAAATATCCGATTCTTGGACGCCCACGATCGGAAAATGGCAGTGAGGTCAAACGGTTCGCTCGCCACATCGACGCATTGGGGGATCTTCTTGGGAGGACAGGCGATCGGTCCTACATCCTCATGCGGATTAGGGAATGGCAGCGCGTCCGAAACAATTCCAAATAATTGACAAAGATTGAAAAAGCAAAAGGTCAGAAAACTGGGGAGAAGAAGCCAATGGAAAATGCGTTGCCAACCGGTATCGATCCGGCGAAAGTCGTGGAAATCAATGGGCCAGCGCAAGCGGCAGGTTCCGGTGACATCATCGAAACGGTGTATGAAGCTGGGGTCGAGGTGATCGGCACCAGCGCATTCGATCCCGTCCGCAAGGAGATCGAAGCCCTTATGGCTGAGGCCTCCAAGGTTTATGTCGGCCAGGAGCAGTTTGTCCGGTTGACCCTTGTGGCGCTTTTCGCGGGGGGCCATGTCCTTATTGAAAGTGTTCCCGGGCTGGGCAAGACCCTGCTTGTGCGAATTCTGGGCGAGGCACTGGGTTGCCGATTTGGCCGGGTCCAGTTTACCGCCGACCTGATGCCCTCCGACATCACCGGCCAGCCTGTGTTTGATGCCCGGACCCAGGACTTCCGATTTCGTCCCGGACCGGTGTTCACGCAAATCCTTCTTGCGGACGAAATCAATCGCTCCCCCGCCAAGACCCATGCGGCCCTGCTTGAAATCATGCAGGAAGGGCGGGTGACAGTCGATGGAACCACCTATCCGATCGCGCCTCCGTTCCTTGTGCTGGCCACACAAAACCCTGTCGAATCCGAGGGCACCTACAATCTTCCCGAAGCGCAACTGGACCGGTTTCTTTTCAAGCTTGTGGTCGATTACCCGACCGCAAAGGAAGAGCATTTGATTCTTAGACTCCATTCCGCCCGTCAAAACCTTGAAGCACAGATCTCCGAGCGGATCAAACCAGTCCTCACGCCTGAGAGGATCCTTGCCATCATGGAGCTTTGCCGAACGGTCATGGTCGATGACAAGATTGTCCATTACATCACCGCAATTGTCCGTAAAACGCGCGAGTGGCCCGCGTTTTTCATGGGGGCCAGTCCCCGAGCCGGGATCGCGCTATTAAGTGGCGCCCGGGTGCTCGCCGCCTTCTCGGGAAGGAGTTATGTCACACCCGATGATGTCGCGGAAATTGTTCTTCCCGTGCTGCGTCACCGTGTGATCCTTTCGCCCGAGTCGGAGGTTGAAGGGGAAACGACAGACAACGCCCTTAAGGGTCTTTTGAAGACGATCGAGGTTCCCCGCCCGTGATCACTCCCGGCCGCCTCCTCTGTCTGGTCTGTTTGTTGCCTTTGGTGGTGACATTGTTCCTGTTTGTGGATCCAGGGGCATGGCCACTTGTGGTGGTTTTGGATGGGCTGTTGGCTTTTGTGGCATTAATTGATCTTTTCACTCTACCTAATAAGCGAAAATTCCGGATCAGGCGGGAATTGGCCCATATCGCAACCCGCGGTGAAAAGCATTCGATTGTTATCGTCCTGGAAAATCTGGGGCGAAGGGCACTGGAAGTTTTGGCGCGAGACGATCAGCCTTCCGGGCTTTGCGAGGATCATGACCCGATCACCGTGCGCCTGGAACCGATGTCCCGATTTCGGATTCACTATGCGATTTATCCGAAACAACGGGGCGCCTACGCCTTTGAATGGATCTGGCTCCGCGCCAAAAGTCGTCTCGGATTGTGGACGGCGAATTTGCGCTTTTCCGCCAAGGACAGACTAAGCGTCTATCCCGCCCTCAAACAGATCAGCCGCTACGCACTCTATGCGAGGCTCAACCGGATGTCGCTTTTGGGGGTGCGCAAATCCCGACGTGTTCAGGCGGACAACGAGTTTGAGCGCCTTCGTGATTACGCCCCGGATGACCAGTTTCGGTCGATCGATTGGCGGGCCACCTCGCGCAGGCTCAAACTGACCGTTCGCGATTACCAGGCCAACCAGAGTCAGCGCGTCGTTTTCCTGATCGACTGCGGGCGTATGATGGTTAATGAATCGATGGGGCAATCGCTCCTTGACGCGGCGTTTGATGCCGCTTTGACCCTGGGCTATGTCTCCCTGGCCCAACATGACGAGGCCGGGCTCCTCTGTTTTTCCGATCGAATTCTGCGGTGGATTCCTCCTGGTGGGGGCAAGCAACAACTCAACCGAATGGTCCAGGCAGTCCACGATGTCCAACCCGAATTGGTTGAAAGCCGGTTCGATTTGGCGTTTCTTCACCTCCAGCACCATTGCCGCAAACGGACACTCTCGATCCTCATTAGCAACCTGATCGACGAACGCAATTCCGGACAGATCAAGGCGCACATGACCAACCTTGTGGGACGCCACCTTCCCATGGTTGTCCTTTTGAAGGATCATGACCTGTTTCAGGCCGCGGAAAATCCTCCACCCGTTTCGGAGGAGGAAATCCAGCATCTCGCGCTCCTGGCCACTTCCGATCCCAGAACGCAAGCCAACCCCGCACCCAAACCTAAAGGGCCAAAATTGCCACCCATCACCCCGGAAAGCGCCAAGGCTGCCGCTGCTGCCGATATTCTCCTCTGGAGGCACGAGGTTCTTGCCGACCTGCGTCATGCCGGGGTCCTGACGCTGGACAGTTTCCCCGAAAAATTGACCGCCCCGCTTGTGAATGAATATCTACGGATCAAAAGCCAACATCTCCTTTAAGCACCATTCCCCGGACGATTCGGGGGGGCACACAACAAGTAATGGGACCAAAGCCAGCATTTCCCCACAACCAATTCAGCTTCCTCCAGTGGTGGCTTGTGGCTTGGCAAGCGCAAAAGTGTCCCTAGAACAATTGTCATGAACGCAGAAATCCAGAACCTCCTACGTTGCCCGTGCGATCCCAAGGTCCCCGTCGAAAAGCGGGAAGACGGATTCGTTTGTACCCGCTGCGAAGTGATTTTTCCGATCCGTGAACAGATCCCCTGTTTCCTGATTCATGAAGCGACCCTTCCCGACGGAATCCGCCGCATCGAAAACCTCCCCTGTCGCAAGGAACAAAAGGCGGCCAACTGACCTTCTGTTTCAGGCTTTGGCTGGTTACTTGCCCTTTTTTGTTACCTTTGACTACGAACTTCCCTCGCGATTTTGCATAGGCGAATAGGCCATTATCGTCTGAAATTGGGATAACCTCCTGACCCGAAGGAACCGCCCGACGGGAAGTTGGCCGTCTGGCACTTACAATGTTCCGAAGTGGCATTGTGCCTCATGCGAGGGGCATAGCCCGTGGATTCAGGAATTGTGGTCATGAAGACACCCTATGCTCTTTTGTTATCCTGCTTGCTCCCCATAACTCTACAGGCAGAGGATTGGCCCCAATGGATGGGACCAAACCGTGACAACATTTGGACCGAGGAAGGGATCGTTGATCTCCTCCCCCAAGGCGGCCCCAAATCCGTATGGAAGTCGAAGGTCGCCGGAGGCTATGCCGGTCCCGCCGTTGCAGGCGGCAAAGTATTTGTCACCGACTATGTCACCTCCGACAATGTGAAAGTCGACAACTTCGCTCGCAAAACCTTCACCGGCACCGAGCGCGTTCTTTGCCTTAACGAGGCGGATGGCGTACTACTCTGGAAGCACGAATATCCAGTCACCTATGGCATTTCCTATCCGGCTGGTCCGCGCTGCACACCTTCGGTTTCCGGAGGCAAAGTCTACACCCTCGGCGCGGAGGGAAATCTGTTCTGTTTTGATGTCGAAACGGGCAAAATCCTCTGGTCAAAGAACTTCAAGGAAGAGTACAAAACCAAATCCGCGCTCTGGGGTTATGCAAGCCACCCGCTGATTGATGGCAAAAAGCTCATCTGCGTCGTTGGTGGCGAAGGGAGCCACACGGTCGCTTTCGACAAGGATACGGGCAAGGAACTCTGGAGATCGCAATCCTCCCCGGAACAGGGATACTGTCCACCAACCATCATTCAGGCGGGTGGCGTGCGCCAACTCATCATTCCCCGTCCCAACGCCGTCGCCTCACTCGATCCCGAAACGGGCAAGGAATACTGGTCGGTTCCCTATGAGGCGACGAACGGATCGATCATCATGGCTCCCGTCGTTTCCGGTGACCACCTCTTTGTCGGGGGCTTCAGCAACAAGAACCTTTTGCTGAAACTGGCCAAGGACAAACCCGCAGCGGAAGTTGTCTGGAAGGACAAAGGCAAAGCCGGCATGGCGCCTGTGAATGTCCAGCCGATTGTCGATGGGAACATGCTTTACGGTATGGACCAGAATGGCGAGCTGATGGGTGTGGAACTTCCCGAGGGGAACCGCGTTTGGACAACTCCCCAACCGATCGCCAAGCGCATGGTCGGCTCGGGCACGGCGTTTATCGTTCGCCACAAGGACCGCTATTTCTATTTTGTCGAAACCGGCCACCTGGTCACCGGCACAATGAGCCCCAAGGGGTTCACGGAAACCAGCCGCGCCAAGCTTCTTGAGCCAACCAACAACGCGTTTGGCCGGGATGTGATCTGGTGTGCGCCTGCTTATGCCAACAAGCGGATCTATGTCCGAAACGACAACGAAATCGCCTGCTTTGATCTGGCGAAGTAATCGCGAATGGTCTTGAGTGAGATTTCAATATAGCCCCCGGGCGTCGCAAGTGGTCGACTCCCGGGGGCTTTTTTCATTCAATGCATTGCAAAAACAGTTTCCGCAATGAAACCATCAGGACCAGGGAAGGATATACTTCCCGAATCCAAAAGGCTCCTTGGCCAAAGTCGTTGAGCCCAAAGGCTCCAAGGTTGTTGCCCGGAAATCCTACCAGATGGGAGGAATCAATGGGCCGCCATTGCCCATGCCACCACGAAGGGGCGTGGTGCGCGGCTTGGAGGGTTTCGCCGGAACGGCTGGAGCCGAAGGCGATGCGGCGGTTGTTTCAGGCTCGGCGGATTCGCCATCGTCCAGGGTCGCTTTGATCGAAAGTGAAACGCGGCGGGTGTCGGGTTCGATGGTAAGCACCATCACCTTGACCTCATCGCCTGTCTTCACCACATCCGATGTGCGGCGAACTTTCCCCTTGGCCAGTTCGGAGATGTGAACAAGTCCTTCGATTTCCGGTTCGAGTTCGACGAATGCGCCGAAATCCTCGATGCGGGTGACCTTGCCGGTGACGATGGTGCCAGGACGAAAACGCTCGGCCAAAGTTTGCCATGGGCTGGAAAGGAGTTGCTTGAGGCCAACGGAGATTTTCCGCGTTTCGAGATCCACGGTGAGGATCTTGACTTCGACCTGTTGGCCTGGGCTAAGGATTTCGCTGATATCGTTGATCCGCTTCCAGCTAATTTGCGAGATAGGCAACAGCGCATCGGCTCCGCCTATGTCGACAAACGCTCCAAAGCTCTGGAGCGAGCGGACGATTCCCTTGCGGACTTGACCCTCGGCCAATTCGGCCCAGAGTTTTTCGGCTTCGACCGCCCGTTCCCGCTCCAGCAGGGCGCGACGGCTGACGATCAGGTTGTGATCGTGCGGATCGATTTCGGTCACTTCGCAAGTAAGCTTTTGGTCGGCGAAGATGTTGAGGTCGAAGGTCCTACCAATGTCGACCTGGCTGGCGGGAAGCCATCCGCGACACGAATTGACCATGATCTCAAGCCCCGAGGCTTTGACCGCGGTGACCTTGGCTTCGACAACCATACCCTTGGCAAGGCTGTCCCAGTCGGCGTTGGCGACCGCTTGGCCCTTGCGGCTGAGGATTAGTTGGCCGTTTGCAGGATCGAAGCGTTCGATCTTAATGTCGAGTTCGGTGCCGATCTCGGGGAGCCCTTCGGGAAATTGGTCCCGAGTGAGCATTCCCTGGCTGCGGCCACCGGGGATTTCGACAAACACATCGCCGTTGTGGATGCGGAATACGACGCCTTTTTTGCCGGGAGCGCCTGCTTCGCGGATGGGGCGCTCGGTCTTGATGGTTTCCAGTGATTCCTGAATTCCACCAAAAGAGGCCTGAAGTTCAGCCTCCATCATCTCATCAAGAGGATCGATCTTGCGGTCGACCTGGCTGGCAGGGGTCGGCTTGGGCGCGGGGGAAACACCCCAATTTTCGGGCACATCACCCAAACGGGTGGCGCCGCCAAAAGCGTTGGGATCCTGGTCGCCTTCGGGGCGGGGGCCACGATTGCCGCCGGGACCGCCCGGCCCACGACCGCCTCGATTACCCTGGGGGCGATTACCATAGCCGGGTTTGCGGGAGTCTTGCTGGGGGCGAGGACGAAAACCGCCCTGACCGCCTTGTCCGGGGCCGCCTTGTCCGGGACCACCTTGGCCGAAACCACTTTGGGGGCGTGCGGGAGGGGCCTCAACAGGAGCTTCCCCACCACTTTGGCCCAGTTCCAGACGAGGACTGGTGTATCGGCCGGGCCCCTGATTTTCGCGGAGCTTGTCCAAAATCGGATTGGAGGCGGGCGCCGAGGTATCGGTCGGTGTGGCGGAGCTGTTTTGCGTTTCTTCGGACATGAATCAGGCCATCCTTCACTTCGGCGAATCAGTTCCCATTGGGGGGAAGAGGAGTTATATCACGAACCTTGAGGTTACGGAAAGTGATACCAGACGAGTGGTTCTGAAGACAGATAAACCCTTTCAGGGGCTTGTCTTTGAGCTTGGGGTCTGTGGTTTGATCGAATTGGAGAACTTTTTTCCCGTTAACCTGGATCTCGATCAGCGGCCCGTCGCAACGAATCCGCAAGTTATTCCATTCAGGCGATGGTTTGACCGCGTTTTCCTTTGGCGCGACAAAGCGGTAAAGCGAAATGCTTCCGGTTGGACTGGGAGGCGTGCCCGCATCATCAAGCAGCTGAATCTCATAAGAGGCGACCGAAGGGCGGGTTTCCCACGATTTTTTCGAATCAAAAGCACCGGTCCGAATACCAACCCCGCTGTTTCCTACCTTGGGTTTCGTGCCTGGCTTTGACTCAGGTGGGATCACCGGAACATCAAACTGGTACTCAAGTTCCCATTCAAAGTTCGCGAAGTCGCGAGGGGTATAGCGGAGGAAACCAAAGCCTCCGTTCCCTTCACAACGAATCATCCCATCCCTGACCGACCAGATCGGTTTCCCTTTGTTGGGACCCGATTTGACGGTCGCATCCCCTTCAGCAAGCCATCCGTCCAGGTTTTTACCATTGAACGGGTGCATCTCGCCGGGTGTTTTCGAATCCGGGGACTCCGAAACAGAATTCGCATCCAATTCCGAAGCTTGGGCCGTGCACTCACAAAGGGAGGCTTTCACGCCCATCAGAAGCAAAAACACAAGTGCATGGATGCAATATCGCATTCTGGCATTTTACCAAAACCCCGAAACATTCCGACAACGCTCGGGCAGGAAATTCCCGGGGAAAAGACCAAACTGCCTGGCTGGACCGGCAATTGTTCAAGAATTCTGTCAATCAATGGAAGTCTGGGCAAACAGGGCAGCTTTCCTGAGCCGAAGGATTAACAATCGCCTTTGCTTAATTACCGCGTCTGCGGGTTGCCGACGGACTTACTATCGGGCAAAATGGAGTTGACCCTCCTACTGGATGCTTATTCCCAATGAATTCCCTGGGCCTTTTGGCGTATCTGGCCTGCTGCGGCGCGATGGTTGCCGATTCGCCCCGTTTTTCTCACGAGGTCATGGCTGTCCTTTCCCGTGTCGGGTGCAATTCCGGGCCTTGCCATGGAAACCTGAACGGCAAAGGGGGTTTCAAGCTCTCCCTCAGGGGGGACGATGCCACATGGGATTATCGGGTTTTGGTTCGTGAACAAACCGGCCGACGAGTCAACATCAGTCAGCCAGGCGAAAGCCTCATCCTCAAAAAAGCGATCGGCGCTGTCCCCCACGAAGGGGGCAAACTTTTTGGTCCAAACTCCCGCGAATACCAGATCCTTTCCGATTGGATCGCCGCCGGCTGTCCCCAAGGAGATCCGGGCAACACCCTTGCTGATGCCCGCCTGGAATTTGATTCCCCCGAGGTGATGCTATCCTGGGCAAAGCCACAAACAAAATTGCGTCTATGGCTTTCCAGGGACGGGGCCCGCTCGGAAGTGACCGACCTGGTCGCATGGGAGACCACCAACCTTTCCCTGAGCATCGAACGGGACGGAACCGTTCTGCCCGGGCCGCTTGCGAAAACCGGCCAAAGAGTCGAGGGAGGCGTGGTGGCCAGGCTGCTGGACCGGCAGGTCCTTTGCCGTATTGCCATACTCCCCACGCAAAAAGCCGCATGGACCGAACCCGCCGCCATCCATCCCGTCGACATTGCTTTGGAACCACGACTGAAAACCCTGGGCATTGTTCCTTCGCCTGTTGCTAGCGATGAGGTCTTCCTCAAAAGGCTATATCTGGATCTCCTTGGGATTCTTCCCACTTCAGAAGAGGCGAAGACCTTTTTGGCGGACAAGCGCCCCGACCGGCGCGAAAGACTGGTTGATGCGCTTTTGGTCCGGCCCGAGTTCCCCGATTTTTGGGCGATCAAATGGGCCGATGTGCTCCGCGTCGAGGAGAAGACCCTTGATGCCAACGGCGTCCGGGGGATACACGGTTGGCTTAGACGGGCCTTTGCCGAGAACAAACCGCTCAATGAAATGGCGCGGGAACTCGTCTCCAGCCGGGGAAGCACCTATGAACACCCCGAAGCCAACTTTTACAGGGCGCTACGCGATCCGGAAAATCGCACCGAAGCGATCGCCCAAGTCTTTTTGGGCATACGGATCGCCTGCGCCAAGTGTCACAATCATCCGTTTGACCGCTGGAAACAGGAAGACTATCACGCCCTGGCTGCGGCCCTTTCGCCCATCGATTACAAGGTTCTGGAAAACAAGAGGGGCGACAACCTCGACAAGCACGAATTTGTCGGCGACCAAATTGTGTTCCTGCGCCGGGGATCGCGCTATTCCCATCCCGTGACCAAAAAACCGCTCGCCCCTGCGTTTCTTGGGACGGCCGCGCCAAAGGATCAGGATACTCCAGCCCGTCTGGCAGACTGGATCGCCGATCCGAAAAATCCGTTTTTTGCCCGGGCCCAGGCCAACCGCATCTGGCGACACATGACAGGCAAGGGGCTTGTCGATCCCGAGGACGATTTCCGGATCACCAATCCCCCATCGCGGCCCGAACTCCTTGACCTTTTGACATTGGAATTCCAACGGGCCGATTTCCAAATCAAACCGCTTATCCGAATGATCGCCACCTCCCGGGCCTATCAACGATCGGCCCAGCCGAGCATCACAGGCGATGATCCGACCCACACCTCCCAGGCCATGCTTCGGGCCCTGACCGCCGAACAGCTTTTGGACGCCCTCTCGCGCACAACGGGATCGGAACTCCGGTTTGAGGGACTGCCCCGTGGAACACGGGTTGGGCAAATTCCCGGGGTGATTTCACCGGCCACGGTAGGAAGTGGTCCCAAACGAAACCGCCGCAATACCCTAGGCGAAGTAGACCGCTTTTTGCGCACATTTGGCAAGCCCGAAAGACTTTTGAGCTGTGATTGCGAGCGAACAGAAGACACAACCCTCGCCCAGGCGCTGCAACTGGTTTCCGGCGAAATGGTCCAAAAGATGCTCACCGATCCGGAAAACAGGCTGGGCGACATGGTTCACGAGGGGATCCGCGATGAACAAGCCGTGCAGGACCTTTGGCTTGCCGGGCTTTCGCGCTATCCGACAAGACCGGAAACCGAGGCGGCGATGCAGCTCCTCGAAAAGGGGGGAGACCGTCGTCTTCTCCTTGAAGATCTTTTGTGGGGAATTCTTTCCTCGCGCGAATTCCTACTGAGGCACTAACCGCCATGAGTCGACTTTCGTGTGATGGACCGCTTCTCTCCCGGCGCCTTGCCCTTCGGGCATCCATGGCGACATTTGCCGGTTTGTCGGTTCCCGGACTCGGTTCGCTCGGCACAGCGCGCGCGGCAAACCTTGGGCGGGCCAAATCGGTCATATTCCTGCATCAATGGGGCGGGCCAGGACAGCACGAAACCTTCGACATGAAGCCCAACGCGATCGAGAGTGTTCGTGGGGCGTTCAAGCCGATCCAGAGTTCATTGACTGGAGTGCCTGTTTGTGAGCTGTTGCCGGGGATGGCTCCCTGGATGAACAAGGTCACCCTGATCCGCAGCCTTAACCACACGATGAAAAACCACAACTCGGCGGGCTATTACAGCCTTACCGGGTATGCGCCGCCAAGCGATGACCAGCGCCTGCGCGATAGCCGCGATCTGTTTCCCGCGTATGGCTCCATTGTCGATCGGCTTTCTCCGGCGCCCTCGGGCGTTCCGACATTCGCCGCCCTTCCCCATGTGATCGCCGATGGAAGCATCACTCCCGGCCAACATGCCAGCTTTTTGGGAAAGAAACACGACCCCCTTTTCGTCGGCGCCGATCCGAACAAGTCGGGATACAAACTTCCAGAATTAACCCTCCCCTCATCGGTGACTCCAGAGCGATTGGCCAGGCGCAGGGAAGCCCTCAGGATCGTCGAATCCCAAGCTGCGGACCTGGACAATCTCGAAAAAGCGCGCGGCGTCAGCGAACAGCTTGAACGGGCGTTTTCGATGGTGACCAGCACCAGGGTGCGCGATGCGTTTGATCTAAGCCGCGAGGATCCGGCGGTTCGTGACGCCTATGGGCGTACCACCTACGGACAGTCGTGTCTGGTCGCGAGGCGCCTGGTCGAAGTGGGCGTGCGGTTTGTGAATGTCTATTTTCACAAAAGCATCGGAGGCTGTGACGGCGGGTGGGATACTCACGGCTTCCGGGAAAAGCCGATGAATCCGATCCTCAAAAGCCATCTATTGCCCATCACCAACCAGACGCTTCCCACCCTGCTAAACGATCTCCAGGAACGGGGATTGCTCGATTCAACCCTGGTGGTCTGGGTCGGGGAATTTGGCCGTTCACCCAAGATCAACAACCTACAGGGGCGGGATCACTGGCCCCAATGTTACACGGCGCTCCTGGCGGGGGGAGGCGTGCGCAAGGGGCATGTCCATGGCGCTTCGGACAAGACAGGCGCTTACCCGGCGCTTGACCCCTGCAAACCCGAGGACCTTTCGGCAACAATGTTTCACCTTTTGGGAATCAATCCTGCGACCGAGTTGCGTGATGCGCTGGACCGGCCCCTGGCGATAAGTCCGGGCCGGGTGATTGAAGGAGTGCTCGCCTAGATGTCTGGTACTCCCGATCCAAGATTTGGTTTCAATCGCGTTTTTATCAACCGCTCGTTTACCGTGGGACAAATCCCTTGGACGACGCGGCTCTTGCTGATTTTGTTGATGCCGCTGGTTTTGCTTCTGGTGCTGGGTCTTGTGTTTTTGGGTTTGGTGATTTTTGGAGTCTTTTTTTTGATCCAGGTGGTTTCCGCGCTTCTGTTTGGAAAGGTTTCCACCCGGGTTACGGTCAACCGCCAGGAAATATTTCCCAACGCAAAACCCGGACTTGCTTTTGATGAGACCAGCATCGGGGATGAAACCGGTAACGGGCAGGTGATCGACATCCTTCCCGAACCGAAAAAAGAGCGACAATAAACTCCGCGGGTCGCAACCGCCCTGGACAATGGAAATTGGGAAACCGTTACTTTTGGAAAAAGGTTCCCGTTTGATGAATCGGATGGTTTGATTGCGAAATCATCCCTTCCCAAATCTTCCTACCAGTTCCATCCCAGTTTATCGGCAACGCCGACCCTATTTCCCCGACCCGATGCAATACAGGTTTTTATCGGTTCGAAGGTAAAGGCGGCCGCCCGAGATGGCGATGGAGGATTGCACCTGTCCATCAATCGGGTTTTTGGCAAGGACTTTGAATTTCGGGCCCGCTTCGATGACCGTGGTTTCCCCCTTGTTATCCAAAAGATAGATCCGCCCTTCGGCGCTGACGGGGGACGCGGAGAAACCACCGCCCACGCGCTCCTGCCAGATGACCTCGCCATTGTCCGCCTTGATGCAGGTCGCGATACCGGTGTCCTGGATAGTGAAAAGATAGGGCTTCACATAAATCATCGAGGGGACCTTTGGGGTTCCCTTTTTCTGTTCCCAAGCCAGATTAGTCTCTTTCAGATCGCCTTTTGCGCCCAATTTGAACGCCTTGATCGACTCCCGGCCGCGATAGCCCCCGGCGGTAAAGACAAACCCATCGCCCACAAGCGTCGAGGGGACTTTGCCTTCACCAAGGACTTCGCTGGTCCACAGTCGTTCGCCGCTGTCGCGATCATACCCCTGCACGACATCACCCGCCTCGGTGACCACCTGGGTTTTGCCTTCGGGGGTGGTCCAGAGGACCGGGGTGCCGTGGGAGATGCGGGTGACGCCACGCATGGTTTTCCATCGCTGTTTGCCTGTTTTGGTGTCGAGAGCAACGAGGTAGGACTTGTCCCATGGGGTTTGCCAACCGACCAGTTTGTCCGCGCCTTCACTGCTCCCATCAAGCGTCATGATCAGCAAATCGCCGCTCAGGATGGGGGAGGCGCCAAGACCGTGTTGGCTATAGAAGGGGTAGTTGCGATTGGTCCAAACCACCTCCCCCTGAAAATTGACCGCGACAAAGCTTCCATCGCCATAAACGGCATAAACTTTTTCACCATCCGTCACAGGCGAAGGCGTCGCGTAGCTGTTGCGCTGTTCTTTTTTGCGGGGCTTTTGGCGGAACACCTCTTTGTCCCAAAGGGTTTTGCCCGAGGTCGCCTCAAGGCAAAGGATGCGGCACGATTGCCCTTCTTCGGTGGCGGTGGTCAGGAAAACCCGATCTCCCCAGATGATCGGTGTGGACCAGGAATCTCCCGGAATGGCGGATTTCCAAAGGATGTTTTCCTTCTGATTCCATTTGAGGGGGAGGTTGGTTTCGGTGGAGATCCCCTGGCGGCCCGGGCCGCGAAATTCCGGCCAGTTTTCGGCGTGGGCCGCTGATACGCAAGCCAAAAGGAAAAGAGAAGAAGTGAGGGAATAAACGAAACGGGAAAGCGGTCTCATGGAAGGTTACCCAGGGTGAGGAGAATGTTTGGGCTTGTTCAGTTTGGCAGGTGCGTATCAGGGAGCCAAGCGACACCTTCCGAACAATTTAGGCGCGAGGAGGCGATGGGGCATCCCCTAATAGCGCAACCATGCACTCTTTGTTAGGTGGCAAATGAGTTGAAGCCCCGGTTTTGGGACCGGAGCTTCGGAGTAATTCTCTAAGAGGGCTCTTACGCCGCGTTCTTTTTCCGGATGCCTTCTTCGGGGAAGACTTCGGTTTCAGCGGCGCCGTGACCTGTGCGCACACCAAACAACACTAATAGTCGGCGGCGAAGGGTGCGGAATGGAACCGCGACCATCCGGTGCATTCGGA
>CAMBMH010000072.1 GCA_945868575.1 Singulisphaera sp. GP187 | reverse complement strand
CCTTGATGTTCGCCGTACACTTGGCGATGAAACTTGAGGAAAAGTTGTAATTTTGAGGAGCCAATCGGGCAGGGTGCCTGATTACCTGGCAAACTCAAATAACACGGTAAAGGCGGAAAAGCTCCATGCTTCCCACCGAAATCCTGCAAAAGGTTGAGAAACCCAGGGAAGGGTTCTACTCGACCAAGGTTTTGGGCTCTGACGCGTTTCCAGTGCGGGTTTTCCTGCCACATGGTTATGAACCAAATTATCCTTATCCCCTCGTGGTAATGCTCCACGGCAAGGGTGGGGATGAAGAAAAGATCATCAAATTGGCCCCCAAGATTAGTCGACGCAATTTCATTTGCATCGGCCTTAGGGGTACCAAATCGTTGACCAACCAGGAATTCCAACAAGGTTTTTCTTGGGGAATGGGCCACGACCAGGATGCTTGCCTTGAAGAATATATCTTCAAAGCGGTTGAAATGGCCCGTCGCCAATACCACATTCACTCAGAACGCGTGTTCCTGGCCGGTTTTTGTGAAGGCGCAAGCCAAGCTTATCGAGTGGGCTTGTCCCATCCTGACAAGTTTGCTGGTGTGGCATCGCTTAACGGCCTTATACCTCAGGGGTGCCGAATTTTGTCCAGGCTCAACGAGCTAAGGGGCAAACCGGTATTTCACGCCCACGGTTTGGTCAACTCGGTCGCTCCCCTGGGCCAAGCACAACGGGATCAAAAGCTCTTGGTTAATGGAGGAATGATGGTAACTTCCCGAACTTACCCAACCAACCACCGCATTCATGTCGACATGCTGCGCGATTTGAATGCCTGGATTGTGGATTGGATCGTTCGAGAAGACGAAATGTAAGGGATTCCGGTCAGGAATGCGTTGCATCATAATTTCCTGAAAATTGTGAAGCCAACCTAAGTTCGGGTTGGCTTCATTGTTTTTGTGGGTTTGAATTGGAAATTATCGAACCATTCCCTTTCCAATCCGTTAAAATATCTAAGGTCTGAAATTACGGTGGCCCGTGAGTTCCGGCCGCTTGGGGGTAAGCCATGAAGCGTGTTTCCCGGTTATTGTTAGCTGTCCTGGGAATGTTTGGTGCCGGCTGGTGGGCGGGTTCAGCAAATGCAAATGGCGGTGTTCAGGATCCTGCCAAACTGTTCAGCCCTGAGGCGATTCGTCGGGCTGATGACCAGATCCAAAAGCTAAAACGGGACCACAAGAAGGAAATCTTCATCGAGACCCTTGAGAGCTTGCCTAGCCCTGAAAAAGGTGGTCCCGACCAATCCAACAAGCAGGCTACCTCCAAATGGGTGAACGAATTTGCCCTGGGGCGAGCGAAGGCTCAGTCAGTGAATGGTGTTTACTTTTTGTTGATAAAAAATCCCGGAAAATTCCAGTTCGAAATTGGTACTAAGACGCTGCAAAAAGAATTCACCCTTTCAGATCGGGATGAAGCAATTCGGAAAATCGTTCCCATCCTTAAGGAAAACAGGATGGACGATGTGCTTGAAACCCTAGTCGGATTTGTATCCGCCAAAATGTCGCAAAATCATACCGTTAACGCGAAAGCCGTGGCCCCGGGACGGCAAGTTAATAACGTTGTCCCCGAAAAAAACGAGGTTAATCCACTTCTCGGATACCTGTGTATTGGTGCCGTTGTGCTTGGTGTCATTATGCTTGTAATGGGCATGATGCGGGGATTGATGGGCGGTGGTGGCGGTGGTATGGCTGGAGGCCCAGGAATGTCCCCCGGATATGGCGGAGGTGGGTTCCTGAGCAACATGCTTGGCGGAATGTTTGGGGCGGCGGCGGGAATGTGGATGTATGACAGTTTCTTTGGACATGGCGGTAGCCGTGCCTGGGGTTCTGGTAATGAAGGGCAAAATTACGCTGGAGGTGATACCGATACCTCCTCTGGCCAGGATACCGATTACTCAGGATCGGGTGGAGATTGGGGTGGAGGTGGTGATACCTCTGGTGGTGGGGATTGGAGTGGCGGAGGTGACTGGGGTGGTGGTGGCGGTGGCGATTTTGGTGGCGGTGGTGGTGGCGATTACTAATATCGGTTTTCAGGTTTGCACTCCATGATTATCAAACTCGCGACGAGGACTAGTCCGTTAGCCCTTTGGCAAGCCCGATTTATCACTGGGCTTCTCCTTTCAAGGGACTCTTCTCTGGAAGTGATTGAGGTTGGTGTGGAGTCAACCGGCGACCGTGTCCAGGACCGCCCATTGGGACAAATCGGTGGGGATGGCCTTTTCACCAAGGAAATCCAGGCTGCTGTACTTGATGGGCGTGCCCATGCTGCGGTCCATAGTCTCAAAGATCTTCCCACAGCTCCAGTTCCCGGAATGCGTCTTTCCGCGGTTCCCAAGCGGGGGCCAACCGGAGACGCCTTCGTCTCCACGAAGCACGATAGCTTTGAAAGACTCCCGAAAGGGGCACGCCTTGGGACCAGCAGCATTCGCCGGAAAGCCCAGCTC
Source organism: Singulisphaera sp. GP187 (assembly GCA_945868575.1). Lineage (GTDB taxonomy): Bacteria > Planctomycetota > Planctomycetia > Gemmatales > Gemmataceae > SYLG01. The sequence continues at coordinate 16,740 of CAMBMH010000072.1, read as the reverse complement.
CTTTGGTATCGTCCGGATCTTGAAATCGTTGATTTGAGAGGCAATGTTGATACCCGCCTCAAAAAACTAGTGGATCAGGAACTAGACGGAATCATCCTTGCAGAGGCTGGGCTATTAAGGCTCGGTTATGAATCCCAAATAACGGAAATTCTTGATCGAAATTGGATGCTACCTGCGGTAGGCCAGGGAGCGGTCGGGGTTGAAACAGGCACGGAATCCAGGCCGGAAAATGACCAGATCGAAGCAACCAACGACCCACAGACACTTGCAGAGGTTTTGGCGGAGAGGTCGTTTTTGGTGGAGCTTGGGGGCGGGTGTCTGATCCCGGTTGGCGTAGACACCAAATGCAATGGTCAAAATCTCGAATTGAAGGGTGTAGTCATAGCATGTGATGGAAAAAGGCGATTGGAAGCTCGATTGGCTGCAGATGCCAGCAAACCGATTGAATTAGGCCGCCAATTGGCAAAGATTCTTATGGATCAGGGTGCAGGGGAGATTTTGGGCTTATGAAATTATCAGGGGTTGATAGCGGTGTTGCGGTTTCGATTCCATCCGCTGTTTCCCCGGAAATTTTGGCACCTGTTGGTAGCCGGGAATCCCTTGTGGCAGCGGTGGCCGCAAAAGCGGATGCGGTTTACTTTGGGCTCAAGGAATTTAGCGCACGGCACCGTGCTGCCAATTTTGAATTGGCTGAACTTCCGGAATTGATGCGGTATTTACATCGCCATGGGGTCAAGGGTTACCTTGCCTTTAACACCCTTGTTTTTACTTCTGAGCTGGAATCTGCGGCAAAATGCCTTTTTGAAGCCGCAAAAGCGGGAATTGATGCGGTAATTGTTCAGGATTGGGGTATTGTCGAACTGCTCAAGAAATTGATTCCAGAATTGGAAATTCATGGGTCAACACAGATGAGTCAAACCGAGGCTCGGGGAATTCGGATTGTGGGCTCATGGGGTGTGGAGCGGGTAGTGGTTGGCAGGGAACTTTCACTTGCTGAGATTGAAAAAATTCGTGCGGAGACAACAGTTCCCCTGGAAGTTTTTGTACATGGGGCAATTTGTGTTGCCTATAGTGGCCAATGTTTGACAAGTGAAGCCCTGGGTGGCCGTAGCGCGAACCGGGGCCAGTGTGCCCAGGCATGCCGTCTACCTTACGAAATGTTAGTGGATGGCGAGGTTATAGACCTTGGCGACAAAAGCTACCTCCTTAGTCCTCAGGACCTGGATGCCCGTCACCTTGTCGGGGAACTTTCAAGATTGGGGATCTCCTCGCTAAAAATTGAAGGACGCCTCAAGGGACCCGAGTATGTAACCACCACGGTTGGGGCATACCGAAACGCGCTGGAACATTCCAAAAATCAGGTAGACGTAGCCCATGGAGATTCCAATTGGAGTCCTCCATGGGAGGAGACTCGTGATTTGGCTTTGGCTTTTTCAAGAGGCTTTGTTCCCGGGTTCCTTGAGGGGGTCGATCACCAGAGGCTGGTTCGTGGACGGTTCCCCAAGGCAAGGGGTGTTTATGTAGGCGAACTCGTTGAAACCCATGGATCGGCTTATTTGATAAGGCTTTCAGATCAGGACCCGGATTTGGCGGCTGGGGACGGTATTGTATTCGATTTGGCGTTACCCCAAACCAAGGAACCTGGGGGGCGCGTTGGGTTCCTCAAGTGGCGAGTAGATGGCCTTTTGGAAGTGCGCCTTGAACGCCCTAATTTTTCTGAAAAGGCGATTCCACCCGGCACACCCATTTGGAAAACGGATGATCCAAGATTCCGCCACAGGATTCAGGCACGCCTCTCCCAGGCACTGGAAAACCGGGAACACGAGACGGATCTGAGGTCGGCGCTGGATTTTGTTCTTGAGGGAACTGCGGGAGGTAGCCTTGAGATTGTAGCCAAAACCCGGACGGGAGCGATCGCCAAAGCCGTTTGGGAAGGGCCTCTTGAAAAAACACAAAAACCGCAGCCTTTGGACGCCATGGCAAAAAGCCTTGGGCGCATTGGTGACTCACCATTTTCCCTGGGAACGATTGAAGCCAAGGGCGTTGAGGGCCTTTACCTTCCCGCCAGTCAACTTAACCGGCTTCGGCGGGAGTTGATCGAGGAATTGGGGACCTCGTCAATTCCCAATATGCTGGGAGCGGATTTTGGTGCTTTGGAAAAATGGAATGGGGAAATCGCCAACCGAAAGGAATTGAAAACTTCTTCGCACACCAAATCGGGTCCCTATTTGGCGGTTCTCCTGCGCAATCCTGATCAGGTAAAGGCCCTTCGGGTCCAAGCAAGGGAAAATTGGCCAGACCGCATCTGGCTCGACATGGAACACGCCAAGGATCTCCGTGCAATTCTCGATGATCCCGAACTGGCCGAATTGCCGTTGGGGGTAGCTGGGCCACGAATAATCAAACCGGGAGAAGAAGGCCTCATTCGTTCAGTATTAAGGAACCCGAAACTACCAGTGCTTGTTCGCAATCTGGCAACATGGGAGATCGCTAATGAGCTAGGTTGTCGGGAGTTGGTTGCTGATTTTTCCCTGAATCTTGCCAATTCGATATCTGCCGACAAATTTCTAAGTATGGGCATGACCCGTGTTGTCGCGTCCCATGATTTGCATTTCGCGGAATGGTCCAAAATTGCCGAGGCAGTTGGCGGATTCCGGATTGAGGCAATCGTGCATTTTCCAATGCCAATGTTTCATATGGAACATTGTGTTTATGCTGCGTTTCTTTCCTCCGGTCACGATTACACGGACTGTGGCAGGCCCTGTGAAGCGCACAAAGTGAGGATGAGGGATCGTGCTGGGTCGGAATTTCCGGTTTTGGTGGATGCCGGGTGCCGCAACACCGTTTACAACGAGGTGGCCCAATCCGCCCTTGAGTACATTCCCGGAATGAAACGACTCGGAGTGGAATGGTTCAGGCTTGAGTTTCTTCACGAAAAACCCGAAACGGTTTTGAAGACAATGAACGTATATAGGGATGTTTTGGCAGAAAAAAAAGATCCAAAACATGCCTGGAGGGAAATCAGGGCAAACAACCAGTTTGGACTGACCAGGGGTACCCTCCGCCTGCTTTGATTTGGTAATTGTCCTTTATTGTTGAATCACTTCGATAGGCCGATTTTCCCTGGCCGATTTGGCTAGAGCGTCCAATACCGACAAAGTTCTGTATGCGTTTGTGCCGCAAGGGATGCTGTTTGTCTTTCCAAGAACTTTCATGGACAGGTTCTCGATCAGGCATGCTATTTGGTCATGACCGGGCATTGTCCCTTGCTCCCTGCCGCCATCGGAAAATTCGATCTCGTAGCTAGCTTCTGGCTCCGGAAGCCACATCCGTGGGACCTTTAATACGCCCTTTTCGCAGACAATTTCCAGGTGCATTCGAAGCGGGTTTGTGAAACCGCAATCAAATGTGGCAATTCGACCGTTCGCAAATTCAATGATCCCTGCCATCTCAAGATCGACGCCATATTTCAATTCGGCCCGGGCTGTTGCACGGACTGGTTCCTCGCCAAATGCCCAGCGAATTCCATAAACCGGATAGCAACCAACATCCAGCAGGCTACCACCCCCCATTTCTGGTTGGAGCCGAATGTTGTTTGGATCGATTGGATCCATTGGAAAGGTGAATGAGCCATGGACGCGCCTGACTTTTCCCAAACGACCAGAGTCCAAAATTTCCCGCAACCTTTGGGTTCGAGGGTGGTGCGGCCACATGAAACCATCCATAAGGACAACATTTTTGGACTTACAGTAATCAAAAAGGGCTCTTGCCTCGGGGGCAGTAGGGCAGAGTGGCTTTTCGCAAAGAATGTTCTTGCCATGATCTGCAGCCAGGCGGGTGTATTTGTCATGGAGATGGTTGGGAAGTGGATTGTACACAACATCAATGTCTGGATCAGAAATAAGTTCTTCATAAGAGCCGAAATGTCGAGGAATTTCCCAATGTTTGGCAGCTTCGGCGCTTTTTTGAATGTCCCTGCTTGCGATTCCAGCCAATTCCGCATGAGGTGTTTTCGCAAACGAAGGGAACACGCGGTCATTGATTTTCGCCACGCCCAAAACACCAAATCGAACTTTTTTCTGAACCATTATCCACCTCATTTCCTAAGTCTTTTTTATGGAAGGTCCGGCCACTTGGGCTTGGCCCATTGGGCGTTTTTTGGAAATTGATATGAGGCTCGACATTAGGGAATTGGCTTTAAGTGATGTTGACCTGTTCCGGATGCTGGAATGGTTGACATCGAAACGCGCCGATCTCAAACTTCAATCTGCGGAGTTTACCCCGCAGGGTGTGACAACAAAAGGGACACTCAAGTCCCCTTTGGGGGCATTGTCCTACGAAATGGTTTGGGTCCTATCCCTCGAGGGGGGAGTGGTGATATCCAAGTTGTCAAATCTGAAACTTGGCCAGTCTTTACCTATTCCATTTCTGAAATCCATTGTCATGGAACAGATTCATAGCCTGTTGAAGGGGCTTCCTGGAGTGGAAAGCAAGGGAGATTGCATTCGCATCACAGGAAAGCAGGTACTTGAGTCCCAAGGAGCGAGTTTAACGAGTGAATTGGTAAGTTTGGAGTTGACCCATGGCGAACTTCGTGCAGGTTTCGAATAGGTCCTGCACAAAGGAATAAAAGCTGTGGCAAAAAGATTATTTGCCGGGGTGATCCCAGCCAACTGAGGCCACTGGAGGTTTAGGGGTGACTGGGCCCGGCATGGGAGCAAGTTCTTTTTGGGCAAGACCCGGGGCAGGGATTCCGGCAGGTTTCGCTTCGTCTTTGCGATCAAACCAATGGGGAATCGATGGATTGGAAAGCATTTTTGACTGGATTGTGGTAAAAGCGGTTTTGACCTCATCCATTTTTCCATTTGTATCTTGGTAACTTCCAAAGCCGGATAGACCCAAAAGGGAATAGCAAAAAATGTTTGAAGGCATCGAAGGTCCAATAAATTTCACGGCTGTTCCAGAAAATTGATTGACGCTGATTGCCATTCCATCGAGATTGATTGAATAGATCTCATCAAGGACCAAGTGTCCAAAAAAACCGATCATGGCAACAATTGCAAAAACAATTCTGTGGACCATCATATCGCTTTGGGCTGTGGAGTGCTTGGTGGCGAGGAAAACAAGGAATCCCAAAATTAGCATTGCCGGAATACTATGAAACATTCCACGGTGAACAGTGAAATGTTTAAAAATGTTGCATAAACCATACTTTACAAAAAAGTAAAGTACCAGAATCATTGCCAGCTGCTGATCGGCGGTTAGCCCTAACTCCTCCCTGATTCGCGGTGCAAGAAAAATTGGGGCCACAATTGAAGCCAAACCAAACAGTTCCCTCACAGGAATGCCGGAAGCGCTATCCAGGTCAGGTGTGAGTCCACCGACTATAGTAAGTGCAACAACCAAAAGCGTCGCACCCCAATCGAATTGCAGCCAAAGGCTCGCAATTGCGCCAGTTCCCACCGCCAAGACCGCTGAAAAGCGAAAATGTCCTGTATAACTTGCCATGCAATGAGCTCCACTCTGGAAAAAGTCCTTGAGTTTTGACGGTCATAACAAAAGGCTTCAGTCAAAATCCATTCGAATGTGGTGGAATCCAACCGATTTTCCCCCATTCTTGCCAAATTCGGAGAGAACTAACGGGATCGAGGTCGGGGAATAATGTTGGGACTTTCTCACCGAAAGATCGACTTCTATGGGAAATTCCATGCCAAAAGAATCAAACCCAATCTCCCGAGCGTCACAGTAGTGTGTCCACAAATTGCCAAACAATGGGTAATCTGGGTTGTTTCTGGCGATTTAAGGGGATCGGGTAGAAAAAGCTTGGTCAATGTGCCAGCCAATAAATGGGTTAGGACAAGAGAATCGCCGATTTGGCATATGGAACTCCCTTCCGGGGCAGGTGAGATTTGACTCCCATGTTCCGGGCATTGAGCGAAAGGGTCCAAGAATCATGAGCATCAATAAACGTAGTTTTCTGAGTAAATTGGTTGATTCCTTTAAGGGAGTTACCACCCCGGTGCGAAAATCAGGCCGCAATACCGCCCGGCTTGGTTTGGAATCCCTTGAGAAGCGTGAAAATCCTGCCTTTAATATCACAATAGGTGGCGGAGTATTGTCGGGAATTACCCCTACTACAGTTGGTAGTGTGGTTACTCTGACCGCAAACGCAAATGATGCGACCATTCCTGTAGGGACAATTCAGGGCTACCTCTCGAATGGTGGAGTCAACCAAGTCATAATCCAAAATACTAACTTGACCACTCCGGCTGGTACCCAGGCAGGCGACATTATTTGGACAGGCGGAACACTTAATTGCATTGGGCTTGGCAACAGCAAGATTTTGACTTTGCAACACAATCCCAGCACAAATGGGGGTGTTTTGAATATTGATTCCAATTCCATTTCGGGAAATGCCCTGAATGGGGTTAATCTTCAGCTTGTTGGAGATTCGACGGATACAACATTGCCCCCTTCAGGCACACGAATGACCATTGGCCAGTTGGACAATGGCATCTCAAGTTTAACGGTTACTGCTTACAGTCAAATTGAAGTCAATCAAATCACGGCAAATGGCGCTATTAACCTTACCGTTAATAGCGCCTCGATGAACCTTATCGATGGATTGATTGCGGGGATAAGCCCCAACATCACTCCTGCGAATGCCGGAATCAATCTGTCCGGTAGTGTGAATTTGGGACTCCTGAACAATTCCACATACCAATTGCAAGCCTCTGGTGAGGTTAATGTCACTGGGGGTGTTCAATCCTCCAGTAATGCAAACCTGTTCTTGCAATCCAACACAGCAGTCAACATTAACGCACCTCTCGGTGACCTGACAGGTTTGGCTCCACTTGGTCAAGTGATTTTGTCCGGGCCAGGCCCAATCAGCCTCAACAACAAGGTGACGGCCGACACGATTATTGTGGACTCCAACAACCCGGACTTTGATTTGAATATGGTTGGGGGCGCGAATATTTTCAACCCTGTTACACCCACCACTTTCGATAATAATGGAACCTTGTCCATTGGTGGGAGCCCCACCGATTACTACCTCTTTGCAGGTGGTTTTTCCGCTCCTACGACTGCTTCGGATATAACCCTAAGCGGAACGATTGGAACCAATGGTACCCCTGTGAGTATTGGAAACCTGATACTTTCAACCAACGGTGGTGTCGATACCACTAACAAGGGCATTACTCCAGTAGGCGGTAACATCTCCCTCGGCCAGAATAATGGGTCGATAACGGGGGGTAGCCTGGTTAGTTTGTCTCTAAATGCGGGAACAGCGGGAACAACGACCGTGGTTCCGGCCGTTTCCAATTTTGACCAAATTGTTGTAGTCAATTCGGCCACCACGAATTTTCAGGGCAAGGTTACTGGCAATCTCAACATCAAGCAGCCAGTCGGGTCCATCAACATCAAGGGCACCGCGACCCTTGGTCAAATCCTTTCGACCAAAACCACCAACGCAACCCTAAACATCCTCGGTAATGGAACAATTTCCGGGCCGATTACTGGCTCGGTAAACATCAATAAAGGCGGAACGGGGAGTACAGGAAACTCGACCCTGACGATTTCTGGTGGGCAATCCAGTCCAAACTACATTGGTACCTTTTCAGTAAGTAATGGGACCTTTGCCATCAACCAGGCATTTGCCTCAACCCCGGTAGTAATTAATGGCGGGGTTTTTGCCGGTACTGGGACCGTTGGTGCTGTTTCGACAGCAACTGCCGCGGCCAAGGTTATCAACCCCGGAGCTCCCCCCAAAGCTGTTGGTTCACTCAATGTAACCACAGTCAATCTTGGTGCGTCCACAACAGCCCAATTTGATTTGGCTACTCCAGGTCTATTGAAAAATGATCGCATTGTTGCAAGCACCGGAGTGACCCTTTCCGGTGCATCACTTCAGGTCAACCTGGCAAACCAGTTCTTCCCTCTTAATGGTTCCAAGTACACCATTATTTCAAATAATGGTTCGGCTCCTGTAGTCGGAACCTTCTTTGGTTTGCCAGAGGGTGGCACCTTCAACTCCGGCGGAGCCGGTTTTGCAATTACTTATGCAGGCGGTGATGGTAATGATGTGGTTTTGACCACAATTAACACCGGTAGTGGCAATCAGGCTTATGTCAACTATCTCTACTCAACCATTCTGAATCGCGCCGCAGATGCAGGTGGTCAAGCCACTTTTACCGCCATGCTGGATTCAGGAGCTTCAAGGCAATCCGTGGTCACCGCTATTTGGAATTCCGCGGAGCACAGGGTTCAACAGGTTCAGTCCTGGTATTCAAAATTCCTCGGTCGTCCTGCCGACTTCACTGGCCTCAACTATTACGTCAATCAACTTTTGGCTGGGGCGACCCAGGAGAGTGTGATGACACAGATTTTGACCAGCGGCGAATACCAAACCAAGAATCCTCCAGTTACCGCTTACATTAACTCCTTGTTCAAAAATCTGCTTAACCGAGCCCCTTCACCACAGGAATCGGCTTCGTGGGCGAATGTTATGTATTCGGGTACGCCAAGGGCCAATGTGGTAAATTCCTTCCTCTATAGCAATGAATATCTTGCTCGTACGACTGAAGGATTTTATGCAACCTACCTTGGAAGATTGGCCGGCAGCTCAGGTGTGACCTATTGGGTAGGTTACGCTCAAAAGTCCGGCTCCCAAGCGAACTCGGCAATTGGAATCCTCTCCAGTCAGGAAGCTTTCCAAAGGGCTACCACCGTATAGGCCTTGAAACAAAGTATCTTTGAAAATCCCGGGGGGGAGTGGGCCATTTTTGGTACACTGCCTCCGGGATTTTTTCATTTAAGGCAAACGCGAAAAATCCGGCCTTACTATTGGCTCCCCCCATTTATGTTCGCCCACCCATTCAGGGGGTAGGGGCGGCAGGAGCTTGTCGGATTGGTGGTTTCTTTTTCCCCATCTTTTTTTCTCGGATGGGTCACCCGGAATTTTCTTAAAATGCTGAGAAGGTTTCCAATCCCGGATTTGCCAGTCTCCGGGGGAGCTTTCCGGAGGGGGAACTTCCAAGGAGTGGCAACACCAATCAGGAGTGGTTTGTGCAACTTTTGGGTGAACCAACCGGGAATAAAATTTGGACTCGAAAGCACTTGCTGGGACTTGAGGATCTTTCCCCATGGGAAATCCGCACAATTCTCAATGAAGCTGAGCGAATGCTTCCAAACAGTCGTCCAGGGTCCCCCAAACTTAATGACCTTGCTGGTCGGATGGTTGTCAATCTTTTTTACGAGCCCTCGACCCGCACCAGGGTTAGTTTTGCCCAGGCTGCCAGGAGATTGGGCGCGGATGTGACGGATTTTTCCTCCTCGGGTTCAAGTGTTTCCAAAGGCGAATCGTTTATTGATACCGCCCGAAACATTGAGGCATTGGGGATGGATTTTGCCGTTGTTCGTCATGCTGTTCCTGGAACTCCACACCTTCTCTCTCATCACATCCAATCAGGGATTGTCAATGCCGGGGACGGAGCTCATGAACACCCAACCCAGGCACTTCTCGACATTCTGACCATTAGGCAAAGACTTGGGCGTGTGGAAGGCTTAACTGTTGGTTTGGTCGGGGATATTGCCCACAGTCGGGTGGCCCGATCCAACATTCATGGGCTCAAAAAACTTGGAGCAAGGGTGATTGTTTGTGGGCCTCCGACCCTTATTCCACGGGAGGTAATTGAGATGGGGGTCGAGGTTAACTATTCCCTTGACTCGATTCTGAATGAACTTGATGTAGTTAATGTGCTCCGGATTCAATTCGAGCGCCAACGGGGGGGGCTTTTCCCCTCAATTCGCGAATATTACAGGCTTTTTGGGGTAACTGCCGAACGGATGGCCCGAGCCAAGCCAAGCCTTCTCCTCCTTGCTCCCGGCCCCATTAACAGGGGTGTGGAGCTGACGCCTGAAGTCGCGGATGGCCCAAACTCTGCAATTCTTGATCAGGTGGCCAATGGTTTGGGGATAAGGATGGCGGTCCTTTCCTTGTTGGCCCAAGCGGAGGCGAACGCCAGATTGAGGAATTCCTAATCATGGCATATGTTTTGCCTGATGAGGCTGTGGGCCCCTTGGTGATGACGCTCGATTTCGGCACCAGTTCGATTAGAGCTCTGGTTTACGATGCCAAAGCAAGGCTTCTGCATCCCGATCGTGTTCAGGGCAAAGAAATCGTTGTCCTGAAAACAGGGCAGGGGGGCGAGGCGACCTTTGATCCCATGCGCCTCCTTGAGGCCGCCGGGCTTGTATTGGACCATGCTTTGGAAAGCCTTGGGGCCCTTGCCTCACAGGTGAAAGCCGTAGCTTGCGATTCCTTCGCCAGCAGTATGTTGGTTTTGGATGGGCGATCCCAGCCGATTAGTGATGTTTTTACCTATGCGGATAATCGGTGCGCACCGCAGGCTGCCTTGATTCGGGAAAAGCTGGACCAATCCGGGGACCATGATCGAACCGGGTGCATGATCCACAGTAGTTACTGGCCCGCGCGAATCGAATGGCTCAAGGAAACCCATCCAACAATATGGGCCCGAGCCCGAACCATCTGTTCATGGACGGACTGGTTGTTCTCGCACTGGTTTGGGACGCTTAGGACAAGTCTTTCACTAGCCTCCTGGACGGGAATGCTGGACAGGCGAACCTTGACCTGGGATTCTGTGGGAGTTTCCCGGGCAGGTTTGGAACCAAACCGATTTTCCCCTTTGGGAGATTTTGGCGATGCGCTTTGTGGTTTGTCGTCAAAATGGGCGCGACGATGGCCCGCGCTTGCGGATATCCCGTGGTATTTGCCAATTGCGGACGGGGCGGCTGCCAATGTTGGTAGCGGGGCGCACAGCCCGGGCCGTGTTGCATTAACCATTGGGACCACTGCAGCAATGCGGGCAGTCCTTGGGAAAGTCCCCGAGAATTTGCCAAAAGGACTCTGGAATTACCGCATTGACCGTAAGCGCCCTTTGGTTGGTGGAGCGACAACCGAGGGTGGAAACATCTTTGCGTGGATGCGCCAAAACCTACCCGAAATTTCCCACCTGGAGGAACGCCTTTCCGCGAGAGATGTCGGAGCTCATGGGCTTACCATCCTCCCGTTTTGGGCCGGGGAGCGATCGCCGAATTGGAACGATCAGGCCAAAGGTGTAATATCAGGCGTTACGCTCGACACTTCCCCTGTTGACCTGATTCAGGCATCCCTGGAATCGGTGGCATGTCGTTTGGCCATCATTTTGGGAACCCTGGAAAAGATGCTTGGGAATTCGGAAAGGGAAATCGTTGCGGGTGGGGGGTTCCTTTCGAGTCCATTTTGGGTTTCCCGTGTGGCGGATGCTTTTGCACGGCCTGTCAAACCCTGTCGGGAAATCGAAACCACAAGTCGGGGTGTGGCCATTCTTGCTCTTGAGGCGATGGGGCTTTTGGGTGAGAATTGCCCTTTGCCTGACCCTGATTATGACCCGCTCGTTGTTGCGGATTCAGGCCGGTCCTTTGCTTTTTCCAAAATGATGGAGGAGCAACAGAACCTTTATCAAAAAATCTATGGGGTGCGATAGGTAGCCCAATACCCATTCCCGGGAGCGCTAACATGGGATCCTGGATTTACCCCTTAATGGCGGCAATTTGGTTGGGCCTGGGTTCGGTTTTATGGTTCGCAACAAATTCTGATGGTTCCCCCTTAATGACTTTTCCTTTGGGTAATCCGCCAATCAATGCTGCTTGGTTTGCGTTCCTTTTGTCGCTTTGGAATGCCGTTCGGTGGTATCAGTTCATAAACCAGAAGAATGGGTTTGGAAAATGAACCCAGTCCTACCTTGCCTTGTTAATGACCCAATGGTCCGAGGTTATTTTGTTTTGCCTCCTCACCCTTTTTTCGGCCTTAACGGTTGTCCCTGGACAAATTTCGCTTGAAGGTCAGCCCCGTGTCGTTTGGGTTGGTTCGACTTGGGTTGAACGCGAGCAGCAGTCGTCCCATTGGGAATCATCGGTCCACGCACTTTTCCCCGGGAAAAAAATCGTTTGGCGAAATTTGGGATGGTCAGGCGACAATGTATCCGGGGAATCACGATCCGGATTTGGGTCTATTGAGGATGGTTACAAAGAGCTCCTCAAACAGATAAAGGATGCCAAGCCCAACCTGATTTTGTTGAGCTACGGGTTCAATGAAGCTTTCGAAGGTGACAAAGGAATTGCAAGCTTCCGGGCCAAATACACCAGACTCCTTAATGACCTCAAGCCTTTGTCGGCAAAAATCTACCTTACCGGACTTCAACCAGTAATTTCCCATCCGCCGGAACTGGTCTCTGTGGAGGCGATCGAATCAAACCAAAAAATCTACAACAAAGCTATCGAGGAAATTTCAAAGTCTTCCGACGTTGGCTTCTTGTCAACCAAGCCACTAAATTTGAAAAAAACGGCGCTTACCTCCAATGGAATCCATCTGACTCCCCAAGGTTATGGTTCTTTGAGTTCCGGATGGGTTGAATCATTGGGTTTGGACTCTAAAGGGTTCCAGGTCCAATTGTCGTCAAGCACTCAGGAGGCCTCTGGGGCCGCAGTGGAAATGAAGAAAGTAGAGGATGGCGGGGCGATCAGCTTTAACATTCGCGCGGAAAAGCTGCCCATCCCCGGGATTGCCCAGGGAAATTTGAAGGTCACAGATTTGGCTGAGGGTAACTGGGAACTTCGTGAAGGCAAAACCGTGATCGCAACCGGAAACGCCGAAAAATGGGCAAAAGGGATTCCAATTCGGTTGCCGGGAGATGCTGCCCAGATGGAAGCCTTGCGGGGCGAAGTTGTTGCCAAAAACCAGCAGTTCTTTTATCGATGGCGTCCACAAAATGAAACTTACCTATTTGGATTCCGGAAGCACGAACAGGGAAATAATTCCAGGGAAATTCCACAATTCGATCCCTTTATTGAAGCATCGGAAAATAGAATTTCAAAACTATCCCAACCCAAATTCCGTTCCCTATCGCTTACACGCAAAGACTAATAATTTCGGACATCCATTTCCGATCATTGGGCACAATTCTTGGAGCACACGGTTATGAATAGCACATTTTTTATTCGAGTATTGCTGGCTTTGACACTGGTTTTCGGGATCGGATCGAACTCCTTGAGGGCTCAGCGAAACGCGCCTCTGGTGGTTGAAACCGACCCGGAGAAGGAACGGGCGACTTTCCAGTTGGCGCCCGGGTTTCAGGCTAATCTTTTTGCTGCCGACCCGATTCTTGCCAAACCCATACAGATGGCATGGGATAGCAAGGGGCGCCTTTGGGTTGCATGTTCGGAGACTTATCCTCAAATCAAACCGGGCCAAAAAGCCAATGACAAAATTCTGGTAATTGAAGATACAAATGGTGATGGAAAGGCCGACAAAACCACTGTTTTTGCCGAGGGGCTTCTGATACCCACGGGTGTTGAACCGGATGGCAATGGGGTTTATGTTGCTGATAGTACCGAGTTGGTTTATCTCCAGGACACAAATGGTGACGGCAAGGCGGACAAACGGACTGTGGTGTTGTCCGGATTTGGAACAGAAGATACCCACCACCTGCTTCATACCATCCGGTTTGGTCCGGATTGTCGCCTCTACTTTAATCAATCAATCTATATTCACAGTCACCTCGAAACCCCCCATGGAACCAAGCGATTGGGAGGGGGAGGTACATGGGCGATGCGGACCAAAACCCTTGAGCTGGACATTTTGATGAGGGGACTTGTTAATCCCTGGGGGCTTTGTTGGGATGACAACGGCCAAGTATTTGAAACAGATGGCGCCGGTGGCGAAGGGATCAATTACATTTTTCAGGGAGGCTGGTACTTTACCGCTGTGGGCGCGAGGCGGACATTTGCTGGCCTCAATCCTGGCTCACCAAAGTATTGCGGACTTGAAAGGATTACGGGTAATCACCTTCCTGAGGGGTGGAATGGGGCACTCATAACGAATGATTTTCGTGGGCACCGGGTTTGTGGTTTCAGGTTGTCCGAAGATGGTGCCGGTTATCAGGCGAAGGAATCTGTCGAATTGATTCGAAGCAACCACCCGGCTTTTCGGCCCATCGATGTAAGGCAAGGCCCGGATGGTGCAATTTATTTGGCGGACTGGTTCAATCCGATTATCCAGCATGGTGAAGTGGATTTTCGCGATCCTCGAAGAGATAAAACGCATGGCCGTATTTGGCGCGTTAGCCCTATTGGCAAGCCCGCCTTGCCTCGTCCGGAACTCGCCAAGATGTCCGATTCCGAGTTGGTTCGTGCCCTTGGTTCGGACCTTGATTGGACTCGTCATCATGCGAGGATGGTGATGAGGGACAGGGAACCTTCCGGAGTCCTTAGGGAACTCGCATCCCTCGAAAATGGTGCCTCGGATACACTTTTGATGCAAATTCAGTGGGCGCGCCTTGCAGTTGGCAACCATTCCACCGATTTGCTCACCAAACTATTGAGCTCAAGTAATCCATTGGTGCGTACGGGTGCCCTGCGAGCTTTATCGTGGACAAAAGTAGACGATGCAAAGCGCTCGGAGATACTTGTTTCCGCCAAAAGCGATTCCAGTGCAAAAGTGCGCCTTGAGGTGATTAGGGGATTGGGAGCAATTCCAACCGTTGAGGCTCTTAAGTTGGCCCTCTCCTTTTTGGGTGGTGGCTTGGATCGTTTTGAGGAATATGCCCTCTGGCTCACGGTTAACGATTTGAAAGAGCTCTGGGCTCCTATCACGAGCAAGGGGAACCTTTCCGGTTGGGATAGCAAGGGCTTGGTTTATGCAGTAAAAGCAACAAACGATTCTGGTCTCGCGTCTGCTGTACGAGGCCTTGCGGAAAAGGCTTCGGATGCCCAAAGCGCTTATGCCATCCTTGAAGCCCTTGCTGAGGTTGGTGAACCTCAGGATGTTGCATTGGTTTGGAAGCGTTTGGATCTTTTCACCCAAAAGCCTGAGCTGGCAAACCGGCTTATGGCTGTCTTGGCGGCCGCTGCCCCCAGGGTGGTTGGTAAGGTGGAAGGACTGGATACAAAGGTAATTCATGCGTTCCTGAATGAATCCGCAACCCGAAATATGGCGATTCCCCTGGTGGGGGCTTATCGTCTCGAGGGGCTCCGGAAGCCTCTTGCCGACCTGGCCACTGATCCAAAGCAGACCGCGGCAACGAGGTCGGCGGCGATGGATGGGTTGGTGAGGCTTGGGGGGACCCAAACTTCAAATTTACTATCTGAAGTGGCCCAAAAGCCATCCGATCCACTAGCCAAAACAGCACTTTATGCTTCGGCAAACATGGACCCTTTCAAAGCTGCCCCTGTTATTTTGGGCCTCCTTGCGAAAAATCCTGAACCATTGGATTTTGCCAGGGTTGCCCAGATTTATGGTGGTAAAAAAGGTAACACCGAAATTCTTGCCAAAGCCTTGGAATCAACAAGCCTACCCAAGGATGGAGCCAGGCTTTTTGTACGAGAATTGTCCAACATTCCAGGCACCGAAAAGCTTAGGGATGCGGTCAAAAAATCTGCAAAACTGGATGCGACTGGTAGAAGTAGCTCACCAGAGGAAGTTCAAAGGCTGGTGGGACTTTCGAAATCTTCAGGCGATCCCGCAAGAGGTGAGACGATTTTCCGAAGGGCAAACCTCCAGTGTCTCAAATGTCATGCGATTGGAAGTGCGGGTGGGCAGGTGGGACCAGAATTGGGCTCGATTGGTGGTAGTGCCCAGCCTGACTACATTCTGGAGTCCTTCCTGCTTCCAAACAAGGCGGTAAAAGAAAATTACAACACCACGGTTGCAACAACCAAGGATGGTAAAATTGTGGCAGGGATCAAGGTTCGCCTGGATGACAGGGAATTGGTTTTGCGCAATGCCGAAAATCAATTGGTAAGCATCCCAAGATCGGAAATTGAAGAATTGGGGCAGGGCCAATCGCTTATGCCCGCAGGTCTTGTGGAAGAACTGACCGATGGAGAATTGGTGGATCTGGTCCGATTTTTGTCGGACTTGGGAAAAGATCCCAAATGGAGCCTTCCGCGACAAAACTGGGTTCGGAGTTTCCGGTCCCTTTCTCAAACACCACTTTCCGGCGAAATGCTATCCCACAGTGGGCCGGTCGCATTTTCACGAAAGCCTGATGAAAACGGACTTACCTGGATGTCTGTTATCCCTGGTGTATCAGGCGCCATCCCACTTAATGAGTTAAAGCCTATCTATGGGTTTAGGAACACCTTTAAAATCCTCAGGGCTGACTTTGATGTGAGCGTTTCCGGTCAATTCCAGTTAACGATTGAAAACCCAGGGGAGATTCAGGCTTGGATCGGGGGAGAAAAATTGCCTCTTGATGGGAAACCCATTTCGCTTGAAAAGGGAAGGGTTACCCTGATGTTGGCAGAAACAGGCGAGCGAGCTGTTCCCTTGCCCAGGATTATGCTGTCCGAAGTCCCGGGAACTCCCGGACGGGTTCGTTCAATCTCCCCATGAGTGGATTGCCCGACTTACCTTTTGATTTTGAAGCAAGGCTTGGAAAAGGATTGTCGGACCGGAAAGAAAATTGCCTTTTCCGGTTCCGTCAAACTACCCCCTCAAATGGTGTTTTGGATCTTCGGTCCAATGATTACCTTTGTCTAGCCAGGGATCCCAAGGTTTTGGAAGCTGCTGCGGGCGCCTTGGCAATGTTTGGGGCTTCTGCATCAGCGTCCCCATTGGTATCAGGCTACCTTTCCATTCACAAGGAATTGGAAGGAAGGTTAGCACAATTTCATGGGTAT
>CAMBMH010000071.1 GCA_945868575.1 Singulisphaera sp. GP187 | reverse complement strand
CGAATCAAAAAAAAATACTATCGATCAGGGTCAAGAAATCATAGGTCCAGGAACAATCGTTTCTCCAAGCCAAAATCCCTCCAAAAACACAGATATCACCTCTGGCGGCACCATTCCGGTTTCCCCGTTGCCGGCTGAGTTGTCTTCCGATTTTTCTCCCGTGACAGGGCCAATCAAGGAGTCCGTTCCCAATCAGCAATCCGATGCTTTTCCAATCCTTTCCAACGACGGGAGTAAGGATTGGTTGGGGCAGGAATCTGTTGGTCACCAAACTGTTGCGAAGCCCCCCCGCCTGCCAGATTCAAAGGTTGAACGCCCGCCCACCCCGGTTCTCCGGAAATCCTTGTCTTTGGAAAAAACTGCTGAAGAGGCAATGGGCAAAATCGGCAATTGGCTTTTGTTTGGTCAAGAAAAACTCGCTCCGGGTGTTTCTTTTGAATTTGCGGTGGCCAGTACCTGGCTTCTCCGGATCGGAATACTCATCCTTGTTTTGGGGCTTGGATTCTTTGTCAAATATTCGATTGATAACAATCTGATTTCGCAAGAGGTTCGTGTCCTCATTACGGCTGGTGCGGGTTTTGTCCTACTGATTGGGGGGACAAGGCTGTTGGGTGGAACATATCAGGTCATTGGGCATGGGTTGATGGGTGGAGGTCTGACAACCCTGTATTTTAGTGTTTTCGCAGCGGAATCCTTTTATCATCTGATCACACCTCAGGTGGCATTTTTCCTGATGGCAATGGTGACCGTTCTTTCAGGGGGAATCGCAGTTGGATTTTCAACGATTACGGTTGCGGTGATCGGTGTTTTAGGTGGGTATGGGACCCCGATTTTTATCCATAGCCAAACCCCAAACTTGCCAATTCTTCATGCCTATATGCTTATATTAGCGATTGGAATTCTCGGAATTTGTGTGTGGAAGAAATGGACACTTGTTCACTTCCTGGCTTTTGTCTGTCATTATGGACTTTTTGTGCTGAGTATCGATCAGGCGGGAATAACCTGTTATGAAAATGCCCTTCCATTTGGTGGTAGCTATTTCCTCCTTTTTTCGACCATGCCCTTCATTTATGGGTTGAGAAACAGACAGGCTTCGGGCCTGTTGGATCTGATTGGCCTTTATGCCAATGCCGGGGTTTCGTTTTTACTCGGTTGGATTATGCTTCGAAATCTTCCATCCGCGTCGGCGTTTGTCCGGGAAAATGGAGCCGCAGGTCTTAGTCTTGGTTTGGCTTTTTTTTATGCCGCCCATGCGATTATTTATCTGCGGCTAAACATTTCTGATCGACCGATGATGGTCTCCTTTTTGGGGCTATCTTCGGCATTTCTTGCTCTGACCATGCCGCTTTACCTGGATGTCGCATGGCTTACCTCAAGCTGGGCGATCCAGGCGGTTGTCATGGTCTGGATTTCGCAAAAACTCGGGAGCAGCTTCCTCAGGCAACTTGCTTATGCGCTGATGGTAGTGGTCCTTGGGAGATTCATTTTTGTGGACCTTGTCAACCGGGCCAACCTGCCAAATCCGGATCCTGACATGGCGGTTTACCTTTATCTTGGACAGCTTTTGACCAGGCTGGTCCAATATGGGATTCCTGTGGGTGGATTGTTTGCCGCGGGATGGATGCTGCAAAAGGACCAGGACAAGTCCAGCCGGATGATGTATTCAACGAATGATATAAAAGAGTTTGTTGATACTAATATGGTTGTTCGATTGCTTTTGGTCGGATCGGTTGGCTTGCTATTTGTATTTATGCTTCTTGAGGCCAATAGGACACTGGGTTTCCTCTGGTCGCCCATTCGCCTTCCCGGGTTGACCTGGATACTCGTGTTATTGGGTTTTGTGATTCTTTTTTCGGGAAAACAGTGGATAGGACGCAACGGCCTGATTGGTTCGTTTGCCGTTTTGGCAATGATTCTTTGTGTGAAGCTGATTTTTTTGGATCTGGAAATCGGTTTCGCAGACCCATCGGAGATCTGGATTCCCTGGAATGGTTGGAATCCAGGATTGATGGGGCTTAGGCTTTTTGATTTTGCGGCGGTTATTTGTTTGTTTGGAATCGCGGGATGGTCGCTTACAGGAATGGGCATCGCCCGAGCATGGCCCGCATTTGGTTCGATGAGTGCCATTCTCTCCCTTGTTCTTTTGACAGCGGAGACCCACAACTTTTTCCATTACCTGAGAATGGACGGAATGCGGGAGGGAGCGGTTTCCATCGTCTGGACCCTTTTTGCTTTGGGGATTCTACTGTGGGGTATCCAGATCCGAGAACGCTATGTGCGCTATTGTGGGCTAGGACTATTTGTGGTCGTGGCCATCAAGGTCTTTGCCTCTGACCTGGCATCCCAGGACCCCTTCTACCGAATTATCGCATCGCTGATATTGGGTATTCTGTTGCTATTGGGATCATTTGTTTATCTCAAATACCAGAGCGCAATCCAGAAGGGTGAGGAGGTCCAGCCATGAGGTTTTCCGGTGCCTTGATCTCTTTAATATTTATTTCGGCGATTTATGCCGGGGATCCACGAAATGACCGCATCCGCGTGATTAAAATTCCGGCCCGTTCTGTCGCCCGCCTTGCCTGTGTGGAATTTGACAAGGAGATTTTTCAGCACTCCCCCTCAGGTTTTGGTGCGATTCGCGTTAGGGATTCCAACGGTGTGATCCAATCCCATCTTGAAGTGCGCCCCACGCAAATCCGATCGGAAATCCTGAAAACCTATTTTTCCGGAAAGACCCTCTCCGCTATGCCAATTAAGGGGGGAGGCTTTCAAATTGAGGTTGAAACCGGGGATGATGCAGTCAGACCCAATGGATTGCGGATCAATACTCCCTTGTCGGATTTTGAAAACAAGATCACGATTTTTGGATTGAACAATAAAGGCGTGGAAACGAAGCTTGCCGATGGGCTTCTGGCGGATTATCGGAGTATTGTCGACTACCGTGTCGATTCGATTTTGTTTGATGCAGGCGAATTCCAAAGATTCAAAATCCTGGTTGCCCAGCCGACCATCCAGCAGGAATCCGCACTCATGGAGCTAAGCAGACAGGCGGGCTCTCCCAATGGTGAGCGATTGAATGTGCTCAGGCGGCCATTTCGGATTGAGAGTATCGACTTTTTTAAGACCAATGAAGTGTCGTTGAAGGAAGAGCCGATTCGTGATGAACTGGCTCCTGAATCTGTTGCCTTTTTTGTGGATAAAAAAAATAAAACAACGGTTGTTGAATTTGAAACCTGGGGGGGACCAGTTCTGGGAGTTGAGATTTTTCCAAAAACGGTGAACTTTAGTCGCAAGGCCCGGTTGGAATACGGAACCCTGATTTCCGCTTTCAAAACCGATTTACCTGAAAAGGAATCAAGAATGAATTGGACGATTGCGTCCCGGGGGACCATTTCCCAATTGGATTTCCAGGGGCACAAGTCGCGAAATACCCGGTTGGAATGTCCGGAAAATCGTCAGACCAAATGGCGGATTGTGATCGAAAATGGGGATAGTCCACCCGTTGAAGTGGAAAGTGTCAAAATCCTTGGGGGAAAAGTTCAATTCGTGTTTCTTGCCCAACCCGGGGAGAACTATCAATTGGAGTATGGGGACTCCCAATCGAATAGCGCGGTCTTTGATAGTGCGGCTATCCAGGCCATGTTGCGAGCGAAGGTTGCTCCTTTTGTCGCTCCATTGGGCGAGGTTCGGATGATGGACCCTGGCCCGGAACAAAAAGTTGATTGGTTCCAGTGGTTGATGCGACAAAAGGCGTTTTTCGGTGTCGTTGTTCTGGTTCTGGCTTCAATTTTGGGGGTAACCCTATTCCAAGCCGCGAAAAGGGTTAACGCTGAATCGGAACACCCACCGATGGGGTGACAGGCACCCGGAAATGGGTAGACTTCTATATGAGTAGACTTTTCTGAGGGCTTTCCCCAAGATGGCCCCTTTTTGCATTGTGAGTGAGATCCGCATCCGTGAATTTTCATATTCCGATTCAGGTTATGATCGCCTCACCGCAAAGTTCCTTGAGCAATAGAGTTTTACAGGTCTCTAATTTGATACTTCCAGCCTTTCACTTTTTATCCGAAACGCAACCAGGCCTTTCGAGAATTGGTTCATTCGCATGAAAGAATATTTCACTTCTTTGGGTAATAGTGTGGCGATTTCGCTGACACCCTGGGTCACGGTAATTTTCATTTCCGTTGTTGCGGGCTTTGTTCTGGGTTGTATCCTGTTGGTGCTGTTCCTTCGCGCGATAAAAAAGGGTGCGCCCATTCATGAGGTAGAAACGCCAGCGCATTGGATTGAGGATGCAAAGGAATGATACCGATTTGGATATTTATTATATTTATATTTGAGCAAGCTATGGCCAGTGGTGTTGCCCTGCTTGTTGCGCCTTGGACAATTGGGCAGGCTGTTGCCAATGGGGTGTCGGTTTCTATTGGGCCTTTGGTTGCAGTACTCCTGGTAACATTGAGCGCAGGACTGCTCATGATCTTTTTTCTGGCGGCAGTCCTTCTTTGCATGTTAAAGAAGTGTGCACTCATCAAAAAGTAGGTGGCGCCAGCGCATTGGATGGAGGTTGGAAAATAATGATAGCATTTTGGATATCTTTTGTCTTCGTAGTTGGACAAACTTTGCCCATGTCCGCTTTGCCGGGGCAGGAATCCACCCAGAATATCGGCCCCCACCATTTCATCGTGGCGCCTGATCATCGGGTTTCCCGAGCCATGGTTCCGGGCCTGGTGGATCGCCCGATTAGTGCTGCTTTCGATGAAAAGGGTCGCCTTTTTGTCACGGAGTCATCCGGATCAAATGAACCCGCGGCGGTTCAGGCGAAAACCAAACCCCACCGCATCCTTCGGCTTGAGGATACGGATGGGGATGGAGTCTTTGACAAGCGAACCGTTTTCGCGGACAACCTGATGTTGCCTCAGGGGATTATGGTTTTTCGTGGAGAGGTTTGGACCGGGACCCCACCCCAGATTTGGAGGCTCCTGGATTCAGACGACGATGGCGTCGCGGACAAGCGAATTCTGTTTCATGATGGGGGCACCCTTACTGGCTGCATGAATGATCTTCATGGTCCTGTGGCTGGGTCGGATGGCCGGATATATTGGACCAAAGGAGCGTTCGCCGAGCAGAAGCACAAAATCGGCGGGAAACCGTTTGTCACAAAAGCATGCCATGTGTTCAGCGCAAAGCCGGATGGCTCCGATATGCGAGTTCATATGACGGGGGGTATGGACAACCCTGTCGGGATCGCTTTTTCCCGATTGGGCGAGCTGTTTGTTTCCTGTACTTTCGTGCATCATCCTCATTTGGGATTGCGGGATGGCATTATCCACCCGACTCCGGGCATTGTCTTTGGCAAGGATCACGCCCCTGTTCAGGATCCTTTTCACAAGCGAACGGGTCCCGACCTGTCTACGCCTTTGGTGGAAATGGGTCCGGCGGCTCCTTGCGGGATGATCAGTTTGGAACATCCGGATAGTGATTTTGTCAACCGACTTGCTTGTTGCCAATTCAACCTGAAAAAAGTAAGCCTGCACGCACTTTCGCCCAAGGGTGCGGGCTTATCTGCGGATTCCACCAACCTGATTGTTTCTGACTACAAGGATTTTCATCCCACCGATGTTGTCGAGGACGCGGATGGATCCATTCTCGTAATCGACACAGGCGGATGGTACAAACTCTGTTGTCCTTCCTCACAAATGGTAAAGGACGAATCCCGTGGGGCGATTTACCGGATCCGTAAAGAGGGTGGTAAACCCAAGCCGCACGAGGATCCCCGTGGAATCCGGATCGATTGGTCCTCCGATAATGAGGGTATTTCCCGATTGGTCATTGATCCCCGCCCGGTAGTGGCAAAAAAAGCTGTCGAGGTTTTGGTAAAACGCAAAGCCAGCAAGGACTTGGGAGCAATCGCCCGAAATCCTCGAATTGCCGAAGAAGCACGGATCAGGGCCATTTGTGGATTGGGCATGCTTGGAGACGAAGGGGCCGTTACCAGGTTGCGTGAGCTTTCCGAACAAGGCGATCAAACGATTCAAATCGCCATTCTGAAAGCATTGATCGCACAAGGGAAAAAAGATTCCGCGGATATTTACATCCGAAATATTTTATCAGATCATCCCACTTTGGCGCGTGTCGCCGCTGAAGGAATTGGCCGCATACGGGCAACCCAGGCTTTGAAACCGTTGGTTGACCGTTTGGAAAAGGTGACGGATGATCCAATATTAACAAGTGCCCTGACTTTTGCGCTGATTCAAGTCCTGGATGCGGAACCAGCTCAGGCGGGTGTTTTGCTTTCATTAGTGCCCAACTTGAAAACAGGAACCCAAACGGCTGTGCTGGTTGCTCTGGATCAGGCCGGTCATCTGAAAAATCCCGAAGCTGTTTGGTCACTCATTAGACAAGGAGAGGGAGCCTCTCGCTCGACCCCGCTTTGGATTTTATCCCATCATCCGGAATGGGGTGCCTCATTGGTCCAACTCATTCAAAAGGACCCGAAGGTACTGGGGCCAGAAACGCTCGGTTTGTTAGCCAGTTCGGATGAGATTGCCAATTTGCTCGGAAAGATGGCTTCGCCGAAGAGTGGGGCCCCCGATGTGCAAAGCCTGGCGATGGAAGCCATGACGCAGGCACGATTGTCCAAGGTTCCATCCTCCTGGGTGGAGCCGATTGCGCTGTCCCTTGCCGCTTCGGATAACGAATTGGGATTGAGGGTGGCAAAGTCGATCAATGGTCAGCTCCCCGCCCTTTGGATCAGGGAACTAGAGACAATTATTGCCAAGGGTAATCGACCGCCCACCCAGCAGTTGGCGGCTTTGGCGATTCTCCCCCCTGGGCGAACTTGGGAAGGTACCGTTTTCGAAATGCTCGTTTCGGGCCTTCACCGGGACCGTAGTCCCCGGGAACGAACAGATGCACTTACGGCTTTGTCCAAGGGGCGGGTGGCTCCAGGCCAATTTGGTCGTATTTCCTCGGTAATCCCCAAGGCCAGCCCTGCCGATATCGGCCGTATACTGGATCTGTTTTCTTCGAATCGTGGCGATGTGGCGGGATTGGCTTTGGTCGAATCCCTGAAAGAACCTGAAATTGTAGCTGTGGTTTCTCCCGCCATGGCGCGTGCCATTCTGGATCGTCATGGTCCAAAAGTTCGCGAAGCTGCTGGTCCTATTTTGGCCAAAATCGAACCCAACCGGGCGGATGAAGCCCGGCGAATTTCTGAATACTTTGCCCTGCTTCCCAAGGGGGACTCGGCGCGCGGGCATATTGTTTTTAATGGGCAAAAAGCCGCTTGCGCGGGGTGTCACAAGCTGGGGTATGTTGGCGGGGATACAGGTCCCGATTTGAGCAGAATCGGGCAGATTCGCACCAAGGCCGATCTATTGGAATCGATTTTGGCACCCAGCGCCAGCTTTGTGCGCAGTTACGAACCTGTCGTTGTCACCACCAAAGCTGGAAGATTGGTGACCGGCATCATTCAGTCCGAGGGCCCCGAAGGCGTGCAACTTGCGGTTGGGCCTGCCGCAGGGGAACGAATTTCGAGAGACCAGATTGAGGAGCTTTCCCCCGGCAAGGTGTCTCTCATGCCCGCCGGTTTGGAAAAGCAGCTAACTACCCAGGAAATGGCCGATCTGTTGGAGTTTTTGCTTCAACGGAAATAGCGGGATTTGGAATTGAAGCCTATTTGGGTTCGATCTCCTGGACTTTCAGAATTTCCCCGACATGGGTAATTTCTCCTCCGCGGGTAGGGATTTTTTGGGGGCGTACCCGAACCAGGATATCAGCGTGGATGGTTTTGCTGGGCCCGTGTTCCCGAAGGAGATTTTGTTGCAGGTCTTTGGGAATCAGGAATATAAATTTGGTTCCAACACCCCTAACATGTCCCCTTCCATTGATTTGGGCCGTGACAAAAGGCGCAATTCCCGCATCGGAGGATTCAAAGTCACGAAATGCCAAACTCATGTCGGCGCCATAAAGTTGCACCGTGGAGCCCGCGTATTTTTGAGGCGATTCATCGAGTTTGCCTGCTGTGGCTACCATAAAGGGACGGGATTTGTCCTCGGACAACAAACCCGCGAAATTTCCCAAAACCACTTTTGAATAAATGACAAATATAGCTCCAATTGCGATTACAAAACGATAATTCATTTAATGCTCCCTGGTTGTTGGGGGAATGGTGATGGATCACGGTTCATTTGTGGTTACCAAATCGCTAACCCATAGGACCAAATAACGGTTTAAGTCTTTTCCCTTATTAGGTCGGGCAGCTACCAGACAAAAGGCGACCGCCCCCAATCAGACCAAACTAATAAGAGGCCCGTTTTTACTCGGCGGATATACTTCTGTCTTGACTAATATGGCGTGATATTCAAGAATGGCAGTAACGAAATGTTGCGAATCCCGCCTTTGCCGTAGCTTTTGCTACGAATAATTCAAAAACCATGGTGCCGTATGAACTTCCAATCCCGTGGCGGATCGACGGTGAGTGCCTGCGGACATCAACACCGAATGGGAATTGGCAGGCGCGAGTGGCTGCAAATTGGCTACTCGGGACTTTTGGGTTTGGGGCTGCCTTCCATCCTTAATGGGCGTTCTGCCGCGAAATCCGTTAGCGCACCCAATTCCTCCGCAAAAAGCGTCATCCTGATTTTTCTGACCGGGGCGCCCAGTCATATCGACATGTTCGATCTGAAGCCCGAAGCCCCCAAGGAAGTGCGCGGCGAATTCAAACCCATCGTCAGCCGGACTCCCGGGCTTTTGATTTGTGAACATCTCCCGCGGTTGGCTGCCTGTTCGGACAAATATGCCATTGTGCGCTCGATGACCCATGGTTTGCCCAGTCATGAGCACGCGACGCACATGGTCCTCACCGGTATCGACAAGATGCCGGTCGGGTCGACGCATATGGCCTCGCGCAACGACTGGCCCTGTTTCGCTTCGGGGCTGGATGTGGTGCGGCCTCGCAGCGACGGGATTCCCAATGGCGTGATGCTCCCCACCTATCTCAACAATGGCTACGGTTTTTCCGGGCAAAATGGCGGTTTCCTTGGATCAAAACACGACCCTCTACAAATCAGGGAAGATCCCAATTCTTCCCAATTTCGGGTTGATAATCTGAGTCTTCCGGTCGGGTTATCCGTTTCCGATCTCAAAGACAGGACCCGCCTACTTTCCAATATGGATCGTCAAAGAGCAGTATTGGATTCCGCAAGTCCGCTGTCTGGTTTTCAAAGCCTTCAGGAAAAGGCAATAACCACACTCAGTGCCAGCCGTATTGGCCATGCATTTTCGCTTGAACGGGAACCCGTCAAACTTCGCGAAGCCTATGGCCGTCATCCTTTTGGCCAATCGCTGCTTTTGGCGAGACGCCTGGTGGAGGCCGGGGTGCCCATTGTTCAGGCAAACATGGGTTCAATGAACAATTGGGATACGCATAACGAGAATTTTAAGCAGCTCAAAAACCGGCTATTGCCACCGTTGGATCAGGGTGTGTCGGTTCTGCTGGAAGACTTGCAAACCAGGGGATTACTTGATGAAACCCTTGTGGTGATGGTGGGAGAGTTTGGGCGAACACCCAAACTTGGCGGCAATCTTGGCACGCCAAGTTTTGTTCCCGATGGTCGCGATCACTGGGCGGGGGTCTTCTTTGCGATGTTTGCCGGAGCCGGGGTCCGTGGTGGACAAGTCATCGGGCGATCCGACAAGATCGCCGCCTATCCCGCTTTAAATCCCTACTACCCATCCAACCTGGGCGCCACGATTTACAGGGCCCTGGGAATTGATCCGGGGACCATTGTCCAGGATCGGCTGAACCGGCCGTTGCGGTTGAATGAAGGTGAACCGATAGAGGCTCTTTATACGGGTTGATTGTTTCAAGATCTTTTTGTCCTGACTACTTGGTCGTGACGCCGACTTTTGGACAAATGGCCTTCAGCGTGCATTCGCCACAAAGCGGTTTTCGGGCGTGGCAAACGGCCCTGCCATGAAAAATCATCCTGTGGCTGAACAATGTCCACATGGGCTGTGGAATGATTCCCATCAGGTCCTGCTCTACTTTGACCGGGTCGGATTGTGTGGTCAGGTCCATTCGGCGGCTGAGTCTTCCCACATGGGTATCGACTGTGATTCCTGGTATGCCAAAAGCATCTCCCAGCACCACATTAGCCGTTTTTCGTCCTACCCCGGCCAGGGGAACAAGTTGTTCAAGCGAGTTGGGAACCTCGCCTCCATGATTTGCAACCAGGGCTTTGCAGCAGGCAATGATATTTGCCGCTTTGTTCCTAAAAAATCCCGTCGACTGGACCATTTTTTGGAGTTCTTCAGGCTTTGCCAAAGCAAAGGCCCGCGCGTCGGGATAGCGCTCGAATAAAGCAGGCGTGACCATGTTTACCCGCGCATCGGTGCACTGGGCCGAAAGGATTGTGGCGACAAGGAGTTGGAGCGGTGTTTCGTGGTGGAGAGCACAATGGGCGTCGGGATAAAGGCGCTCCAATTCCGCCAGGATGGTTATAGCCTGGGTGATTTCCCGGGCCTTTTTTTTGGAAGATGGGCCTGCTTTTTTCCGTGAGGCTTTGCCATTCAAGGTTGCCTTGGCCGTTTGTTTTTTGGACTTGGCGGTTTGTTTTTCGGGACCTGACTGAGCTTTTGACACCGTAACTTCCCCCTAAAGCGTATGATAAGGGGATATCAAACCCGCCTCTTTTTTCCCGGATTTGCCAAATGAGATTGATCGGGATTACAAATGACCCCCAAAAAGCGGAAGCATTTGTGAGTTATCTTGATCATTTGGGCAAAGGCGCGGTCGTTCGTCCCGAAGCGGATAACTTTGGTGTTTGGGTATTGGATGAAGCGGCGTTATCAAAGGCAAAAGCCGATTGGGCTCGTTTCGAGACCGAACCCAACCATGAGGATTTCAGGATAGCTGTGCAACCGGTTTTGGAAGAATGGGTACCGCAATCCAAAATCGAAGAGGCGCCCCTGGTTTATTTGGCCACAAAGCCATCCTGGCAACCCACGGCCGCGATCCTTGCCGCCACCGCTGTTTCGGTCACCGTCCTCACATGGTTTGGAGAGGACCGGGAAAGTGTTTTTCGGCGGATTACTTTTGGTCCCGTTGCTCCTGCCGGCCTAACGATTCTTCCATTTGATGTGAATGAACCTTGGCGGGCGATCACCCCTGTGTTTTTGCATTTCAGTTTCATCCATTTGTTGTTCAATCTCCTGATGCTTCGGGACCTTGCTTGTCAGGTTGAGCGCAGGGTGGGGCGATGGTGTTTTTTCGGAATGTTTTTACTTTTTGCGGCCGGATCCAACTTTTCCGAGGCGCTCATGGGCCCCAGCCTTTTGTTCGGAGGGCTTTCCGGGGTGATGTACGGATTTTTTGGATATGTATTGGTTCAAACGCTGGACCCGGCCCGCAATACTCCACCTGAGGGATATTTCCTTCGGAGCATGACAACCCTGATCCTTCTGGCATGGTTTGCCCTGGGAGTGGTGCAAAACGATTTGCCCGTGACCAATTGGGGCAATGCGGGAGGATTGCTATTGGGGTTGGCCTTGGGTGGGTTGGTTGTTTTGGCGGGAAATCTTTTGGCGAAACCCGCCAAAGATTAAAGTCGCTCTCTGGTCTTTGCTTTGCTTCTGTCCTCCCAACCTGAACTTTCCTCATTGCGAGCTTTGGAGGCTTTTTCCGCAATCCCGTCACAACCTGCACATTCGGACTGAAGCTCAAGGCAATCAGGGCCGATACATCCATTAAAGGTGCGCATTTGAATTGCCAGACCACCCCCACTGACCCGGGGGCCGGGACCCGCAACCCGGGGCATTCCAAAAGTACGCATCCCCCGCAAGGAGTGGCGACATGGTCCGTTCATGGTGGTTGGGACCCCTGGTTTTGACAATGGCAGGTGGCGGGTCAGTTTGGGCCCAAAGTGCACCTGAGCGATCCAGCGCAGGAAATGTGCGCGAAAGATTCATGACGATTACCGAGCAGGGGAAGAGCCCCCGCAGGTGTCGCATTATTCAAACGGGCTCGATGCCCGATGGCAGCCGGGTTTACCTGGTGAGCGCGGTGGACGATGGGCACCGCATCACCGTGGTTCAAGCTCCCCGCAAGCCTGATGGCAGCGTAGCACCAACAAAATTTTATCATTGGACCACCGAAGGCAAGCCGCCCGCCGCGATTGCCTCGCTTGTGGTTCAGGAAGAAGGGGTTTCCGACACCATGGCTTCGGCCGAGGTGGTGAAGCCTGTCTCCGCCCCAGCCCGTTTGAATGCGGGATTCGAAGCCTTGGCTCCTGCCCCTATTCCCGTGGCGGCCCCGGAATCAGCCCCCCTACCTGTGGTAGAGCCCCGCTCGGTCGCGATGCGAGTTCCCGCACCAGAGCCGATCCCCACTCCCGCACCGATCCCTTCGGTTGTGGCTATGGGTTCGAGCAAAGCGGTTGAAGGAAAAGCCGCGGAAGGTTCCAACGGAAAGAACGGCAAGGGTGCTGTTGAAGGAACCAAGGGTGGCAAAGCCGCCGAAGCTGGCACCAAGGGATCTGACGGTGGCAAAGCGGCCAAGGCAGCCGACCCTGGCGTGAAGGGTGGCAAAGCCGCCGAAGCTGGCACCAAGGGATCTGATGGTGGCAAAGCTGCCAAGGCAGCGGACCCTGGTGTGAAGGGTGGCAAAGCCGCCGAAGCTGGCACCAAGGGATCTGATGGTGGCAAAGCTGCCAAGGCAGCGGATCCTGGCGTGAAGGGTGGCAAAGCCGCCGAAGCCGCGGATGCAGGTGTTAAGGGCTCCAAAGCCGCAAAGGCAGCGGATCCTGGCGTGAAGGGTGGCAAAGCCGTCGAAGCTGGCACCAAGGGTTTTGATGATGGCAAAGCCGCCGATGCCGGTACCAAGGGTGGCAAGGGAGCGGTGGACCCCACCTCTCTCCCACTTTCCAAGGCCTCAGCCGGGGATCCACTAAAAACACCTCTGGACTATCAAAAGTCGGTTAAAGGCCAAAAGGAAGCTGGCGAAACGCTTATGGAAAAGCTTCGCCGAACCCTTGGCATGGGAAACAACTCTTCCGACGGATCCGAAAATAACGGTTTCGGAGGATCGCGACGCGGTCGCCGGGTGGGCACCCGCAGCATGGAAGCCGCAGGCGTGACCGGAGATTATGCAGGGTTCGGTGAAGGGTTCCCAATCATGTTGGGTACCGCCCCGGTCAATCCTCCAAGCTTCCGGGACCTTCCGAAGCCCCCGTATGCTCCGAACCTTCCTGGCCCCGAGACCAATCCCTATGTGGCTTCGCCTGACCGCGGAGTTTCCCCTGGAATGGCAAACGCCTTTACCTCGACAAGCTCGACCCGGCCGATTCCGGCGGATTTCGGTGCCCAGCCGATTAAGGGAAATGCATTTACCCAGCCACCCATGCCAGGGCCCGCGCCTGTGGCACAGGTTAACCTCCCCGTGCCAGGGATGAATCCTCTTCCCCCGCACATGATGCCCGGCCAAATGGGAATGCCACACCAGGCAACCCCTATCCAGACACTGCCTGGTGGCGCCTCGGCTGGTGGCAGGGGATTGGGACTCGTCAAAAAATCCAAAGTGGATGATGATGGCGCAAGCAACGCCTTCACCTCGGCGCCAGCGGTTGCTACCCAACCGATGATGCTTCCAGCCCAACAGCCCCAATTGGCGGCTATTGCGCCCCAGGCCACTGTGGTGACCACAACGAGTGGGACCTCCGGTGTAAATCCACTGGAGCAGCCGGTTCGCCAACTCCGCGAATCGCTTCTCCCTTCGGAAAGGGAAGTCGCAATTGAAACACTTGCCTCCTCGGATCTTCGTGGTAGCAAAGAAGCGACATCAGCCCTTCTGACCGCGGCTTTCCGGGACCCTGCGATAACCGTTCGATTGAGCGCTATCCGGACCCTCGCCGCGAAGTTGGGTGGCAACCCCCAAATCATCGGTGCCCTCAGGGCCCTCAAGGAAGATGGGGATGCCCGGATTCGCGCAGAAGCGGAATCGGCCCTGAACCAGTCGGGTTCGGATCTGCCCACCCCACCGTCCATGCCCAAGGCAATCGCCCCGAGGACCTTCCCCGGCGGCAACTAATTGTCTCGGGGAAAGTAAATCCAGTGGTCGTCCCTGACCCCTGCGGCCTCCGGTAACCCCGGAGGCCGCACTCATTTCCATTGAAAGTGGCCATTGAAAGTGGCCAGGCAAGTTAGCCAGGCTACTGCGATATTTCCAATCCAGATAGTATCACTTTTCGGGAGAGCGGCGCGAAGTTTTTCGATGCATCAACCCCGGACCAATTCCACCTGTGAAGGGCATTACCAGCCCAGACAACAACCGACCCCGGCTCCGCCTGTGAGGGGAAGGAGCCGGCGAAGAAGTGGAATTTTCAGATACTCTTCACGGTCATAAACGACTTTTCCGCTCATAATCGTAGCGGTGACATGGGTCGGATGATCAAATGGATCCCCATCATAGCAAACAAGGTCCGCGACTTTACCGACTTCGAGCGATCCATACTTGTCGGCGACGCCCAAAAGCTTCGCGGCATCGATGGTTATCGCGGAAAGCGCGCGATCCTGGCCCAAACCATACGCCATGGCAATCGCCGCCTCATAGCGCAGAACCCGGGTGCGGGGAACATAGCCTTCATAGCTTGTTCCAAAGATAACAGGGATCCCCTTGTTGGCCAAAACCGCCGCGTTGCCCAGGTAGGAGTGCATGGTTTCAATGCTGCCGCCGGCCCGCTGCATTGGTGGATGGACCACTACGGGCACCTTGGCTGCCTTGATACGGTCCGCCATCAGGTGGGCTTCGGTCGCGAGGGTAAGCCTTGCATCCAGGCCAAATTCCTCGGCCAATCGCAACGCGGTGTCGATGTCATCCGCCCGGTGAGCGGCAAAATAGACCGGGATTTTCTTTTCTAGCGCGGGAATCAGCGCTTCTAGTTTGGGATTGGGAGCGGGTGCTTTGTCGGTAGTGGCCGATTTCAGTTTTGCCGCGTGGGATTTGGCCTGCGAGAAAGCCGTCCGCACCAACAGCGCCGTACCCATGCGGGTGGTCACCTTGCCGGGGTACGATTCCTTGGCGGTTTCGCCCAGGTTGATCAAAATTCCCGCAGGACTTTGCAAAGCCATCCCCTGGGCGGTTGTGCCCGCCGCGCGGAAAAGACCCGTTTGACCGGCGATGATGTTTCGGCGTCCCGGCGTCACATGGACCATGGTCGTTCCGTTGCGACGGAACCATTCCAGAAGTCCATCATCGGGATTGAACGCGTCCAGGACCCTGCATTCGGCCGTATTGGGATCGGATTGTTCGTCCTGGTCGAGATCGGCGGGGACATTAAGTCCCCCTGAAATTCCCACGCAAGTCGACGCGTCAATCAGGCCCGGGGTCACCACAAGCGCTTTGCGTACGGGCAAACCGGAAGGAATGGTGATTTTTTCGCGGGAGCCAATGGCCTCGATCTTCCCATCGTTGATAAGGATCACCCCATCAGCAATGGGCTTGCCCGATGCGGTGTGGATCAATCCGGCGGCGATGGCGTAGCGGGATGGTG
Organism: Singulisphaera sp. GP187; assembly: GCA_945868575.1. GTDB lineage: Bacteria > Planctomycetota > Planctomycetia > Gemmatales > Gemmataceae > SYLG01. Next base: position 3,741 of record CAMBMH010000071.1, on the reverse strand, counting down.
TGGAATCCTTGGGGAAAGGAACCTCGGCCACGCCGCTTGGGGTCACCGGGGCGGAAGCGGGTGTGGGAGTGATTGGGGTTGGAAGTCCCCCACGGCTTCCAGCCAATGCGAATCCACCGGTCAGGTGCGCGAGGTCCTCGCTAAGTCGTGTGTCGTGGCGTTTGATCCCGTCGATCCAGGTCTCAAGGACTCGCGAATATACAGAAAATGGAGATCCGCTAAGAACCACAAAGTCCGCGTCCTTGCCCGATTGGAGTGAGCCGACTTTCGCATCGAGACGCATCATTTTGGCGGGGTTGAGGGTGAGCGCTTCAAGGGCCTCTGCCTCGGTCATTCCTCCCCGAAGCGCGATAGCTCCGGTTCGCAGAAGGAAACGGGATTCCGTGACGGAATCGTCGGTGTTGATCGCGACCCGAACGCCTGCTTTGGCAAGGGCCGCGGCGTTTTCCTCGACGAGGGCGGCCACTTCCAGCTTTCCACCGGGACTATCCACAAGAGTCAGGGAAACACTTGCTTTGCGCTTGGCAAGCTCATCGGCGATTCGGTACCCCTCGGTGGCGTGTTGCAAAACCAGATCGAAACCAAATTCCTCGGAGAGCCTTACCGCCGAAAGGATGTCATCGGCGCGGTGGCAATGGAAATGGACGGTCCTTTTCTTTTCGAGGACTTCGACCAGGGATTCCATGGAAATATCCGTTTCGGGAGCGGTGGCTTTGGTGTCCCCGGCGGCTGTTTTTTCGCGATAGGCCTTCCACTGGGATTGATAGTGGCGGGCTTTGAGGAATTGCTCCCTCTGCATCGCATGGATTTTCATGCGGGTGCTGGGAGGTGTTTTGGCGCGGGCGAAATTAAAATTTTTCGGGTTTTCCCCGTTGGCCATTTTGAGCCCACCAACAACCTCGCCCGGGATTATTCGCATCGCCTCGACGGTTTCACCGCGAAGTTTCACATAGAGCGTCTGGCCGCCAATAGCGTTGCCGCTTCCGGGCATGATGTTGGCCACAGTCACCCCCCCCGCAAGCGCCATGCGAAAGCCGGGATCAGCGGGGGTGATGGCATCGATGGCCCGCAATCCGGGTTGAACCGCTCCCGATGCTTCATTTCCATCGGAGTTTGCCGAGACTGATGGCCGGGATAGCAATCCAACATGGGAGTGGGTGTCGACCAGACCGGGAATGATCACCTTTCCCGTGGCATCCACAACCCTGGAACCTTCGGGAACGGTGGTTTCCCGTTTGGTTCCGACAGAGACGATTTTACCTCCCGAAATGACCATGGCGCCGTCTTCGATGATCGGTCCGGAAACGGGGTAAATTTTGGCACCCAGAAACACGGTGGTTTCCTGCGCATTCAGAGTTGTTCCCCATGTGAACAGGGAAATCAGCGCCCCCCCCAGTCCAAAGATCCGGAATCGATTCATAACTTTTGCTCCCGCACATGCAGCCAAGCCGAAAAAACACAAAAGAGGATCCTTCCATTCTATGTTTTCAGCGCAAATCCTGCGGCAAGGGATGAGGAACATCTGTCACGAATGAAAAATGAGGAAGTTTGAGCAAAATGGGGGCCTTCTGGGTCCCTTTGGGCTTGTAACTTCCCCCTCATTTATGGTAATGCCCCGGGTGAATCCGATGGCATCCTGTGTCGAACAGGCAAAAAAAAGCCTGTTTTCCACGCCAATGTTCCCAAGCAAATGGGTGCCACGACATTTCACGCGTTTGGGGCCATTCCTTTGGCAAAGATTGATTAAGAGACGGAAATGTTGGACCTGGCAAAAATTTGGAACAGCGTTATTGGTTCTCGCAAGGACTCCGCGCCTTTGTGCGATATTCCCAAAACCGCATTCTTGCACATTCCCAAAACGGCCGGGACAACCGTCCACCATATTCTTTTGAACTGTTTTCCCGGGGGAAGGATCTTCACCAACGCCGAGAGGGGCAACAACCAGAAAGTGGATCCCTCCACTTTTGATTTTATTTCCGGACATTTCAACTATTCCTATCTGATTGAGCGTGGTCTTACGGGGCACCGTATTGTGACCATTTTTCGCGACCCGGTCGGTCGGGCCCTTTCCCATTTTTATTTCCTGAAGCAGGACCGCCTTCTGGACCTTGTGGAACGGGAGGATGAAGCCTATGACCAATCGGAATTGGAATTGGCGCGCGAGGTTTTGGCAAAAGCCCGCGAGAACGACCTGGCCGACTTCATCCGCAAAGAGCCTTTCCTCGCGAATATCACCCTCGGCGATTACCAGACAAGGCTGATGGGCGCGCCTGACAAACTCTCGCCCCTGGATTCCTCGCATCTCGATTTGGCCCTGAAACACCTTCGCAACTGCTTTTTTGTGGGTTTGACCGAGCGGATGAATGAATCGGTGGCTCTCCTTTGCCAAAGGATGGGGTGGCCACTAATTCTCCCCCAGGGATCGCTCAATAGCAACAAGGAAAACAAGGGGAAAAGACAACAGCCTCCGGAGCTCCTCCAGGCATTGAAGGATCTCAATCGGATGGATCAGGTCCTTTATGAAGAGGCGCAAAAACTATTTGAGGAGTCTTTGAAAAATCCCGTCGCGGAAAAGTTTCCCATTCCCGATGCGGCCAACTTTACGCTGGAGCAGTCCATCCTGGGAGAGGGTTGGCAAATCCGCGACAAGGAGAATGGGGAGTGGATCTGCTGGTCTGGTCCGGAATCCAAATCTTGGTTGGAGCTTTCCACAACGCTTCAAAGTTCCGCGCAAATGATCATCGGGCTTTTCATGGTCATCCATCCGGAAATTTTCGAGCGGTTGAAATTATCCATCAACGGCGTCGATCTCCCCCACACAATCCTTCGTGATGGGGAAAAGCTAAGGCTCAAAGTTGCCATTCCGGGAAAAATGATGCGCGAGGCAAACGGTCGGCTCCGGCTTGGAATCGACACGGGGGTGACCCATTGTCCCGCCGATCTCTTTTCCGGGAGCCCGGATCGAAGGAAGCTTGGTCTGGCAATCACCGGGATCCGGTTGAAAAAGTCCTACTTTTTTTAGCCGTAAGGGATTTTGGCGCCGGTGATTGAGACGGCTGGGGTTTATAGACCCCAGCGATTGAAAATAAGGGTCCCGTAAACAGGAAACCGGAAACAGCCTTTAAGCAGAGTGACACAATTGGGCCGATGGTATTGGCCTGTGAGGATACATCATGTTAGGTTTGCGGAGCTTTGGTGGAGGACATTTGGGAAATGGGCCCAAGGCAAGGGAACTGCCCCAGGGTGTGCTGCTTCATGTCCCCAAAACGGGCGGGACCTCTCTCAACTACATGATTCAGAACGCCTATCCCGCCAACCGCGCGGTGGTTTTGTCCAATCACATTGACGGGGCGATTCCCGACAAAGGCAACCATGATTTTATTTCCGGACATTTTCGATGGTCTTTTGTGGAGAAACAGGGTTTGGCGGACAGGCGCCTGATCACATTTTTCCGCGATCCGGTCTCCCGCGCGCTTTCCCAGTTCTATTTCATGAAAATGAACCAGACGCTGGATCTTTTCCAAAATGACAGGGTTGTCTACACCGCCGCCACCCGGGCCAATGTCCTATCCACCATCGGGAAAGTCCGCGATCTGGGCCTTTCCGAATTTCTCGACAAAGAGCCCGATTTGGCACAGGCGCTTTTGGGAAACTGGCACACATGGATCCTTTCAGAGGACCACGAAAAGATCGAGGATTTAGACAAAAAGGACCTGGATTTTGCCAAATCAATCCTTGACC
>CAMBMH010000070.1 GCA_945868575.1 Singulisphaera sp. GP187 | reverse complement strand
AAGAGGAAAATGGGATAGAGTTTCTTGCGGGTTGTAGGAATCTTGCGGATTGGAAAGGACAAACACAAAAAAAGACGGGCCTGCCGGGGGGTTGGCAGGACCGTCTTGTGAAGCCCCTGGGGGGGGAATTCGGGTTGGTTATTGGCCGGGGAATCCGCCAGGTCCGGGCATCATGGCCCCGCCTGCTGAACCACCTTGGCCGCTGGGGATTGCCCACTGCATGGTGGGGCTCACAAATACGGGGGCATAGTTAACCCGGCCGCCGCAGCCGCCGTTAATTTGGTACCCGTGGTTTTTGTAGTAGGCTACCCAGTCGATATTATCGAGAGCGCCATAGTAGTTCTTAAGAGCGCCGTAATAGTCATGCCAGAACTTCTGGAGACGCTCTTCTTCAGGCGTCAGGCCTTTGTAGCGCTTGGCGAAGATATTCCACCAGGGCTGATAGCCACTGTAGGAAAGCTCATGCCATCCGGCCTGTGAAGTGCTGGTAGAACCAAAAGCCATACCGGCCAGCGCAACTGCAACCAATGCAAACCGTTTCATCGCGACTCCTTTCACGATGGATCCGACTCATGCCGGCCGGGGACGGGTCGTGAGCCGGTCCCCGGCTTCCCTCCCTTAATCCGGAACCCGGGAACTTCCCGGGCGATGTCACCGGTGATCCTCACCAGCGTCATCCGATGCTTTATCCATCGGCTCGAACTAACCGGTTCACCCGTGCAAATCGGCAGAACTGTTCGAAGAAGGGAACCGTTGTGGGTGGAAGGATCGTTAAGATTGGAAAAGTCTTCCAGGAGTCCCCAATTTGACATTCCTGTGGGATTATCGAGAAAATGCCCGAATTGAGGACTTTTGAAAGCCTAATCCAGGTCGCAACCCAAGCGCGATTGGACTTTTTGACGGAGCTCACGAATACACCAGGCATTGATTCCCACGGCGACTTTCAGGTCATTCTTTTCCAAACTGGCGATTTTCTTGTGGGCCGAAAGGATTGTGCTGTGTTGGCGTCCAAACCAGGCGCCTACTTCCTTGGCCGTCGCTCCTGTCAGTTCTTTTGCAAAGTACATGGCCAGAAGTCTGGCTTGGCTTGGTTTGGGGGATCGGCTCTTGTCTCGCATCTGGGCACTGGAAACACCTACCAAGTGACCAACCGCTTCCACGATATCGCCTACCCCAATGACCTTGCGATCGTTTCTTTGATGGCTTTCACTTAGCCCGCGAACCATCGATTCATTGGGTGGATTGCCGGTGGCCCATGCATGATGCTTGAGAGTTTGAACCATCCCTTCGCATTCCCGGCCTGATCCCCGTACTCGCCTGGCCATCAAATCCAGGAGGCCATCCTCTACGACCAATTTCGGGCCTTGGGCCAAAAGTTGCGAAAGGAATTGCCGTCTTTGGGGAAGGTCCATTGGGCTAAGCCCACAAACCAATCCACCGCAAAGGCGGGTTTTCAACTCTGGGATAATCCCCGGTGTATCCTGGGGAGATTTTTGCAGGCTAACCACCACGGTCGCACCCAGCCGGGACAAGGCATCAAGGGTGGTGGCAAATTCTTCCTGGGTCTTCTGCTTGCCAACCAGGCCTTCCAAATCATCAATCAGCCATAGGTCCAAACCCCGCATGCGCTTTCGAAACGGAGATTGCTTGTGTGTCCTTAAGGCTTCAAGGAAGTCATTGGCGAATTCCTCGGCGGTTTGCAAAAGGATTTTTGACCCCGGAAAGGAAATCCTTCTTTGGTGGGCGATGCCCTCTAAAAGGTGGCTTTTCCCCAAGCCGGTGGACCCGTGAAGGATCAGGGTCCGGGGGGATTCCATCTCTCCGGAAGCGAAACCCCTGGCGGCCAAAAAGGCGGCCTTGTTGGCGGGTCCTGTGACAAAGTGATCGAGTCGGCGAACCTTGCGCCGTGGGCGCTGGACGGTTCCTTCGCGGAGTGGTGCGCTTTGGGTCGCGGATATACTTTGAGATTTGGTGGTTGGACCAACCAGGGAGGTTGGTTCTTGATTGGTCGAATTCCCTTGGGAATGTACCGCGATTCCCTTGGGTACGGTTTGAGAGGCGGAAGCCTTGACGGCCTGGGATGTCGTTTGGAAAAGTTCCGGGTCTATGTGAAAAGATGCAGACGAGCGATCGCCAAGGACCTGCCGGGCCGCGTCAACAACAAGTTTACCAAAGCGCCCCTCCATCCACTGTTGAAAGTGAAGGTTGGGTACACCAATGCGCAGCTGTACCCCATCGAGGTCCAGCCGGGTTTTTCCCTCAAACCAAAGGGAATACCGATCCGGCCCGACACTTTGGGTCAGGATATTGCGCACCGCTTCAAGCGGGGCACTTTTCAATAAAGCCAAGCGAATCCTCCCCGCTGAAACGGACTATCCGTCCAGAGGTGGCACGCGAAGGCGGAGAATTATGTGGGGTCAGTTGGGAAGACCAAACCCGTGGAGCATCCGATGGGCAGAGTCTAAAGGTTGCCGGGGGTTCTGCCAAGAATTGACTTTCCCCAAATTTGTTGGATTTGTGAAGATGGTCCGATGGGGCCTTTCAACCTGTTAGGTGGCATAGGTTTAGGATTTGGCCAAAAACAGGCGGGAGGTCCTGAAATTTTCAAAACCAACCCTTTGATAAGTTTTACAAGCCGGGGAATTTCTTGAGTCAACCATGGTGATCATGGAGCCACTTTCGGTAACCATTTCCCAGAGGAATTGGGACAACATTTGGCTACCTAAATTTTTGCCACGAAACTCCGGGACAAGTCCGAAATAGGAAATTTCACCGGTCTCTTTGGCGCTATTTAACCCGGATTCAGGAAGTTGTCCCAAAAGGATCCCTGCAGGCTTTTTATCCCATTGGAAGATCCAGCAGGTTTTTTGGGGCCCATGGATTTGGACCAACGATTCCCAGGCGCAATGGTCAGACCGATATGCGGCCAACTCGGGACAATCGAGGCTGCCCGACATTGTCCGAACCGCAATTTCCCCACATTCACCAGCACTGGAACGGATCCATGAGCAGCCTTTCCTTTGGAAAACTACATAGGGTCGTGCCTTTTTTTTCCAAAGTAGATCCCTGAATTCGGTTACTGGCGCGAAAGCCTTGGGTAGGGGAATCGTCGGGTGAAAAGGAACTGAATGAATTGATTCAGGCAAATCCACAAGAAATTGGACCACATGACATCCCAGATCCCGAATCCAGCGGAATCCTTCAGTCCAAATATCGTTGCATAAAGGGCCTAATGAGGTTGGGACCGGATCAGGAAGGGGCCCAATAAGGCAAGCCCAGCAAACTGGCCCTGGCATGATTACAAGGCAAAAAAGCCAATTGGGGTTGGAAGAAAGACACCAAAGCCGCCCACGGTTTTCGGACAAAAATCCAGGCCATGAGCCACCTGGACTTGTTGGGCAAGGCCAGAACTCCCTGGGGATTTCTACACCAGGGAGTTTTTCCGTGGTCACGATTTATTTGTCCTCGGCGACATCTTTTTCGAATTCGAGCGCCTTCACTGGAGCATGAGCAGGTGCAAATGGACCGTTTGGAATGCGAAGGGGCATGCTGCTTCCCCACGCTTCGCGCGAGGAATATTGGGTGGGGCCCGATCCCACATTTGAACTGTTGAGGAAGAAAGTATAAAGTTTCGGGGACCGAAGGGGTTGCCCCCATCCATTCATTCCCGGAGGGGTGCGCCCTTGGGAATGCATGAACCATTCTCTCATGGTGGTGAAGTTGAAATGGGGGTGATTGGCTTCATATTCCGACCGGGCTTGGGCGAGTGGCCCACCCTCGGCATGGGCCGTTCCTGACCACCCCAACCCCAGCCCGAGGTAAAGGAGACCCATCCAAATCCAATTTCGAGGGGATCCTGTGAGGATCATGCCATGACTCCCGTTGACCGTCAAAAGTTGCGTCCGACCATGTTATTTATCGGCCAGCAATGGTAATACTGGTGACAATGGTGGACAGGTTGGATCCCCCTTGTGGTGGGATCTTTTCGGTTGGAATGATTTTGTGGCCAGATTGGGTTTCCCGGGTGTCGTGGGCGCTCGAACAATTAACACTAACTCAACAACAAGGGTACTTACCAATTCAAGCGGGCACCACTTTCGTGGGCTCGATACCCAAAAGGGCAATGAAAATGTCGGACACCGTGCGCTGCCCCAACCGTGCTTGTACCCAGGTTTTTCCGGCCAATCTTTTGGTGGATGGTACCCGGTATCAGTGCCCTGCTTGCGCAAGCCAATTTGTTTTCCAATCGCCTGGTTCGACTGAGGGGCCAACCCCGGGTAACGGCCAAGGGATTGCCGACGCCTCGGGAAACCCCAAGGGGAAAGCACCCCTTTCTCCCAGCCAAAGGAAAGATGCATGGTGGTTGCCGGCGCTTTTCACGGTGGTTGGTATCCTTTTGGTGGGTTTTTTGGCACTTGTGGGGATCCGCATGATGGAAGCCTCAGGTTCTGGCAAGGTCGACAGCTTTGCGCCCGCCAACTTTGCTATCAAGCGTCCTGATGGCTTTACCAGGGATGCAGGACAGGAATTGGAGTTCCAGGCAGATTTGGTCTATACAGGACCTGAAAAAAAGCTGATTTGGGCTGTCGTCACCCGGGATTATGGGGAAAGGGTGCCAAGTTACCGGGAGTTATTGGAATTGGCCCTTGAGAAACTACGAAAAAAATTCCCCGAAAAAGTCGAGTACGAAAAACGCGGGGAGGCGGATGAATCCCTGGTGGAAATCCCTTTTACGGCCCACGAATTTGTAGGCAGGACATCTGATAACGATGATGTGGCAGGGGATTTTTTTGTGGGCACCTCCAAAGGGGTTGGATATGTCCTTTACGGGTGGGCTCGCACCTATGATCGGGATAAGTCCAAACCCGACTGGAAAGCGGCCCGCAAAGCATTTTTTCTGCTGGATTCCAGGGCCAATTGGAAACCCGAGGAAGCCAAACTGGAACTTGCCGAAGGCAAAGGCTGGGAGATCCGGTTCGACAAAAAGATTTGGACTCAGGACGAGATTTCCAAAGACCTGAGGGAAAACCATCCCAAAGCCGTTTTGCGTTTGGAGGGGAAAATTCCCGGACGGAAAATCTATGCAGGGGACATGGCGGAGGCCTACATAATTGTCCTCGATGGAAAAAAGGACATCAATGAATCGGTAATACTGGCCAAGGAGTACCTGTCAGGATTGGATAGGCCGGTTGATGAGTCGAAGGTGAGCCTTGAACCAACCCCCACTCTGGATGGCGAGGAGTTGGACAAGACTGTAGAGTCTCAAGGGCCACCCCAAAAAAGGCAGCTGCTACGGTTGCTTTCCGGGGGAGAGGCACAAAAAATTTATCTGATTCAGGTGGGTCCCGGGAACAAGCAAACCATAGTGCTGGCTGCGAGTTGTCCGATTGGGGCCCGGAAATTGTGGGAGGAAAACCTTATGAAGCTTGCCGATGGACTAACCGTGGAAAGTCCCTGATTTCCTAGCCCTGTTTTGAATTGCTTAGAATGATCCAATTGGGTCACCTAAGCGCCAGCTCCCCTGGGTTCCTCACATTAGGAGCAATGCTGGTTAGTCCCTCGGAATTTAGTTCGCACGCGGATCCTGAAAGTGTTAGAGGCACGGTTCAGGGGACCGGTTGAGGAGCAAGGGCCGTGGTTAAGGGGAGGGGTGCTGTTGTTCCTGGCGCAACTGGTTGGATTGCACCCGGGCTTGCGGCTGGAACCGATGGTGCTTCCTTTGGACGAAGCGGAACCAGGGCTTTACCACGGTTTCTCAGGTCACCGGCCTTTTGAAGAATATCATTGTTGTTGGGCATCTGCTGGGGCTGGAGGGCGTAGGAAAAACGGTGCACATCTTTGATTTCCCACGGAACCAGGTTTTCCGAAACGAAATCAAGCGGGAGATATTCATACCACGGCGCCGGAATTTTCTGTTCCACATGAAGCGTTTCGTAACCATCCTTGACCAGCGTAAAGCGGTATTTCCCGTAAAAGACGAAGTAATCGTCCACGGGGGTGGTTCCGATCGGTTTGCCGTCCCGGTATACCAAGGCTCCCTGAGGTTGGGAATCAATCGTATATTTGCGCGTGACGCATCCTGTGGTTCCCAAGGCCATAAAAGCCAGGAGTACCATGGTCCATGCGCCAGAAGCCGTTGTTCCCTTGAGCAATTTGCTCCCCTTAGAATTGCTGGCCCAATGCCATTCGGGAGCCACATAGCTTTTCTGGACACTTCAGGTCAAGGCCAACCTTTTTCAGGGTCCCGCCTAACGGGGAAGGGGATTGTTTCAAAATGAACCTGCCCCTCCTGGAGGAGTCCCACCAAACCCATGTTGGCCTGCGTCGGGCTGTCAATCAGGACAATATGCTCGTTCAATTGGCTCAAAATGAGGAGCAATGGCAGGCCAAAGGCTCGCTATTCATGGTGGCCGATGGCATGGGAGGGCACAAAGGTGGGGAAAAAGCCAGTCAATTGGCCATTCAGCAGGTTCCCCTGGTTTTTGGCAAAATGCTTGAAATGGGGCATGACAAGGCGTTGCGGCGGGCACTCCTTGAGGCCAATCAGGAGATCCATCGAAGAGGCAAGGAGAGTGCCGATTTTTACAATATGGGAACCACTGCAACAATCCTTTTGCTTAACGCAAAAGGGGCGTGGGTGGCCCATGTTGGTGACAGCCGGGTTTACCGGATTCGTGAAGGGATCGTCGAGCAATTAAGTTACGATCATAGCTACATCTGGGAAGTTGCCCGAATTCACAACATTACGCCAGAAGAAGCGGCCCGAAACGGAATCCTTTCCAACAAAATTACCCGTTGTCTTGGTCCCGAACCTGAAGTCCTGGTGGATCTGGAAGGCCCCCACGAAATCCTTCCCGGAGACATTTTCCTCCTCTGTAGTGATGGGTTGAGCAACAAGGTAACCGAGGAGGAGATGGGGCTTGCCTGTTCCCACCTCGATCCCGAAGGGGCTGGTGAGTTTCTCATTGATTTGGCCAATCGCCGCGGTGGACCTGACAATATCACGGTTGTCATAGCAAAGGTTCCCGGAAAATCAGATGAACAGCCTCCCCTTATCAAAGCCACAATGGATCAGCCCTCGCTCATTGATCATTTGTTCAATTGGAGTTGGGTACTGTTTTTGATTGCGGGTGCCTGTGCCATTGGTGGTGCCCTGATATGCAGCTTTTCCGACCAGATCATCAAGTCCTACGGCTTTTACCTGATGGGGCTTAGCCTTTTTGTCGCAAGCGCCTTGTCCTTTTATTTCAGCGAAAAGAAAAACCGGACCCTCCTCGATCCCATTATTCCCCAAGCTGCCGGCCCACGCATTCATCGTCGCAAATCATTCAGCGCCCACGAGGAATTGGGCAAACTGATTTTGGATCTGGAATCCCTTTTGATGGGGCTTGGGCGACAAAAATTTGCCGTCGACCCTTCCTGGGCGGAGCGTATCGAGGAATCGCGGGCCCTTTGGAAGGAGCAAAAAGTTGTTGATTCGCTTATCAAAGCCCGACAAATGCTTCACGGCACCATTGAGATGATTCAAAAATCGACCAAGCAGAGCCAGCTTTTCAACTAATGATGGATCGTTGGGCATCTTTCATTCGTCTCGCCGAACCCGAAGAGCCGTCTATCGTAATGAACAGATTGGAAGCCCGGAGGGTTTCGGGTTTTTTCCGTTTAAACGGCCCCGCACTATTGGTGCCAAAACAACCAAGGAGATTTGCCACCATGGCCAAAGCAAAAAAAACTGTCAAATCTGTAAAGTCCCCCGCCACTTCCCGTTCTGTCAAAGCGGTCAAAGATGCCAAAGTGGCGATTTCTCCCGCCCCAATTCCTCCCCGAATCGGCGTTCGCACAGCCGAGGCGCTGGTTGAAGGTGAACTCGGGTACCTTTGTGCCGAGCCCGAAATTGTGATCGGGGACCTTGATGGCCCTGTGGGAACAGCTTTGGCCACGCTTGTGGGTAACCAGGTTGCCGGGCATACCAAGGTTTTTGCGATTCTCAATTCCGACGCCCAGGTGAAACCAGCCACCCTGATGGTCAGCAAAGTGACGGTCACAGGTTCCCGGTACACCAACATTCTGATGGGAACGGTTCAAGCCGGGATTGCCCATGGTGTCCTGGATACTGTTCGCCAGGGGATTATTCCCAAGGCACTGGCAAATTCCATTGGCATCATTTATAGCGTTTGGCTTGATCCGGAGGTGCTCAAGGTTTCCCCAGGGAAGGTGGATCACGAAGCACTGTTCGCCGTGCACCGCGAAGCAACTGTAAAGGTCATCAAAAAAGCCATGGGTCATGAGCCTTCGATCGATTGGCTTCTTGAAAACCAGGACAAGGTAGAACACTATTTCTACGAATGTGGAAAACAGGGACAGTTCTAGTTGGTTTTTGTCAGGGGGTGCACCATGCTTGCCTGTTTGCGAATATCGCTTTTCCTGGCGGGAGTGCTTTCGGTTGGGCGAACTCATCCGGAGGAGATTCGGGCACCATGGATCCCCCAAAATGCTTCCCTGGAGCGCCAAGGCGGGAATGGGGACAAGCCAGGTTTGCGCGTTGGATGGTCCCGATCGGCCCTTCACCTGCATTTGCCCCAAAAATCATTGTTGGAAAAGGGAGTTTTTTTAGGCTCAAAGCCTATTGTTTCCGGTGATCAATCTCCTGGTCAAAAGGTTGCGTTTTTTCGTCTTGCTTCGGGTGGAAAAATCCTTTGGGGTTCTGGCCCAAGATCGGACTTTAAAATAGCTGATAAAGATCTGGATAAAGGTTTGTATCCGGGCCTTGGCGAGTTGATCTTATCCCCCTCCGATGAAGTCGTTGTGCGGATTCCCTGGGTGGAGCTGTCTGTTTTGGGCGGGCGTCCCGAACCGGGCTCAAAGCTTTGGATAGAATCAGGCGATGGGTCGATTCAAACTGTTGTTTTTGATGGGCTGACTTCGGAGCGGATTTCCTCGGGGGCTGGTTCAATTGGACCGTTGCCCTGGTCCGGAACCCCTGATCCAGGACTCCCTTTCAAAACAAAACAGGTGTATAAGGATGGGAAATTTCCATTTCCTGTGTGCTTGACCCCATTGCCCGGGGTTGGCCTAGGAGTTGGCGCATCGTCAGGTGAAATAACCGGGGGCGGCTATCTGATTTCGACCCAACCCGGACCTTATGCCCAAACCACTCTGTTATATTTTGATGGTTCCAAACCGGCGGAATCCAGAAGGGTTTTGGAGTTGGAGGCGGTGATCTATGATGTGGTTCCCCACCCGGAATTCGAAAAAAATGGATTTCTCTATGTCGGGGCAAACGGGAAATTTGGCAAGGAACAGCCCCACAAAACCCGGATAACCCGTTTTGAAACTGCTCGCACAGGGAAGTTCGAAATCGTAAAAGAATCGGCCAGGACCATAATTGAATGGGATTCGAATGGTCACAATGGCGGGGCGATGTGCTTTGGAAACGATGGGATGATGTATATCACCTCGGGCGATGGAACTTCGGATTCGGATCTCAACCTGGCCGGCCAGGACACCACAAGGCTTTTGGCCAAGGTCCTTCGATTGAATGTGGATCAACCCGAGGCGGGAAAAGCGTATTCTGTTCCCAACGACAACCCCTGGATTGGTCGGAAAGATTTCGTCCCGGAAGCATTCGCCATGGGTCTGAGGAATCCATGGCGTATTTCGTGCGATAAAGCAACGGGTAATATCTGGGTAGGGAACAATGGCCAGGACCTGTGGGAAACGGTCTACCTCCTGGGTAAAGGTGACAACTATGGATGGTCGGTTGTGGAGGGGACGCATCCTTTCTATGCGGACAGGAAATCCGGTCCCAAACCATTCGCCCCGCCAGCCGCGGAACATCATCATGTAGAGGCACGCTCCCTGACTGGCGGGGTGGCGTATCACGGCAAAAGGTTTCCCGAAATTGCCGGGCATTACATCTATGGTGACTACGCCACTGGAAAAATTTGGGCGATTGCCCCTCCGGAAAAAGGTGCAAAGCTACCATTGAAACCCCTTGAGATCGCCGATACTCCCCATCAGATCACCGCTTTTGCGATTGATCATGACGGGGAATTGCTGATTCTTGATCATTTGACCGGGATTCACAAACTTGAGCCGAATCCCATGGCTGGAAAGCGTGGAACTTTCCCGGTCAAACTGAGCCAAAGTGGTTTTTTCATATCTGTTCAGAATTATAAATTACGCGCTGCAATCATCCCTTATGAAGTCAACAGCCCTTTTTGGTCGGACGGCGCGTTCAAAACGAGACACTTTTTTTTGCCAGATATCAAGGACCCAAATACCAAGGACCCAAATACCAAGGACAATGATGGAAAGTTGGTTCCACAATTTGTCACACACTCCGCTTCCGGACCATGGAACTTTCCCGATGGCGCGGTGTTGATCAAGTCCTTCGCCCTTGAATTGCAGCCGGGCCAGGAATCTTCAAGGCGTTGGATTGAAACAAGGTTCATGGTCAAGGAGGAAAACGAGTGGACCGGCTATACCTATGCCTGGGACGCAGATGGACGGGATGCCACGCTGGTTGAGACCGGCGGTAAAAATAAGGAGTTCGAAATTGTCAAAGAAAATAAAAAAGACATACAAACGTGGCGATATCCCAGTCGGGCTGAATGTATGGTTTGCCATTCCCGGGCATCGGGGTTTGTTTTGGGGCTCTGCGACATCCAGCTCAATCGTGAAGTGGTTCGCGATGGCGAGAAAATAAATCAGATTTCCTGGATCGAATCCCGGGGAAGGGTTGTCCAATCTTTAGGAACCGCGCGCATTGATCAATTGCGTGAGCGTGGCAAACAATTGGGAATAAAAGATGGCCAATTGGAAGCCTGGGTTGCTTTGCGGACTCCAGAAGGCGGATTTCCGTCCCAGAGCGCCATTCTGGATTCCGACCCCTCCAAATTTGACAGGCTTGCCAATCCCATTGACCCAAAAGACGGGTCCATTGAAAAGCGTGTTCGCTCCTATCTGCATGTCAATTGCTCGCCCTGCCATGTTGAGGCGGGGGGTGGCAATTCCAAAATTCGACTCGACCTAGGGGCCACCCTTGCCCAAATGAATCTTTTGGAAAACAAACCGAGTCATCACTCCTTTGGATTGAAGGATGCCCAGTTGGTTGCTCCGGGCGCCCCGCAACGGTCTGTGCTTTGGCACCGTATCCAAACCATCGGCGAGGGAAAAATGCCACCCGTGGGAAGGAATGTCACCGATCCGGAAGGTGCAAAACTGGTTGAGGAATGGATTCGATCCCTACCTGTTCCGAAAGCCGCTTCTGCCCAAACCAACCCTCCGCGATGAAATTAACGCCCCTTCCGATTGATCAGGTGATTCCCGAGGCGATAGCCGCACTTCGCGATCAGCGGGGGTTGGTGCTCTCGGCCCCCCCTGGCACCGGAAAAACTACCCGTTTTCCAGTTAGATTGCTGGAGGAACCCTGGCTAACCCAGCGGATTCTTTTGGTGGAACCCAGGCGTGTTGCTTCGCGGGCCGCCGCTCGGCGAATTGCAATGGAGCGACAAAGCCAACTGGGCGGGGAAGTCGGCTACCATGTCCGTTTGGATCGCAAGGTTTCCCGGGACACGAGGTTGATTGCACTTACTCCGGGAATCCTTTTGAGGCAATTGATGGATGACCCGTTTCTTGAGGGGGTCTCCTGTGTGCTTTTTGACGAGGCACACGAGCGCGGATTGGATTCGGACCTTGCCTTGGCGATGGTAGCCTTGGCAAGAAATACAGTTCGCCCAGACCTGGCCGTCGGGATCCTTTCCGCCACCCTCGAAACCGAAAGATTTTCCAAATGGCTTGGCGCACCGGTCATCCAGGCCAAAGCGCCCATCTATCCGGTTGACCTTCGTTATTCTGTATTGCAAAAGGACCGACCCTGGCTGGATCAGGTCGCGCGCCAGGTCAGGTATATCGTTGGTGAAACTTCGGGAGATGTTCTTGTATTTCTTCCTGGTGTGGGGGAGATCCAAAGGTTGGGGCGCATGCTTGGGGATTTGCCCGGTATGGATATCCTCG
Organism: Singulisphaera sp. GP187; assembly: GCA_945868575.1. Lineage (GTDB taxonomy): Bacteria > Planctomycetota > Planctomycetia > Gemmatales > Gemmataceae > SYLG01. The sequence goes on along the minus strand of CAMBMH010000070.1, from coordinate 7,274 downwards.
AACTACACGGTGAGCTGGATCCGGAGAAACAGGATCTGGCGCTTGCCAAGGGATTCCGCAGGCGAATTGTCCTTGCCACCAATGTCGCTGAATCGTCTGTAACTGTCGATGGGGTGAGTGTTGTTGTGGACACCGGTTTGGCCCGGACCCTGGTTCAAGATCCATCAACCGGATTGGACCGCCTTGAATTGGGGGAAATCTCCAGAGCCTCGGCAGACCAGCGGGCGGGCCGCGCTGGACGACAGGGGCCCGGCATTTGCCTCAGGTTATGGAGTCTGGAAAATCACAAGAGCCGATTCGAAAGGACCGCGCCGGAGATTCTAAAACTAGATCTGAGTGGAGCGCTTTTATCTTTATTGCAATGGAATGGCTGTCCGGTCTCGGAGCTTCCCTGGTTGGAGCCACCCAACGCCGCGTCTTTGTCGCGGGCTCAGACCACACTGGAGTCATTGGGCGCCATCAAGGACAATCAGCTTACGCGGCTGGGCTCCCGCATGGCATCGATTCCGATGGATCCGAGGCTGGCGCGGATGCTTCTGGAGGCGGAACGATTGGGTGTGGCGGCCGAGGGGGCCATTACTGCGGCGCTTTTGACCGAACGCAATCCCTTTGGTCGGTTGCCCCGCGATGGGATCGATTTTTTCCAGGAAGTTGACACACTCAGGCTTTGGGCGGGGATGGAGGGGGCGGCCGATCATGGTCTGGACCTTAACAATCGGGATGCACAATACCTGGACCGGATTGCAGGTATGTTTTTGAATCAGGCGGGCATCTCCCCCAATGGTTCCCCGGAAAATGAAAACTGGGAGGAGGGTTTGGCCCGGGCGATGATCGCCGGGTTCCCCGATCGTGTGGCCAAACTCAGGGACGGTGGGCGCAAGAGGGCACTTATGGTCGGTGGCCGAAGCATTCGGCTCGAAGTTGACCTTCCCGGGCGAGGCGAGCTTTTCCTGGCAATGGAGTTGGATGATTCCCAGGCAGAGTCCCGGGCGAGGAAATTCCTCCCGATCGATCTTTCCTGGTTGCCCCAGGGGCTCCTTTCCGAGTCGATCCAAACGGGTTGGAACGCAGACAAGACGGAAATCCTTGCCCAAAAACAGTTCCGATTTTTGGATCTGGTTTTAAAAGAGCATCAGGTCCGCCCGGATGTTCCGGAAACCGTTGCAAGGCTGCTGGCCGAACGGGCCTGGGAAAAGCGGTCTGATGTTTTCCCGTCGGCGGATTCAGCCGCCGGACAGTTTCTCCTTCGATTGACGGTTTTGGCGGGATCATGTCCAGAGCTGGATTTGCCCGCATTTGGTGATGAAATCCTTCAGGAATGTTTATTTGAGGTTGCCCAAGGGTGCAAAAACCTTGACCAAATTCGGGAGGGGGATTGGCTGGAGGCCTTCCGATCGCGCCTGGATTGGAAGCAAAAGCAAGCCGTTGATGACGAGGCTCCGGCCAGGCTGGATCTTCCAAACGGACGGACTGCCTCAATTGTTTACGAAGAGGGCAGGCCCCCTGTATTGGGGGTTCGGATACAAGACTTGTTTGGTTGGGACGAAACGCCGCGCATTGCAAAAAAACGGGTGAAACTACTGCTGCACCTGTTGGCCCCTAGTGGGCGTGCCCAACAGATTACCGATGATCTGCCCGGATTTTGGCGGGGCTCCTACGCTTTGGTTCGCAAGGAAATGAAGGGGCGTTATCCCAAACACCCTTGGCCCGAAGAGCCCTGGAAAGCCGATCCGGTGATTCGACGGGGACCAAGACCCTAAATGAATGCAGCCTTGGATATCCTTCGAGGGAAAACCGGAAGGGCGGATTTTTTCATTTGGATTCGGTTGCGCATTTTGACGATTAGCCCTAATGTAGCATGGCATTCCACATTTGTTCCCACTTTCTGGGGATTCATTAAACACCATCTCTCCTTTGGGAGGTCCTCTCATGTCGAATCGGGCTTCACGCCGCGGGTTCATGCAAACCACCGCTGGTATTTCTGCTGGTTATTTCATTGGGGGTTCGCTTACCGGGCGGGCCGAGCAATCGCCTAGCGAAAAGATCCGTATTGCCGGGGTAGGCGTTGGTGGCAAGGGTGACTCGGATATCAGCCAGGCCGGAATGTTTGGCGATGTAGTAGCGATTTGTGATATTGACGAGGGGCACCTCGAAAGCAAAGCCAAGCAGATGCCCAATGCGAAGAAGTACTTCGACTTCCGCAAAATGCTCGAGGAAATGGACAAGAGCATCGATGCCGTTGTGGTTTCCACTCCCGACCACACTCACGCAGTTGCCGCAGCTATGGCGATGCGAATGGGCAAGCATGTGTATTGCCAAAAGCCTTTGACCTACACGGTCAAGGAAGCTCGCGTTCTGCGCGAACTGGCGAATGAGAAGAAGGTTTGCACCCAAATGGGCAACCAGGGCACGGCTCACCCCGGCCTTCGGACCGGCGTCGAAGTGATTCGGTCCGGTGCGATCGGCGATGTGACAGAACTTCATGTGTGGACCAACCGTCCCGTGTGGCCCCAAAGCCCATCCGTGACCAAGCGTCCCTCCGAGGTGCCAATTCCTCCCTCCATTCACTGGGATGAATTCATTGGACCTGCTCCTTATCGCCCCTTTGGTGGTGACAAGAACCAGCGTGGTCGCTACACCTATCACCCTTTTAACTGGCGTGGTTGGTGGGATTTCGGCACCGGCGCCCTCGGCGACATGGGTTGCCATACCGCCAACATGGCGTTCATGGCACTCAAGCTCGGTTACCCATCCAAGGTGAGCGGTTCCAGCGAAGCCATCAATCCAGAGACCTATCCGGGTTGGGCTCATGTGGTTCTGGATTATCCGGCTCGTGATGGCATGGTCCCCGTCAAGTTCCACTGGTACGAAGGCAAGCTGGACGGAAAGCTTGTTCATCCTCCTGAAGAGCTCCAGGCCAAGGTCCTGCGCAAGGGCGAGAAGCTGGTTAGCTCCGGTTCAATCATGGTCGGCACCAAGGGAATTCTCTACAGCCCCAACGATTATGGCGCCGATGTCCGTCTTTGTCCTGAGAAGGAATTTGACGGATTCAAGAATCCCGAGAAGACCCTTCCCCGCAACAAGCGCGGTGACGATGCTGGCCAAAAGGAAGAGTGGATTGAGGCCATTCGCAAGAATGATCCGAAAATCGCCATGTCCAACTTCAACTATGCCAGCGTCCTGACCGAATCGCTGCTCCTGGGTAATGTGGCAATCAAGCTTGGCAAGCCTTTCGAATACGATGGAGCAACCATGTCCATCAAAGACATCCCGGGTGCAAACGACCTGCTCCACAGGGAGTATCGAAAGGGCTGGACCCTTTAATTATTGAAATCACCTAGGGGGCCAATTGGCCCCCTTTTTTTGTGCCTGATTCAACCTTTCTGTCGGCGAACCCCACTCATGCGCAATGGTTTAATCCACTGTATCGTTTTCCTGATTCCCACAATTGTTTTCGCCGATGGACCATCGGATAATCAGGCCGAAAAAGTCAGACCGGTTCCTCCCCCAGGTATAGAAATTCCCCTCAGGGAAACGGAGGAGCTTGGAACCCTAAGAGATCGATTTGCCCGTGAAATTGACGCGGCAAAAAAACAGCTTGCATCCAGACCGGCACAAATGGACCTGCTTCCGGATGTTGAGATTTTCCACAAAGCCGTCGATTGGGCCCTGAGGTTCAAGGAATTTTACGAACCCAGGGAATTGGCCTTTGCTCGCGAACAGCTTGCGCTTGGTCAGGCCCGCCTTGGTGAGCTGCTTTCTGGCAAGGAACCCACATGGCTCCATCAGACCGGCCTTGTGGTCCGGGGCTACCGAAGCCGGATTGATGGCTCGGTACAGCCCTACGGACTTGAAATTGGGGCAGGGTGCAGGCTTCCCTCGGCGACTCCCTACAGGCTTGATCTTTGGTGCCATGGCCGGGGTGAAAAGCTGACCGAGTTATCTTTTATTCAGCAGAGACTCAAATCGCGCGGAGAGTTTCATTCGGAAAACCATATCGTCCTCCACCTTTATGGTCGCTATTGCAACGCCAATAAATTTGCCGGTGAAATGGATGCCCTTGAGGCGATGGAGCATGTTCAGCGGTATTACCCTATTGATAAAAACCGTATTGTAATGCGCGGATTTAGCATGGGTGGAGCCGCAGCCTGGCAATTCGCGGTCCACTATCCCGGTCGATGGTGTGCCGCCGCTCCCGGGGCTGGTTTTAGCGAAACGACCGAATTTTTAAGGGTTTTCCAGAAGGAGCCAACCCAGGTCAGTCCCTGGGAACAAAAGCTTCTTCATTGGTACGATTGTCCGGATTGGTCCCTGAACTTGTCCAATCTTCCGACGGTGGCCTATTCGGGCGACAAGGACAGCCAAAAGCAGGCGGCCGATATGATGGAAGCGGCTATGGCAAAGGTGGGCCTCAAATTGACCCACATTATCGGCCCCAATACGGGACACAGTTACCATCCCCAAGCCAAGGCTGAAATCAACCGAAGGATCGATTCGATCGCGGGAAAGGGAAGGGACCCTGTTCCCCATCATCTGCGGTTTGTGACCTATTCCCTTCGGTATCCTGGAATGCTCTGGCTGGGTGTGGACCGATTGGTGAAACATTGGGATCCTGGAACGGTCGATGCAAGGATTGTTTTGCCCAATCGTGTCGAAATCACAACCACAGGAATAGCAGGGCTTACGCTGAATTTTCCTGCGGGCCTTTGTCCATTGGATCCCCTGATGGAGCCGGTAATCATGGTCGATGGCAAAAAGCTCACAGCCCCAAGGGTTGAATCCGACCGGTCCTGGAAGGCATCTTTCTCGTTCCAGAACAAGGAATGGAGAACGGGTGGATTTCCTGTGGGAGAGTTGGCCAAGAAACCCGGGCTCCAGGGGCCAATTGATGATGCGTTTATGGATTCGTTTCTTTTTGTCCGACCGACAGGCAAGCCTTCGGACCCAGTGGTCCACAAGTGGGTCGAAGCGGAAATGAACCATGCTGCTGCGCATTGGCGCAAGCAATTTCGGGGCCTGGTCCTGATCAAGGCGGACACTGAGGTGACCCAATCGGATCGTGAAAAACACAATTTGATACTCTGGGGAGACCCTTCATCAAACAAAATTATCGGGGAATTGCTTCCTAAACTCCCCATCAAATGGGATAGTAGTACGATTGAAATCGGTGATTGGAAAACAGATTCACGGGCCAAGGCCATCCTTGGGATTTACCCCAACCCCGGTCAGCCAAATCGTCAAATTGTATTCAACAGTGGATTCACCTTCAGGGAATATGATTATCTCAATAATGCAAGACAAATCGCGAAATTACCCGATTGGGCGGTTGTTGATGTCACCAATTCAGCAACCCCCAGGTGGCCTGGAAGGATCGTTAGAGCGGGCTTTTTTGATGAGGCCTGGAAACCAGGCGAATCCTGGACTGGTCCCGCGTTAAAGGCAAATACTACTGTCAAATCCAATGAGATTGATTCCAAAAGCGAAGCAAAAAAATAGGGGAGAAGGAATTCATGACCAGATTGATTGCGAACAGGCGGCAGTTTAGCGCCGCTGCGCTTGCATCGATGGCGACCATCGCGATTGGCGGAACGAAATCCTCCGCGAAGGTCCTAGGGGCAAACGAGAAAGTCCGCGTGGCCTTGGCGGGACTAAATGGCCGGGGAGCCGCCCATCTTGAGGAATATCTCAGGATGAAAAATGTTGAAATTGCCTGGTTGGTTGATCCGGATTCAAGGACCTGGACCAGGCGCATCACTCAGGTAGCAAAAAGCCAAACCAATCCACCAAAAACGACCAAGGATGTACGAAAGGCACTGGAAGACAAAGATGTTGATGTGGTTTCGATCGCCACCCCCAATCATTGGCATAGCCTGATGACGATTTGGGCCTGCCAGGCGGGAAAGGATGTTTATGTCGAAAAACCATGCAGTCAAGTCCTCAATGAGGGGCGAATCGCGGTAGAGGTGGCGCGAAAAAGCAATCGGATCGTTCAGCATGGCACCCAGGGAAGGTCCATGGATTCCTGGTCACAACTCGCTGAGATCGTGAAATCGGAAAGGTATGGAAAGCTGCTTGTTTCCCGGGCCATTTGCTACAAGCTTCGTCCATCAATCGGGATCAAGGCAGATAAACCGGCTCCCAGTGAGGTGGATTTTAATATTTGGAACGGGCCTGCTCCCAAACATTCCTACAACGAGAACTTTGTTCATTACAACTGGCACTGGTTTTGGGATTTTGGAAATGGGGATATAGGCAATCAAGGCGTTCACCAAATGGATGTCGCCCGTTGGCTCATACCCGGAGCGACGCTTCCGGTGAGCGTGTTTTCCGTGGGTGGCCGGGTGGGATACAAGGATCAGGGACAAACACCCAACACCCAGGTGGGTTGGCTCGATTTCGGTTCCGATAAAGCCAAACTGATTTTTGAGGTCAGAGGATTCCCTTCGGACAAATATCGGGGCGAGGGGATAGGCAACATTCTCCACTTTGAGCAAGGCGTCGTTGCTGGAGGCAAATTCTTTGCAAAAGGTGCCGGGAAAGGAGAACCCCTTCCCAAGGTTGATGCCCCGAAACGGGGTGTTGGGGGTGGGATATTCGGCAACTTCATTGAAGCGGTTCGCACAAGGAAACGGGAAATGCAAGATGCCGAGATCCTGGAAGGGCACTATTCGAGCGCTTGCTGCCATTTGGTGAATGTGTCTTATCGGCTTGGTCAGAAAGCGGACTTTTCTCCCCAATCGGACAAAATTCCGGGGGGACAAGCGATGCAGGAAACCATTGAGCGGATGGGAACCCACTTGAAAGCGCGCGGAATTGAACTGGATGGGACGACGAATGAGTACCTTTTGGGCAAGCAGCTGGCATTTGATCCCAAGGCAGAAATCTGCCTGGGTGATAATGACGCAAATGCTTTATTAACAAGACCTTCCAGAGCAGGATTTGTAGTACCGGAGAAGGTTTAACCTAAGGGTTTAAGGCGGCCTCCCCCCGGTAAGCTTGGGTGGGGGGCCCAAATCGTTGAATGAAGAACGCAAGAAAGTTTTAAACCCATGCTATTATTGGGTTTATGCTCATTTTTTTTGTTCAGGCCGAAATAAGTAGACTTGCGTTTCCCGAAAGACGAGTTAAAGTAAGTGAGTCGAGGCAAGCAAGCGCGGTTGAAAAAGACTGCGACGAGATGACCGAGATGAAGCTGGCTAATTGCCAGGGAAGGCACCTGTAATGGGTGTCTTTGTTCTTTGACAATTTGGTGGGTGCGCGATAGTTGCAATCAC
>CAMBMH010000069.1 GCA_945868575.1 Singulisphaera sp. GP187 | reverse complement strand
CCATAACCCGCTTGGGGAACCGTGTGCCCGCCTCCCTTGATGGTGATCAGGCGAACATGCCCCTTGGGGGATTTCCAGTCCTGCTGCTCGGCCTGAAGGTCATTGACCGTTTCCAAAGTTTGGGTTCCCGCCGAAGGAAGACCCAAAGCGTTGGCGAACCATTCCGCGCTTGCCTGGGATGAAAGGACATGGCCCCGGCTGCCAAATCCGAAAAGGGTGACCAGGCCACCACGATAGGGGCTGATCCGATCCCGGGTTCCCGCAACGAGCACGACACACCGCGAGGGTGTGGCCGCCACCTTGCAGTCCATGTTGTCTGATGTCGGCAGATTTGCCCCGATCGCTGCAACGCCCCGGATCAAATCCGGCGTTTCAAGCGCTAACCGCAATGCCATTTGCCCGCCATTGGAGAAGCCCAGGGCAAACACATGTTTCGTCTCGATGTTTTTCTCGGCCACAAGCGTCTCAATGATCCTTCTGGTGAACCCGATATCATCCACATTTAGTTTCCGGGCGCTGTAGGCCGCTTCAATGCGGCAATCGTTGAAATGCCCTTCATAGCCGTCAGGATAGACGACGATGAGGTTATCCTGTTCCGCGATCCGTTCCAACACGCCGCCTACGATGCGCCGAATTTCCCCGCTGTTGCTTTGTGAGGGGTGATAGACAAAAAGGACGCTGGCCCCCTCTTTGAGATTCGCCGGAACGAAAGCCTGATAATGCCTCTGCATACCCCCGATGTCGAGAGTCCCTTCCGCGATGAGACCAGGAGGCAAAGGCGCTCTGGGTGCGTAGGCAAAATACGCCACCACCCCTCCCAGCAATGCCAGGAAAAGAGCCGAGCCTGTGCCGAGGCGCCTGAAAAGGTTCTGTCTTGGGGTGTTCATAAAAGCCAAAGGAAACGCCCCGGGAAACCGGTCAAAGGTTAAAGGATTGGACGGCGAATTCAAAGCCAGCGGGTGTTATGGACCGACTCGTTCCATGAACTCCTCTTGTTGTTGTAGCCGAACCCGATGGATTCCAACACGCTCGTCCTTGCCCCGCAGTCCCATGCGGATCCGATTATGGAGAAAAGCGGTCCTGAGCCAGATTTGAAAAACCTTGGGTAAAGGCGGAGTCGTAGAGATAAAGGGAGAGGAAAAGCAAATAGGCCTTCTTGGCTTTCCTCCGCATCCTCCACGGCTCTGTGCGAAGAAATTGCCCAGAGATCGTTGTCCCAGTGGGGCGACTTTGCCCCCGAACCCATTTGGGTGGCCAGGAGCATAATCTCTGATGCCGTTGCCTTACTGTAGTTTGCCTATCATATGGGGGAACTTCCGAGTTATATTGTAGGCAGCCTATAATATGGGCCCGGAACGGGGTTGTATTCCACTTGGACAACAGCAAGCGAAGCAAAAATGCCCCCAATGGAACCACAAAATCGTGCCGGTGGATATCACATGAATATCACAGTATAGCGAGCATTTGTTCCAAGTCCGCTTCCTCCCAATCCGCCGATTCAGATTGAAGGGGAGATCCAGGCACTGCTTTCGCAGGCAGACCGGGCATTGGGACGACTCGACGGTTCCATTCTGACTCTCCCCAATCCCGACCTTTTTGTCTTTATGTATGTGCGAAAAGAGGCGGTACTTTCCAGTCAGATCGAAGGCACTCAAAGTTCCCTCCAGGATCTTCTGGCGGCCGAGGCGCAAATTCTCTCTTTGGACAGTCCCAAGGATCTAGATGAGGTCGTGAACTATGTGAAGGCCATGAAGTATGGCTTTGAGCGGTTGAAGGAGTTACCCCTCTCGGTGCGTTTCATCAGGGAACTCCATCAGCATTTGCTTCAGGGGGTGCGTGGTAATCGACTTACTCCCGGGGAAATAAGGACTTCGCAAAACTGGATTGGTCCTGCAGGTTGCACGCTCACCGAAGCCGTTTTCGTTCCACCGCCACCTCACGAGGTTCCTGCCTTGCTCGGAGCCTTGGAAACATTTCTCTATTCAGGGAGCTCTCTCCCGCAACTTCTCCAGATTGGTCTTGCCCATGCCCAGTTTGAAACCATTCACCCATTCCTGGACGGCAATGGTCGTATTGGTCGGTTGCTCATTACCTTCCTGCTTTGCCAACGGGAAATTCTGATTAAACCCGTGCTCTATCTATCCCATTACTTCAAACGGCATCGCACCGAATACTACGAGCGTCTCCAGGCCATTCGGGATCATGGCCATTGGGAGCAGTGGCTCGCCTTTTTCCTGCGTGGCATTATCAGCGTGAGCAAGGAAGCCACCGAAACCGCGCGCTCCATTCTCGCTTTGCGGGAAGATCATCGGGCCATTGTAACGACCCATCTTGGCTGTGCCTCCGGAAATGGCCATCGAGTATTGGAGTCCCTGTATGAGCGTCCCATTGTTTCCGTAACGGAGGTACAGGAACTTACGGGCACAACTTTCACTGCCGCCAACAGTCTTGTTTCCCGGCTCGTCAACCTGGGAATTCTCCAGGAAGCCACAGGTAACAAACGCAATCGGGTTTTCCGTTATGCGGCTTATATTGCCATCTTTGGCGAAAATTCCCCGGACCAATCCTAAGGAGCAAGTGGACCCACGCGGTGAGAGAAAAGACCATGCACGCCAAAAATTAATTAATAAAAGATACTAAATATTAAAGCAAAATAAACCCTGGACGCCACTCCGGGAGCTTCCCCAACCACCCCTTCCAGCAATGCCAGGATGATGAGCAAACCAATGCAGAGGCGCCTTTACACTAATCTTTTTCTCCATGTTGCGATGCCATCATTGTACAGTCGATCCGATGCTGCGGGATGATGAAGTTATTGCCTGGGGAGCCACTGGAATCATTTCGGAGCACGATCCGAAGGGAGACCAGTTACCTTTGTCATTCGAATCCTCAAATGCAACCGAATCTCAAGGAATCCCTTGATACAATGATCAGAAGAAAAGCCCAGTAATGGCGAAATCCATCGTGACCGAACCAACATCTGATTGTGGAGCTGTGATGTCGAATAAAGGGTTGGTTTTCTTTTTTGTGTTTGTTCTTGTCGCGCTCATGCCTTCGGTGGGCCGGTCGCAGGAGCGGATTCGCGAAGGGGAGATGGCGGGATATCTGCTCGTTCCCCATGACAAGGTTCCCGAAAAGTATAACGCCGGATTCTCCATGTATGTTGCCGCCTGGCCGCTTTTGGGACAATATCCGGGCGATCGATTTCAGACCGGTCTATTTGGCACCTGGATGTTCGCGCAATATGGTCGCCCCAAGCCACCCGATATGTATTCGGATATCGAGGGGGGATTGGGCTGGTGGCGCGACACACGATTTGCCACCGAAACGCCAAAATTCATCATGGGAGGAGTCGCCCGCAATTTCAGCGAATGGGCCAACGGTCCCGGCGCGGGCAAAGGACGAAACTGGGACAAACCTACAGGCAAATATGGCGTGGCGCAACTTTCCCCCTGGGTGCTTTGGCCTCCTGATGGTCTCAACCTGAAACAGGGCACCTGTGGGGAACTTGTCGGGTATGGGTATTTGCCGCTGCCCCTTACCACACCCAAAAGCACAACCGCAGGCAAACCGGTTCCCACAGGTGACAACTCCTGGACCCTTTTTCTGAACACGGGGAATTTCAAGGGACCGGTCGCTTTCTTCACCCCCTATTTCTGGTCGCGTCCTTCGGTGGAGGATCCCAAGGTGGCTGGAATGTTTTTGGATTCGCGCCCTTCGGACCCGAACAAGGCGCTTCAAATGGAAACCCAATATGTCCCCGGAGTGCAGTCTGTCGATTCGAAAGGCGAGTTCTATGCCCGCATCGCCCCAACTTCGTTTCCCCGGAACGCGAATGGGGAATCGATGGTGGTGCACCGGATCACCGCCTACGAAAAGAGCGCGCTTTGGGATTCGGTGAAAACCTGGTTCGAGGATGGGCCAGCCGCCAGCGGCACGATCGATCCCAAGGGTTCCAGCGTCCATACCTTCAATGGAAAGGGTGGATCCACCTGGAAGATCTATTTGCCTGATACGCCCAAGGAGAAAAAGGCGACGCTCGCCTGGAATTCGTTTGCCAGTCCTGTGGCGCTAGATCCCAACACCTATGGCTACAAGTGGAACCAGGAGTTGGTGACCAAAACCGATACCAAAAATGGCCCTTTGGTCACGCTTCCCGAGTACTTCCATTTGGTAACCGACAAGGACAAAAAATCACGCTGGGTGGTGGTGCAGCCGAAGGATGTGCCCGCCGAAACGGGATTGGCCCAATACAAATTTCAAAGGCCCAACGCGAAGCGCCCCGAACCCTATGTCACACCCGACGATGCGGGGAGTTCCTGGAAAAAGCCGGGGCCAGTCGCCGGACCTTTTCAGGCGCAATTGGGAGATGGGAGCGTGGTGACCTATTCCTGGTATCGGTTTGCCGACCAGCCCGCGCTCCTAAACGCCGATCTGACCGATAGCGAGCGCGAAAGCATGCAAAAACGGGTCGAAAAACTCCATCGCCATTGGAAAAAAGACCGCGAATATCTTCCGCCACCCACGGTAGGCAAAGTGGCCGATATCGACCCGGCTTTGCTTGTGACACCCCCGGCTGGCTTCGAGGTGGGTTATGTGCCGATCGTCACCCGACAATCCGCCAGGGAATAGGTTGGGCTTGAGTATTGCGTTAGGTGACTTTGGAATTCCAATCAACCAGATTGGTTTTCCAACACGCGCCGATGAAGCGATGTCGCCAGATCGAGCAGTTTTTCCCGCTGTTCCAGTCTCTCAAGCTGGTCGGAAGGCAATTTTGCAAAGCCGTTTGAGGCTCCCCAAACGGCCCCCGCCATGGCTCCAATCGTATCGACATCGCCGCCAAGTTGGGCAATGTAATGTTGCGTCGTTGGAAACGATTGTTCGCGAAACCGGAGTGCCAAATAGAGGGCCGTGACGCAGGAGGCAGGGGCGGCGATGCCGTTGCCCAACTTTCGACGAACCTCATGAATGGTAGCCTCATGCCCGGATTGGAGCCATGTTCGGGCGATCGCCAACCGCGATGTGAAGGGTTCCAGCGAACAAGCTTCCGCCCCTTCTCCGATTACCTCAAGGGAGGGAAGCCCTTTCAGAACCCCTACGGTTGCCTGCGCAAGCAATCTCGCTCCCTCGATGCCAAGTGGGTGGGCGTGCGTAATGGAGGCGATCAGGGAAGTGCTGTTTTCAAGATGTTCTTTTGGCTGATTGGCATAAATCAGACCCATCATGGGGGCTCGCATGGCCGCTCCATTTCCAAACGATCCGCTTGCGAAGCCTGACCGATTCGCTTCGCGCCAATTGGCGCCTTTTGCGATTCGCTTTAATACCTTTGCCGCTTTGGGGCCATATCCGCGACTCCAACGATAGCTTTTTGCAAAGGTAATCGCGATATCATCCGGATCGATGCGGCCCATTTTCAGGAACGATTCAATGATGTCGATGGACATTTGGGTGTCATCGGTCCACCGCGTTTCGCCTTTTGGTGTGGAACCGATTACACGCCAGAGAAGCCGTTCCAGGATTCCCCCCTCAAAAGGCGCACCGAGAGCGTCTCCCAGCGAAAGGCCGAGCAAACAACCCCGATATTGATCCAGCGTTGCCTGCATCTTTCCACTCGCTTAACAAGGGATTTTTGACCCGGAGCGGGTACCGGTTTTTTACGGAATGCGTTTGATATTTTCCGTTTCCCATCGCGTTCCTGGCGAGGGAAATAACGACTTAACCTACTATTAATCAGAGAATTGCGATGTTGTCATTCAGAGTGGCCTGTAAGAAATATTACCCTGTTTTTCTTATAAAATAAGAGATGGCATCGGTCTTACACCCGGAAAAAATCCCTCTCAGCCTTCCACTACAGTCGGTTCGGAACCTTGTTGCTGGGCGAATTCGGTTGCGTCGATCGGCACAAACCGGATCCGGTCGCCTGGTGCGAAGGCGAACCAACCCCGCTCCAGATCGACCAGCTTGCAAGGCGTGACCCCGATCAGGTTCCACCCTCCCGGGCTTGCGCCTGGATAGATCCCGGTTTGTCTTCCTGTGATGCCGACACTCCCCGGTTCGACCCGGGTGCGAGGCGAGCCCCTTCGGGGCAGACCCGTCAAGTCCGGAGGCAACCACCCGGCATAGGGGAACCCGGGCTGAAAGCCGACGGCGTAGATGGTGTATTGCGTCTGCGAGTGGAGCCGGATCAGATCCTTTTGTGTGAGCTTGAGCGTTAGCGCGGCCTCCTGGAGATCCGGGCCCATCCCGTAGCAACAGGGAACCAGAAAAGTTTTGCCCGAAACGGTTTCGATAGGAGGGGGTGTGTTCAAAACGCCCAATATCAGAGTTTTCAGTTCGCAAAGATCGTCTAAATCCGATTTTGGAGAATTGCCACAGAGCTTCTTTCCGGAGACACCTCTAATCGCCCAGGGATTGCCTTTGAGCACCAGGATCGAACCGTAGCTGGGGACGATTTCGCCGATGCGGGGATCGGCCAGGTTTTTTAGTGAGGCCACCAAAGGCGCAACGGCCGCGCAATCGGAATGACGCAAAAGGAGCGCATCCTCTCCCAAGGGGAGGATCTCCCAAAGGTGGTTGGTTTGCGCCGGGGATTTAGTGGGTGTGCCAGCGAAGTTCATGGCGTGCCAGCAGCGTGGCCTCCAGCAGCCAGACGATCAGGCCAAGGGAACGGTCGGTCTGGTCGCGGCCCGGATCGAATTCGCTTAAGACCACTCCGGCCAGTTTCTCAAGCGGTATGCAACCCAGGACCCGCAGCACATCCAAAGGCGATAAGCCCGCGGGCACTGGGCGACCCGTTGCTGGGAAGAAGGCTGGATCGAACACATCGCAATCAATATCCAGAAGGATCCGGTCCGCCCCCGCGAGGCTCCCTTCGATCTCGGCAAGCACGCCTTCGCGGCGCTGGGCGAATTCGATCGCCGAATGGGCCCGGCGGTAGAAGCGGCCGATCTCCTCCTGGGGGAGGAGCAGATCGCGATGTCCCAGATGGACAATCGGGAAAGGCTCATTTTCGGAGTGCCCATCAGGGCGTTCGATATGACGGATGAAGTTGCCATGGGTCGGCAACGGATTGCACGAGGCAAAGTGGTGGATGTCGAGATGCGCATCAAGTTGGAGGATGATGGTGCCGGGCTGGCGAATCGCCTCCTCATAGACAGGCAGCGAGGAGATGTGACTTCCCCCCAACCAAAGGAAAAAGTCTTGGGGCGCGCCATCAAGCATGGGCCTTGCCGCTTGTCTGCCTGTCGTGCGCCAGGCGTTGAGCGCGGCGAGACTATCGAAGCTGTATTCCTTGATGCGGAATTTGCGGGTGTAGACATCCGCGCGGGTGGGAACCTCTTCGCGGCGATTGTCGGCGACGATTTCGCGCAGTTCATCAGCGATCAGTTCGGCCCCCGCGCCCGCTCCCGATCCGCCAAAAATATCAAACGGAAAAACCACGACCGAAGTACGGCGTGGTCCGGCCGAAGCGGGGTTTTCAGGTTTTCTTCCGGGAGAAGCCATGAACAATGATTCCGGTGAAAATTACTGGTACGATTCCGAGGCGGCGGGATAGGTTCCCTCCCGGACCGCCTGGACAAAACTCGATGCGGCGCTGCTGGCGGGCTCCGACAGGTTGGCAAATTGCCGCACGAAGCGCGGTTTTTTGCCAGGAGTTAATCCCAACAGGTCGTGGGCGACCAGGACCTGTCCATCACAATGGGGACCGGCCCCAATGCCGATGGTGGGGATCTCCAAAATCCTGCTTACTTCCTCCGCCTGGGGCGTGGGGACGCATTCCAGAACGATGGAAAAGGCTCCGGCGGCTTCGACCGAGCGGGCATCCTCAAGGAGTTTGGCGGCGTTGCGCTGGACCCGAAAGCCACCCAGACGACGAACCGACTGGGGGGTCAGGCCGACATGCCCCATCACCGGGATATCGGCGTTGACTATCGCTTCGATCATCGGCGCCATGCGCATTCCGCCTTCGAGTTTGACGGCATGGGCGCCGGTTTCTTTGAGGATGCGTCCTGCGTTTTCGACCGCCTGGGCCGGGCTGATCTGGTAACTCATGAACGGCATATCGACAACCACAAGGGCCCGTTTGGCGCCACGGACCACCGCTTTGGCGTGGTAGATCATTTCATCGAGGGTGACGGCAAGACTGTCGGGCTCGCCCCGGACGACCATGCCGAGGGAATCGCCCACCAAAAGGCAATCGGCTCCCGCTTCGTCAAACAACCGGGCCATCGGATAGTCGTAAAGCGACACCACCGACAAGAGCCGTTTTTTTCCGGGTGCTGCAAGAAAATCGGGCACGGTGACCGGGGCCAAATCGTTTGTCCCGGATGGTGCCGGATGATGACTCATGGGTATTCCTCCAGATGGGATTCTAGGAAAGCTGGGCGGTTATGCCTCCGCCCGTCTTTTCCCGGTCTTTTGACCCATCCGGAAACGGCTCTTGTGCTATTGCGGCTTGGCTTTAATTGTTTTTGGATCCGGGGGCCGAAGCCGGGGAATCCTTGTCCCGGACACAGCGAAAACCGGTGTGGCTCAGGCCAGTGTCGGTGGCCCCATTCATTCGCCATGCGACCCGGTAGCGTTGACAATAATTCGCCGCGCAAAGATACGATCCGCCCCGTTGAACCCTTACGGGTGTTTGGTTGCCATGGGGATCGAGCGGGTCCTTGGGGCCCGTTGGGTTGAGGAAAATAGTTCCTTTGGGTGCGGCATCCAAACGAAGTTTGTAAGTATCGGGTCGATACCAATCCGAACACCACTCCCAGACATTTCCAGCCATGTCATAAAGACCGTAGCCATTTTTGGGATAACTTTTCACTGGTGCGCTGCCGATGTGTCCATCGACCGGGTTGTTTTCATTGGGGAAGGTGCCAAACCAGATATTGGCTTTTGCGGATCCTTCATAGGCATCTTCGTCACCCCAGGTGTAAGGTTTCCCCTCAAGCCCGCCCCGAGCCGCGAATTCCCATTCGGCTTCGGTGGGAAGCCGCTTCTTTGCCCATGATGCGTAGGCCAGCGCATCATCAAACGCGATATAGACCACCGGGTGGTCGGGTTTGGACTTCCAGGAGGTTCCCGGACCGCCCGGCGATTTCCACGAGTAACCAGGCTGGAACACCCACCACTGGAGACAATCATCACAGTTGTCGACCTTGGTCGAAGGGGGCGTGAACACCCCCGCGCCGGGAACGAGTTTTGCGGTTGGGACGCCGGGAAATTCGCGCGGATCGAGCGGCCGTTCGGCGATCGTCTTGTATCCGGTCGCCTCGACGAAGCGGGCGAACTCGGCGTTGGTCACCTCGGTGGCATCCATGAAGAATCCATCGACTTTGACCTTGTGCGGGGGGCCGGAACCCCCGCTTTGGACCGGGTCGGCATCATCGCCCATGACAAATTCCCCGCCCGGGATCCAAACCATTTCCGGTTCGGAAGCTGGGCCAGATGCCCACTGGATCGCGCCAAACGCGGCGAGCGCGCAAGCGATGATAATCCAGAGAGGCAAGAGAGATTTGTTCATTGGTCGATCCTATTTGGAGGCGACCGCTTTGGGGCGAAGCTCGATGCCTTTCGAATCGATCACGCGGATTTGCGTGGCAAGCCGGAAGTTGGCGCCGGTCTTGTCGGCAAACTCCACCTCGACATAGTACGCGGTGTTTTTCCCCTCGCAAGGTTCGACCTTCCGGCGGAATTCACGGGGTCCGCCTTTGAGTTCGGTCATTTCCCAGCGGCTCTTGCGGAAGTCGCGCGTTTCCGAACAGGCCTGCCACACGCGGGCGACTTTGACATCTTCCGAAGCGACCACATCAACGATCCCCGCGCCTTCGGCAAAGCTCTGTTTCCAGGTGACCGTGGGAAGCGAGCTACCCGCGGCGATGCGACGGGTGAACGCGGCGACCGCATCCAGCGCGATGGTTGGCTCGGTCTGTTTTCCTTCGCGGGTGAGCGGGCTCAGGTTGTGTCCGGCATTCGCGACAATTTCGACCCACTTGGGGCCGGGAATCTCATCCCAATACAGATTGAGCGCATCGACCGTCCAATAGGGGTCGTTGGCGCCGTTGATGATCAGCTTGGGTTGTTTGTAGCGATCACGATAGGAATAGGGATCGACCATCTTCCAGAGCTTGAGCGCCAGATCTCCTTCGGGCATGGGGAGGAGCTTGCGTTCGGTGTAGTCGTGGATCATCTGGCTGAAGGCGCCAAGGGTGACCAGTTGGTGGTCCATCTGGGGCTTCATGTTGAGCACATCAATCACCATCGGCGCGAAACCCTTGACGCGCGGTTCGACCGCCGCCGTGAGCCATGTCGTCCAGCCTCGCTTGGAGGCGCCCGTGAGGACGAACGAATCGACCTTCGCGCCCCACTCCTTTTCGGTGTAGGCGCCCAGTGCGTCGAACGAGCGGACTACGCTTTTGACCATAGGGAAAAGAAGAGGCCATGAACCATCCTTGCCGCCTCCTTCGAGGTAACGGACCATCGTCTCGGCGATCAGGGCATCTTCCTTTTTGCCATCGTAAAGGGGCTGGTTGGGGATTCCGTAGAGAACGGCGATCGGGGCGCCAACCTTTTTGGCGAGGGTGAAGCCGATGTAGTTGTTTCCGGTCGAGGGTGCACCGCCTGTGTTCATCAGGAGCATGGTTTTTGGCTTGACCGAGCCCGAGGTGCCATCATAAATGACCAGCTTGTGGGTCCAGTTCAACCCTTGCCAGGTTTGCGAGACGAGATCCATCTCGTGCATGGTTCCCAAAAGGGGAACATCGGTTTTTTTGGACAGTTTCCACGAATAGGAGGAGTCCTTGAGCTTTACATAGTCATCGAGTCCGGCCACCTCGGCAGCCCGGGAAGTGGTCAGTTCCGTGGAAACCAACGCCGTCAACGCCCAAACAAATACGCCCATCAACCAGCGAACTGAATTCATGAATCCACTCCAAAACCGTTATAAAACCGAGCCAAATCGAAATGTGGCCTGGTGTGGGAGATTTCCGGGGATCACTTTCATCTTAAGCCAGCCAACCCTTTAAGCCAGCAAATCGGCTATAAGCCGATAAAGACAACTCGCATTAAGGGCATTAGCGCAATTCGCCCTTGGACACCCGTTTCCTTAGGCTCATCAATACTAACTTTTATTCCAGGATTTAACGGCCAAGGCTCTCCCGATGACCTCAATCCTCATTTTGCTTTCCATTTGCCAAACCCCGCGTCCCGATATTTTGGTCGCGGATTTCGAAGCGGCCGACTATGGCTCCTGGACCGTTTCGGGAAATGCTTTTGGCAAAGGTCCAGCCCGCGGAACCCTTCCCGGACAAATGCAAGTCGAAGGGTTTCTGGGGAAAGGTCTCGTCAACAGTTTTCTCGGCGGCGATGACGCGACCGGCAAGCTGGTCTCTCCGCTGTTCAAGGTGGAGCGCCCGCATCTCAATTTCCTCATTGGTGGCGGAAATAATCCTGAAAAGCTTGCCCTTCGTGTGATCCTGGACGGCAAGGTGATCGCTTCGGCGACCGGTCCCAACAGCCAATCCGGAGGAAGCGAAAGGCTCTCCTGGAACAGCCTCGATCTTTCGAATCACCTGGGCAAAGAAGTCCGCATCGAAATCGTCGATGAGGCCAAAGGCGGATGGGGACACATCAATATCGACCAGATCACTTTCTCCGACAAACCCCGGGGCGAAGTGACCGCGCAACGGATCCTCGCGGCGGGACGGTTCCTGCATCTGCCCGTGAAAACAGGCGCCCCGGTTCGGCGTCTCAAGGTATTGGATCAGGCGACGGGAAAAACCCTGGCCGATATGGACATCGAACTTTGCCCGGAAAAGGAAACCCCTTCGTTTTGGACTTTTGCCGATCTGGGCAAGCGCCAAAGTCAAGGAGATGTGCGGCTGGAGGCGCGGCTTGATCGCGAGGACAAGGCGCTCGAAAAGATCCTTGGCACCGAAACCGGCCCGGGGCGCAAGGACTGGTTCGCCGAATCGGTTCGTCCCCTGGTCCACTTCACCGCGCCAAGGGGGTGGCTCAACGATCCGAACGGGCTTGTGTTTGATGGGATCAATTACCACCTTTTCTATCAACACAATCCGTATGGATGGAACTGGGGAAATATGCACTGGGGGCATGCCACCAGTCCCGACCTGTTCAAATGGACCGATCAGCCCGAAGCCCTCAGTCCCAAAGCCTATGGCGACTGGGCATTTTCCGGTTCGGCGGTGCTGGACCGGAACAACACCTCGGGCTGGGGCAAGGAAGGTAAGCCGCCTTTGGTGCTGGCATACACCTCCACCGGGCGGGGCGAATGTGTCGCGTATTCCAACGATTCGGGAATCACCTGGACCGAGTACGAAAGGAACCCGGTGGTCAAACACAACGGCCGGGATCCGCGACTGGTTTGGCATGCGCCCACCAAAAAATGGATCATGGCGGTCTATGACGAGACCAAAGGACAGGCGATTCATTTCCACAGTTCGCCCGATCTCAAACATTGGACTTTTGAGAGCGAAATTAAAAACTTTTATGAATGTCCCGATCTGGTCCGCTTCCCCGATCCCGCCGATCCGCAAAAGGAACTCTGGGTGCTCTATGGCGCGGATGGACTCTATCTGGTGGGCGATTTTGACGGAAAGAAATTTACGCCCAAGGGACCCAAGCAGCGCCTTTGGCACGGAAACTTTTACGCGGCCCAGACCTTCACCAACTTGCCCAATAACCGGGTGGTTCAGATCGGGTGGGGGCAGGGGATCACTTTCCCCGGCGCTGCCTTCAACCAACAGATGACTATTCCGGTGGAATTGACCCTTGTGTCAGGTCCCACGGGCCCAAGGCTTCAGGCGCTGCCGGTGGAGGAAATTAAGGGACAGGTTCGGACCACCAACACCTTCCGGAATCTTCGGGCGCAGGGTGGGGATCTTTCGGTCGCGCCTTTGTCGACCGGGGCCCAGCTTATCGACATCACCTGGAAATCGACCGGAGGGGTGAGCGGCTTTCGCGTTCCGGGCCTGGAGATCAAACACGATTCCCGGGCAGGGAAACTGTTTGTCAACAAGACTGGTCTTGATGTTCCCAAAGAGGGGGAAATCACCCTGAAAATCGTTCTCGATCGCGGCTCCGCCGAGGTCTTTTTGGGCAAAGGCGAACAGGCTCTAAGCATCGCCCGTGATCCGAGGCTGGGCGAGGGGAACTTGACCCTGATCCCTTTTGACAGGATGATGGAAGTTGTCGGTTTGTCGGTGTCCGAATTGGTTCCCGCCCGCAAACCGCTTTTCAAGGATACGCCATGATCCCTTTTCGTGGTTGGCTGGCCGCGGGCAGAATACTTTCGATGATGGTTCTGCTGGGCGTGATGGTTCTGGCTGTTCCTGCACAGGATCAAGCCAAAGGCCAAAAGGCTGCCGCAAAGAAGGCAGCTGCTTCGCCTCCTGTCAACGCCCAGAAAGGGGTCGACCTGGGAGCGGGAGTTTTTGCGGGGATCGCGGCCGATATGCCCCAGGGAGGCAGGCTTGTCCTTCGTGATCCGCCCCCGCCCAAGGTCGAAGATTTCAACAAGATCAATCCGAAGAACCTGACCGCCGCGCAAAAGCAGGCAGTGCAAAAAGCGAAGGAGCAGGCCATCGCGCTGCAAAAGGCGCCTCGCAAGGAGATCGAGTTTGTCGTGAGCGATAGTGTGGCCATCCGTTTCAAGGTGCTACCCCAACCCTATGACGACAAGGGGAACATCATGGTTCCCACCCGCGAGGAAAAAGAAAAGCTCAAGGGCACCGGGATCGAAGGGAAACTGGATCAGATCCGCTTTGGACACATCGTCCGGGTCGAACAAACCGGAGAAAAAGGGTACGCCAAAGTCAAATCCGTCACGGTTGTGGGCGAGGCGAACCTCCCCAACGAACCGGTGAAACCGACCCCAACGAAAAAGAAAAAGTAGGGCGGGGGCGAACCGAAATTTATTGAATTGGGCGTGTCAAAATTTTTAGCCGAAGCTTGGAATTTTCGGCAATATGGATAACGTCGGCATCAAAAGTGACCAGTTCCGCATTGTAGTAAATTGAAATAGCCGCAATTAGTAAATCTATTGGCCCAATAGTATAGTTCCGGGATCGACAAACTTGGCCAAGTTTGATGGCCTAACGCCAAATTGTTGATGGAGTTTGTAAAAGCGGTAATGTTTTAAATTGCTCTTCGAGTAATTTGGCTTCCTGAACAGAAGCAGACCGCAGGACTTCAAATGCAACCGGTTCTACCAGCTGGACATCAGGATCAAGAATAAACGGAAGGATGAATTCCTTGAGGGCCCGTGGTGACCGGGACCGAGTGAAATCAATCCAAAGGTTGGAATCAATAATCAAAGCCATTTCAGGATTGCCAAACCTTGGATAACTTCAGGTTAGCTATTCTTTCAGCTTCCTGGTCGGCTTCCCAACCTTCCAGTTCCACTCCCCATTCCCCACTGACAAACTTGCGGGCAACATGCTCACGCCGTTTCATCATAAGTGCATCGGCGACCATTCTGAGCACAGCAGGCCCCTCACGGGATTCCCCGGTCAGGCGGCAAATGTCTGCCAGGTCGGCATCAGGTATATCTACTGTTACTTTCATGACCCAACTGTAAAGTTCCACAATATTGGAGTCAATCCACCCCGATTGAAAAGGGATCTCCTTGATTCCTTTCCTACGCCAAAATCTCCCGGACGACGCGGCCGGAAACATCGGTCAGGCGGAAGTCGCGGCCGGAATAGCGGTAGGTCAGCTTCTCGTGGTCGATCCCCATCAGGTGAAGCATCGTCGCGTGCAGGTCGTGCACATGCATCTTGTTCTCGACGGCGGCGAACCCGAACTCGTCCGTCGCGCCAAATGCCATGCCCCCTTTGACGCCTCCGCCCGCCAGCCAAACCGAGAAGCCGTGGTTGTTGTGGTCGCGACCAAGTGCCCCTTCGGAGACAGGCGTTCGTCCAAATTCCCCGCCCCAAAGGATCAGCGTCTCGTCGAAGAGTCCGCGCGCCTTGAGATCGCGGATCAGCGCAGCGATCGGCTTGTCGACCGCTTGGGCCTTGGTCTTGTGATCGGCGATGTTGTCATGGTCGTCCCAGGGCTGGCCGTTGCCATAAAAGACCTGCACCATGCGCACGCCCCGCTCGACCAGGCGCCTCGCGGCGAGACAACCATTGGCGAATTCCCCCGTCCCATAGGCTTCGCGGGTCGCTTTGGTTTCGCGGTTGAGATCAAAGACCTCCTGTCCTTCGGTCTGCATGCGAAACGCCATTTCAAGAGATTGGATCCGCGCTTCCAGGGGATTGTCGCTGCCCCCTCTTTGGGCAAGGTGGAGTTCGTTCATCTGTTTTAACAGGTCAAGTTGCTCGCGCTGCGCGCTTTTGGTCAGCGCGGTGTTGTTGATATTTTTGATCACGCTCTGCGGATTGAGGTTGGCGTTGTTGATCTGGGCTCCCTGATAGATCCCCGGAAGGAAGCTGTTCCCCCAAAGAGCCGGGCCTACCACTGGTTTGCCAGGACAAAGCACAACGAATCCGGGAAGGTTCTGGTTTTCCGTTCCCAGACCATAAAGGAGCCACGAACCCATCGAAGGGCGGGTTGGCTGCGTCTCGCCGCTGGTCATCATCAAAAGGGAGGGTTCATGGTTGGGAATGTTGGTGTACATCGACCGGATGACACAGATGTCATCGATACAGCTACCGATTTCGGGGAAAATCTCGCTGACCTCGACGCCGGACTTTCCATATTTGTTGAAGCGGAAAGGCGACTTCATCAGCCCGCCTGTTTGCCGCTCGGTCTTGAGATTCGATCCCGGAGGACGCTGCCCATGATATTTGGTCAGCGAGGGCTTCGGGTCGAATGTATCGACCTGGGACGGCCCCCCATTCATGAAAAGATGGATGACCCGCTTGACCTTGGCAGGGAAAGGAGACTGTTTCGGGGCAAGCGGACTGACCGCGCCCCCTTTGGGTGGAGTATCAACCGCAAGCAGACCCTGCTGATTGAGGATCCCGGCCAGACCGAGCGTTCCCAGACCGGTTCCCATGCGACGCATCAGATCCCGGCGCGTGATCGGAATCAGACCGTTTGCGGTTTGGGCAAAAATGGGTTCGGACATGTTCATCCCTCAATAATCGAGTTCTGTTTCCCAATGTTCCCTTGTCACCCCTTGCGGGGAAGGGCCCTAGTCGAGGTAAAGGAATTCGTTGCTTCCCAAAAGGACCTGCGCATAGCGGTCCCAGCGGGAGAGTTGATTCCCCTTTTGGGCATCATCGCTGTCGGAAATTCCCAGATACGCCAAGCCAAGCTGGATCTCCTTTTCGGTGGCGGGTCGGCCAAACGCCAAAAGGAAACCCCGGCGTATCCGTGCATCGTCCGACTTGGGCGCTTCGGTGTGAAGTCGCGCGGCAAGGGCCTTGGCCTGGTCGATCATGAACGGACTGTTAATAACAAA
This sequence comes from Singulisphaera sp. GP187, assembly GCA_945868575.1. Lineage (GTDB taxonomy): Bacteria > Planctomycetota > Planctomycetia > Gemmatales > Gemmataceae > SYLG01. The sequence continues at coordinate 2,966 of CAMBMH010000069.1, read as the reverse complement.
GAGCTGCTGCTGCGGCACCGTCGTTTCGTTGCGTTTGGAGCTTGTGATATTCGCATCGGGGAAATCAAACAGCCGCAAAAGACTATCCAGTTCGTGGCGGCTGACCATGGCATAGACGGTTCGTCTTTTGTTGTTGGCATCGGCAAGGTTGGTCGAAGGACCTTCCAGTTTCGGATCCATTCGACCCGACACCGCAAGCAGCGCATCGCGCCACGCCTCGACATCGAGTCGGCGGCGATTCATGCGCCAAAGGAACCGGTTGTCGGCATCGACATTATAGTTTTTGGCATCGCGGTCGGTGCCAAGCTGATAGGTCGCGGAAAGCATAATGTCCTTGTGCAGCGACTTGATCGACCAGCCCGATTCGATGAACCGCCTGGCGAGAAAATCGAGCAGCTCCGGATGGCTTGGCGCCTCGCCCAGGTTGCCAAAGTTGTCCGGGGTGCCGACGAGTCCGCGACCAAAGTGGTGTTGCCAGATCCGGTTGACCATCACCCGGGCCGTAAGCGGATTATTCGGATCGGCGATGGCGTTGGCCAGCTCCAGTCTGCCGCTCCCCTTTTTGAAAATCGGTGGTTCATCCCCCGCAATGACCTTGAGGAACCGCCTGGGGGCGACGGGCCCCTGGGTCGCCGGATTGCCACGCAGGAACACCTTCATGTCGCTGACCGAATTTTCGGCGATGACATGGGCGATGGGGTACATCGGCGGTGCGGTTTTGCGAAGCTCCTCAAGCTGGGTCTTCAGGGTCTGAAACTCTTTTTGTTTGGGGCCGACAAAGTGCTTGTCCAGCTTGTCATCGGCAATCGCGAAGAGTCCCTTTTCGCCGAGAACTGCCGTCAGCAGATCCGCCTGTTCCATGCTGAAATCGGCGGGCTGCTGGGTATAGACACGAAACTGGATGCTGGCCTCCTCGCCACAGTCACCCCCCTGATCGCTGCCACTGTTATCAAGCCCGCCTGTCGCCTGAAATCGTGTGTAGCCTCCTGGCAGGTCGTAAACGATTTGCGAAGGCGCGTGCGTTCCCAGGCCCGAGGCGTACGATTTGCCCCCGATGCGGATCGGCTTTCCGTTTTCATTGGCGTCGATGTTGACCCCGCCGTTGCCGGTCGTGGCGCTTTTCCATTTGAGGTCGGTCAGCTTCATCTCGCCTTTGGGTCCGACCAGACGGGGCTGGGCCCAATCGGCATGGTCGCAGCGGATTCCGTTGCCTCCATCGGTCACCACCAGATAGAGCTCTTTTGCGCCGGTGATGTCGACATCCATGGCGATGGACGGATTCTTTTTGGTGATCAGCGGACTGATGAAGCGGGCGTGACCCGGTTCGTTGGAAGGCGTTTGGGGTGCCTCGGCGGCAATCGGCGTGACACGGGTTTTCCCATCGCGCTGATCGAGCAGCGCCTGGATGTGCGACTGGAATCCGTTGGCGACGGTGACGACTGCTGGGGGAACCGTGGGCTCTCCCGTGGAAACGCGTACCAGCTGAGTCGGGAACAGATCATACCAGGCCTTGAGCGCGGGGGATTTCCCCTTTTGCTTGATATCCAGGAACCGGGCCCAGCGTTTGAGAGTCTGTTCGTCCAGGTTTTCCTTCGCCGCCAGTTGCGCCATGGTGTCGGAGGTTTTTTGGGGCCCCGAGACGCGGAGCTTCCAGACGGCGATCATGTACTTTGCTGTTTCGCTTACGCGGGCTTCACGAGCCTTCTGTTTTTCGGTTTGGAAGATCTGTTTCATCGCCTCTTCGCGCTGTTTGATCGCCGCCTGGCTCTTGTTGAAGGCGTCGACCTCTTTTTGTGGAACCAGAGGCGCGTTGTGAAGTCTGGAGCTTTGAAAGATCCCGGCCAGGGAGTAGTAGTCCTGTTGGGGGATCGGGTCGAACTTGTGATCGTGACAGCGGGCGCACGAAACGGTCAGTCCCAAAAAGCCTCTTGTCAGCGTGTCGATCCGGTCGTCGAGTTCATCGGCAGCAGCTTTGGCGGCGTCGCTGTTCTTGTAATAGACCGGGCCGAGTCCGAAAAATCCGAGTCCCACCAGTTGCTGAAGGCGTTTGGTCTCGTCCCTTTCGTTTTCTCCAAGAAGGTCCCCGGCGATCTGCTCCTTGATGAACCGGTCGTAGGGCATGTCGGCGTTAAATGCCTTGATGACCCAATCGCGATAACGATAGCCGCTGGTGTTGGGTGTCACGCTGAAAGTGTGCGCCTGATCCTCGGCATAGCGGGCCACATCCAGCCAATAGCGCCCCCAGCGCTCTCCATAGTGCGGTGATGCCAAAAGACGATTGATGACCTTGGCAAAGGCGTCAGGAGCGGAATCGGCAAGGAACGCCTCGACCTCTTCGGGTGTGGGAGGCAGTCCGGTCAGATCAAAAGTCGCTCGGCGGATCAGTTCCCGCTTGCCTGCCGGGGCGACGGGTTTGAGCCCCTTGGCTTCCATTTTGGCCAGGGTGAAAAAGTCGATGTCGGCCTTGGGCCATTGGGTGTCCCGAATCTGGGGGAGCGCGGGCTTGACAGGCGGAACAAACGACCAGAATTTTCGCGCGGCGGCTAGATCGATCGCGGGTTTGGTTTTCGCGGGATCCGGTTTTCCCACGCGCGGATCAGGCGCGCCCATCCCGACCCATTTCACAAAATCGGCCACCACCGCCTCGGGGAGTTTCCCCTTGGGGGGCATTTTCATCGTGTCGTAGCGGAGCGCCTCGATCAGGAGGCTCTTGTCGGGATCGTTGGGAACGACTGCTGGACCTGTGTCGCCTCCCTTGAGGGTGTCGGCTTTGGTATCAAGACGCAGGCCACCTTTAAGGCTTTTGGAATCGGCCGAGTGGCACGAATAGCAATGTTCCACCAGGACGGGGCGGATCTTTTTTTCAAAGAATTCGTTATCGCTCCCATCCCGATTGTTGGCATCTGGAGGCGCCGAAAGCGCGACGGTTGCCGCAAACTCCGCACGGGCCACCGTTTCCCCGGGGA
>CAMBMH010000068.1 GCA_945868575.1 Singulisphaera sp. GP187 | reverse complement strand
GGGGTACGGGCGGAAGAAATCGGACGTTAGGTAAAATACGGAGGGTTGCCCGCCCACCGCCTTTGAATCCCAAAAAAAGATGCGTTTGTTAGGGGGCGATTGGCGCCCCCCTTTTTCGTTGGCTTATTTGCTGGCATTTGACATTTCATGCGCATTTTGCTTTGCGCTTGCAACCAAAAAGCAGACTGGTTTAGGATTTGGTCAGAATCGGCGGAGTACCTTTTCCGAAATCCGGGCTCTAGCAGGTCAGGGAGGACCAATATGAGCGGCACACCCCAAACCAATACATCCATGAAATCCATGCGGCCCTGGCTTTGGGCCCTCGGTCTCACCGCAACTTTCGGCATCATCTCCTGGAACACCAGGCAGCCACACGCCGCGGCACAAGGTCCAAAGCCTGGACCAACCGTTCCCCAGGCAAGCGCAGGCGCCACCGCTGGCGGCGCAACCAGCGACTATTCCAGTCGGGTTGTGGCTTTTGTTTATGACTCAATTCCCGTGACCCGCGAAGATCTGGGCGAATACCTGATCCAGCGCTTGGGCTCCGAGCGTCTCGAAGCGCTTGTGAACAAGCGAATCATCGAAATTGAATGCAAAAAAGCCAAGATCGAAGTGACCGAGGCCGAAGTCGAAGCCGCCCTCGAAGAGGATATGGCCGGTCTTAATGTCGATCGCAAGGTGTTCGTCGACAAGGTACTCAAGGGTTACAAAAAGACCCTTTATGAGTGGAAAGAAGATGTACTCCGACCCAAACTGATGCTCGGCAAGCTTGTCAAGGGTCGTGTCAAGGTGTCGGAGGATGATCTGAAAAAAGCTTTCGATGCCTATCACGGCGAAAAACTCGACTGCCGCGTTATCATTTGGGAAAAGGGATCGGAAAAAGCGGCGATGTCCGAATATGCGAAGATCCGTGATAGTGAGGACGAATTCGCCCGCGCCGCCAAAAACCAAAAAAGCCCTACCCTGGCCTCGGCAGGCGGCAAGATCCGCGCCATCAGTCGCAACACCACGGGTAACGAAGACTTTGAAAAGGCAGCCTTTAGCCTTCAACCAGGCGAAGTAAGCGCGCTTGTTGGAACCCCTGAAGGGCTTGTTGTGATCAAGTGTGATTCACGCGTCCCAGCGGACACAACCGCCAACTTCGAGGCCATGCGCCCCAAGCTGACCAAGGAAGTCCTTGAAAAGAAAACCCAAGCCGAGATTCCACGCCTTTTTGCCGAAATGCGTGAAAAAGCGGCTCCGAAGCTACTTCTTTCTGGCGCCTCCGGACCGGTTAATCTTACCGAAAGCACACGCCAACTCCTCAATCAGGAGGAGAATATTCCCGGTCGACCTGGCAATCAAAAGCCAGGACCTAACGGTGGAGCCGCACCCAAAAAGCTTGATCCCTCGGTAGGTGGCAATCCGTAATCAACGGGCCTGAAACCAAAATCCGAAAGGGGATGGCCAATTTGGTCCTCCCCTTTTTCATTTTAACAGGTTCTTGGCCGGGCTAATCCGGATAAGGATTTGCAAACGAATCCAGATATTATCCGGCCAATTCTATCCGGCCGCTTCTTCCACCCGGGGAAGATCCCTTAGGGTGGAAATACCAAGGGCTTCAAGAAATGCGGGTGTGGTGGAATAGGCTCGCCCTGCCTGGGTTGTTTCCATCCGGACAAGACCCAACTTGAGGAGCTGTCTTAGTGCCCCAGCCGAATCTGCTCCGCGCACAGAGTCGATTTCTTCGCGGGGAATAGGTTGCCGATACGCAATCAGCGACAACACATCAAGCGCATCCTGGGCAAGGGACACCTCGCCGGCCGGTGCGATGGGGGCCGCACTCCGCTCGGGTAGGGCTCCAGCCATTAGCCTGAGAACCCAACCGCCTGGTTCCCTCACCGCCCGACCCGGTCGCCCCATTTGGCGAAATCGGTCGTTCAGTTCTCCCACAAGAGCATCGATATCACTGGTGCGCCACCCGGGAAAAAGTCTGGCCATGACCAAAGTCCCCAGAGGCCTGGAAGAGCAAAAAAGCGCTCCTTCCAAAAGGCGCAAGGGAGGAGGTGGCGTGTCCTCCTGGGAGAATTGCCCGGAATTGCCATATTTCCTTGTAAAAAGATCCCAATTTCCTTCAACTTCCTCGATTTGTGAATCGCCCCGACCGGGAGAATCCCCGGGGGATCGCGAATGACCCAAATCTTCTGGAACTCTACTCATGGCCCCCACTTTTCACAAGGTAACCAGATACAAATCAGGACCTTAATTATGTGGCAAAAAGAATATTCCCGTGATAAATGTCCCTGCCCAAAGTACCAGGAACACCATGCCCAGACCGATATGCGCACGCCGATTGTGCTTGAGCCCTGACCATAACATGAGGGGCATCAAAAGCGCAGAGGGCACAGAAAATCCCAAATGAATTCGCAAACTTTGCAGGAGTTCAGGCTTGCTTTTGATGTATTCAAAAACTTCCGGATTCCACATCCGGACGATCCCCTCGAACACAAAAAGCGCTGCCAGGGTCAACACAAAAAAAGCGAGGTTGATCCGACCATGAAGGGCGATTTTCCCCTTGGCCAGTGCGATCATACTTGCCGCAAGGAGAAGCGTGACCAACAATACAGCGACTTTGAGACCCAATATAACCTGCGGCCCCGTCATTTTTGCCTCTCCCCAATCCTCGAAATTTGCTGGCGAATGAACTCCCAATAATACTTTAGGCGACTTCACCGGGTCACCCTCAAAATGTGACCCAGGACGATCAGCAGAGAGACCGCTTGGACTCTTTCCAGACAAAAGGAAACGAGCAGCCTGAATTTTCCTTGGAATTGGCGATCGAAGTTTACGCCAGAATCGGTTTCACAAGTTCTCCCTTGATATCCGTCAGGCGAAAATCACGGCCTGCATGTCGATAGGTAAGGCGAGTGTGTTCAAAGCCCAAAAGGTGCAAAATGGTGGCGTGAAGGTCGTGAAAATGAACCTTTCCATCAACGGCATAGTAACCATAGTCATCGGTCCCACCGTACCGAAAACCGGGTTTGACCCCTGCCCCGGCAAGGAAATGGGTGAACCCATGGGGATTATGATCCCGGCCATCACCACCCTGTGCAACCGGGGTCCGTCCAAATTCACCTCCCCACCAGACAAGGGTGTCCTCAAGCAAGCCGCGGGCCTTGAGATCGGAGATAAGCGCGGCGATGGGCTGGTCCACCTCTTTACAGTTACGGGTCAGATCCCCCTTAAGATTCGAATGTTGATCCCATTTATAGCTGTGAGACACTTGCACAAACCGGACTCCCGATTCGATAAAACGCCTCGCCATGAGGCAAAGTTTCCCATAATTCTGCGTGGTCGGATCGTTTAAGCCATAAGCCTCCTGGGTCGCTTTGGTTTCCTGGTTGAGGTTTTGAACAATGGGCGCGGTCGCCTGCATCCGAAAAGCCATCTCCATCGACGCGATCTGCGCCTCAAGCCGCGAATCTGGGCCGGCAGCGTTCATATGCATGGTGTTTAGCCGATTGACCAGATCAATCTGGGCACGCTGGGCCTCACGGCTAGGCCCACCCTCGATGTAAGGAATCCGGGCCTTGTCCGCAGGGGTTGCGGCGGAACCGATCGGCACACCCTGATGTACTGCAGGAAGGAACGCGCTTGACTGGTTGTTTACCCCGCCATGACTCAAAGTGGGAGCAAGTGTAATGAAAGCAGGAAGGTCACGACATTCCGAGCCAAGCCCATAGCTGACCCAGGACCCAATGCTGGGACGGATAAAAGTATCAGAGCCCGTATGCAATTCCAACAAGGCGCCTCCGTGACGACTATTGGATCCATGCATGCCATGGAGAAAACAAAGATCATCCGCAATATGCCCAATATGCGGAAATAGCTCGCTTATCCAGGCGCCACATTGCCCCTTTTGCGAAAAGGAAAAAGGCGATCCAAGCAAATTCCCCGTTTCGGCCGAGACCACCCGTGGCTTGGGCAAAGGACAAGGTTTGCCACTGTCCCTATTGAGGATTGGCTTGTAATCAAAGGTATCCATGGGGCTGGGGCCACCATGCATAAACAGGAAAATCACACGCTTGGCTTTGGCCGCATAGTGGGGAAGCGGAAGCGGGCTCTTTGTCCCTGATTCGGACGAGGCAAGAAGACTTTTTCCGGCAAGCCATCCAAAACCACAAGCGGACGACGCAAGAAGATCCCTGCGACTGAAAAGCCGGGTACTGGCTTGATCAAAACTCTTCATGCAAGACCCCGCTAGTCCAGGTAAAGAAATTCATTGGAGGAAAGTAGCGCCCGGGACAGCCCATGCCAGGGATCGCCGGGATGACTTTCCAGAAATTTTGTAATCTCAACGAATTCGGTTCCGGAGGGTGCCCGGCCCACGGTTATGTCATAAATCCGCTGGATCGAGGCCTGTTCAGCTTCCTTCGAGTGCTTACCACCCTTGTCCGGGATTTGTGGCCGAACCCGATTTGCAAGGGATTTAGCCGCCTCATCAAGGAGTTTGCCATTTAGCAAAAAGAGCGCTTGTGTTGGAATCACGGTGGCGGTCCGTTCCCCTTTGAGAGCGCTCGGATCGGCAAAATCATATACCTGAAAAAACTCGAAAAGCGCGCTTCTTACAATTGGAAGATAGACGGATCGCCTCGGACCATTGTGGCTGTCGTAGGCAAAACTTGCCGTGCTTGTGACATATTCGCGATCGGGAATGGTCAGGAGAGTACCCCCCGCCTTGAGATCCAGGGTTCCCGAAACCTGAAGCATGGCATCCCGAAACTCTTCCGCATCGAGTCGACGACGATCAAAGCGCCAGAGCGTACGATTGTCCGGATCCTTGCGAAAGGATTCCTCATCGTATTTGGTCGATTGCTGGTAGGCTGCCGAAGACATAATGAGTCGGTGCATAGCCTTGATCGACCAACCCGACTGGACAAATTTTGCTGCCAGCCAATCGAGCAATTCCGGATCCGAGGGAAGTTCGCCCAGGTTTCCAAAGTTATCCACCGAACGAACGATTCCCTGACCAAAATGCCCCTGCCAAATCCGGTTGGCCATCACCCGTGCTGTGAGGGGATGGTTCGGCTGGGTGATCCACTTTGCAAGCTGGAGTCGACCACTCTGGTCCTTTGGCATGGGCCCCTTGGAACCCAAATTCAACACACCAGGAAATCCGCGTGGAGCATCTTCACCCAGGGTCAAATGACTGCCCCGGATATGAACACGCAGGTCGGTTGGTTTCCCATCGCGGACCGCCATGACCTGTGGTACCGAATTGAGCTCGGCAAGGCTTTTATCGATATTTGCGATCTTTTGATTTGAGCTTTCCAGGTCCTTTGCAGGTATCAGCCCATCAAGCGCGGGATCATCCCTGAGGGGCCCCTTGGCCGGATCCTTTAGGGCAGCGGCCTGTTCTTTTGGGGATTTTTCGGCGACACCTTTGAGGGTTTCCGCATACCTCGCCAGGAGCAGGGGATGAAGTCCTTTGGCCTCGGCTAATGCGTCCAGGGTTTGGGTTTGGGCAACCTCTCTGGAAAGAAATTCGATACCGAATTTGTCGATATGGGGAACGGGGCCTGGACATTCGATTTTGAGAGAAACCTTTCCCTTATCGGCCTTGGTTACCGCAGCCACAAACCAACGCTGTCCATCCGGGTTCCACGATCCTGTCACCTGGGATGCTGCAGATTCCGTGAGCAATTTGTCATTTGCAAATAGCTTCACGGGACGAGAGGCTTGGGCCGCATGGCGAACCCAAATTCGCACCCAGCCGGTTGCGGATCCCATTGGAAAAGAGGTCTCAATGGGCGAGTATTCGGCCCTGTTGGGCAATTCGCCTTTGTTGACCAAAACACCGATTCCGGCACCATAGGTTGTTTTGTCTTTCAACAGATTCCCGGTGACAAAATCCTCCGCCTCGATGATGCGGGCATATTTGGGAGGCTCCTTGGGCTGGGTGGATTGTTGGTCGTTGAACTCTTTTGCGGACTGAACATAGGCATCTTCCCGACTTCTTTGCTTGTCTATTTCGGCTTTACGCCAAGCCGCTTTTTGACCAATTGCCGCCTTCTTTTCCTTGGCAAGGGCTTTCTTTTTGGCTTGATGGACTTTCTCCTCCTCGGGAGAAAGGAGGGGCCGTTCCATCCATTTGGCCACAACCGAATAGGTCTCCATGGTATCGGTCCCATAGAAGATCCCCGCAAGCCCATAATATTCCCTGGAGGAAATCGGATCAAACTTGTGGTCATGACATCGAGCACACCCCAGCGTCAATCCAAGGAACGCCTGACCCAGGGTGTCGACCTGTTCATCAATAATGTCCATCCGCATTTTTACCGGATCGTCTTCAGCGAGCATTTTGGGTCCAATCGAAAGGAATCCCGTGGCGACCAAGCCCTCCTTCGCCTCTTCACCTCCTTTTTGGACCCCGATGAGATCGCCCGCAAGCTGCAACGCGACAAACTGGTCATAAGGGAGATCGTTCTGAATCGCTTTGATGACCCAATCGCGATACTTCCAGGCAAGGCCATGGGAAAGGTTCTCATCCATGCCGTTGGAGTCGGCGTACCTGGCGATGTCGAGCCATTTGCGAGCCCACTTTTCGCCATATGCGGGGGAGGCAAGCAACCTTTCGATTTGCCTGGAAACCGCATCAGGAGATTTATCTGCCTCGAATTCGCGGATTTGTTCGGGAGAAGGTGGTAGCCCGGTTAGATCGAAGCTCATACGCCTTAGAAGAGTCCGGCGATCTGCCAGGGGCGCCTGGGAAATGCCTAATTGAGATCGTTTCAGACCTAGAAAGGAATCGATCGGATGGAGGGATGGATTGTTTTGCCCCTTGGGGGTCTTTGGAACGGGGTCAAACGGCGTCTTGGCCCACCAGGGCAACATCTTTTGGGCGGTAGCATTGGTTTTTGGTGTCCCTGGGATCAAAGTTCCCGGGGCAGATGCCAACCCTTTTGGCCACTGGGCTCCCGACCGGACCCACGCCTCTATGGCCTGGATATCCTTGGAGGGGAGCTTACCTTTGGGAGGCATTTTGAGGTCGTCGGTGTGGCTGAGACTTTTGAGGAGGATGCTCTTTTCGGGATGGTCCCGATCGACCAGTGGGCCGGTCTCCCCACCCAATGCAAACGCCTCGGCGGAATCGAGCCTGAGTCCACCTTTTTGCTTCTCGGGTCCGTGGCACGATTGGCACTGAGCCACCAAAACCGGACGAACTCGCGTCTCAAACAGGTTGTCTCTCGGGTCGGCACCGGGAAACAATAGGCAGATTCCAACAAGTGTATTCCACATAGGTGTTTACGGTGGGCTGGGGAAACACGGATGGTGCAAATAGTAAAGTAATTTTATTCTAACCCATGGGAACCGTTCTCCCAAGGAAATTTTCCGACGGGCAAAGCGGTTATTGGCCCTCTGTTTGTTCCAATTTTGCCAAATCTGCCCGGCGGATCCGCAAATCCCAAAAATGGATGCCTAATCACAAAGCCAGCATAGAGGTTCAAAGGATTTTCCCACCAACAAAATAAGCCCCGGCAAATGGCTCGGGGCTTGATGGATGATTTCCGGATTCGAAGGAAGACTACTTGGACTTTTCGTCCTTTTTACCCTTTTCTTCGGTCTTGGTTTCAGACTTGGATTCCTGTGAAGCCCTTTCGCCTTCTTGCTTCTTGCGGCTGCCTTCTTCCATCTTTTTGATTTCTTCAGCGGTTTTGGTTGCCTTCTTGGGGGCTTCAGCGCCACAACCAATTGCAAAAATCGACGCGAAAGCGGCAAATGTGAAAATCGATGCGTTCTTCATGGGAGAGAACTCCTGAAATAAAAAAGGGATTGGGCCAAGAATGACCCGGGAAAGACTATGCGTATTCTAGCCAAAGCCATCTTTGCGACAATTGGCAAACCTGGTCTGCCATAAAATCGACCGACCAGATTCGCGCCAGATGGAATCAGATAGGGAAACATCCATAGGGAAGGGCTTAGGCCCTAAGAAGATCCTTCAAAATCTGATAAAGGCGCAGCGGCTCATTCTCGCCTTTTTTAAGCCGAAAATAGAGTCGGGTGGTATCGACAACCTTGAGACGACCCGCGGTGCGGGATGCGACCGTTTGCGCCTTGCGGGGATCACGATAAGTCAGAATCATCTCGATCGGCGCCTCTGGCGAAGCGGGACGATCCAGATGTATGGCCGAAAGGTTCCAACGAGCCGCCAAAAGCCTTATCTCTGCCAATTTAAGCAACCAGGCAACCGGTTCGGGAAGCACACCATAACGATCGGTAAGCTCAGTCTGGAAGTCGGCCAATCGGTCGTGCTTTCGGATACGGGTAAGACGACGATAAATTTCCAGCCGCTGTTTGGTCGCGGGCACATAATCGCGGGGAAGGTACGCGGTCCACGGCAGGTCGATGTTGACATCAATCTCTACACGAGGGGCCTGATTTTTGAGAGCCCGGACCGCACCCTCCAAAAGCTGACAATAAAGCTCATAACCAACCGAAGCGATATGCCCCGATTGTTGGGTGCCAAGGATATTCCCTGCGCCTCGAATTTCGAGATCTCTCAAAGCGATTTTGAAGCCCGCTCCCAGTTCGGCGAACTCTTCGATTGCCTTGAGACGCTTGACCGCCTGGGGATTGGCTTGTTTGCGACCATCCAAAAGAAAATAGGCATAAGCCCGATTACGACCCCGACCAACCCGACCACGAAGCTGATGAAGATCGGCCAGGCCAAAGTGATCCGCCTCATTGACAAATATCGTATTGGCCGAAGGAATATCCAGTCCGCTCTCGATGATGGTGGTCGAAATAAGAATATCCGCGCCACGATTGAGGAAAGTGATCATCGCGGCTTCCAGTTCCCCTTCGGGCATCTGGCCATGCGCGACGACAATGCGCGCTTTGGGGATGATCGAACGGATCCGCTGGGCCAAAGGTTCGATATCGATCACTCTGGGGTGAACAAAAAATGCCTGGCCTTCGCGGTTAAGTTCCCGAATGAGAGCATTTTTGATCAGGGTTTCATCAAACCGGATGATGCGGGTTTCGACAGCAAGCCGGTCAGGTGGCGGCGTTTCCAGATTGGATATATCCCGAATGCCAAGAAGTGAAAAGTGAAGCGTCCGTGGAATTGGCGTTGCTGTCAAGGTCAGCACATCGACGGTGGATTTCAGCTTTTTCAGTCTCTCTTTATGTTCAACACCAAATCGCTGTTCCTCATCGATGATAACCAGACCCAGGTCCTTGAACTGGACATCCTGACTTAAGATCCTGTGGGTGCCAATGACCACATCAACCGAACCCTGGGCTACCCCTTTTAGGGTTTCCCGGACCTCAGCAGCGGTACGGAATCGATTGAATGATCCGACCGTGAACGGAAAATCGGCGAAGCGTCTTGTGAAATTCTTGTAATGTTGTTCGGCGAGCACCGTCGTGGGGACAAGCACCGCGACTTGACGACCATTATCGGCCACCTTGAACGCGGCCCGCAGCGCCAATTCGGTTTTTCCGTATCCTACATCTCCACAGACTAGCCTGTCCATGGGACGACCACGCGACATATCCGCTTTGATTTCGTTGATCGCAGCAAACTGATCGGGAGTTTCCTGGTAACCAAATCCTGCTTCAAACGCCCGCTGCCAATCGCTGTCCGGGGGATAGGAATTTCCGGGAGTTGCCTCCCGCTTGGCCTGGAGATCGATCATCTCCGCGGCAAGGTCCAGTACCGCTTCCTGAACCTTGTCCTTGCGCTTTTGCCACAGATTGCCGCCAAAGCGGGAAAGTTCCGGGTCGGCCTTGGAACCGCCTACATATTTCTGAACCAGATCGATGCGTGTCGCTGGAACATAAACCTTGACATTGTCCCGAAATTCCAGAACCAGGTGTTCTTCCGCCTGGGTCGATGTGGCAGTGGCAACGGCTGGCGCGGAACCGGGTTTGACCCCCGACTTGTCCAGCAGTTTCATCCCCAAATAGCGAGCGATGCCGTGGCTGATATGGACGACATAGTCCCCCTCGGACAGATCGAGGAAGCTGTCGATGGCCCGGCTTTCCAGCTTGCGGGTCGCTGCGACGGGGCGGGCGGCGTCCTTGTGGAAAAGCTCCTGACTCCCCAAAACCACAAGACCGACCGAATCCTCAAGGAACCCGGGCATCCGAAAGCCCCGGGAAATCTGGCCAGAAACCAGATGAAGCAGATGGGCTTTAGATAGTTTTCCCGCCTGGAGGACTTCGCCCAAGCGGCGCGCCTCTGCGTCGTTGTGGACGGCAATCATCACATGCCCTGTACCGCAGGCCTGGTCAAGTTCCTGCCCGATCCGGTCGACAGAACCGCTAAATCGTTCGACAGATTCCACAGAAAGGGAACATGTCTCCTCCATGGTCGGCGATGGGAGCGCAGAAAGGACCAAGTTGGGGCGTGAGATCAGGAAACGGTTGACCCCTTGCGGATCAAACAGTCCCAAAACCCCCTCCATTCGTTCTGCAAAAACTTTTCCCTGTTCGTCCAGCTCGCCTGGTTCGAGCAAAACGGTCCAGGAGCCCTTGGGAAGGTGCTCGATCAGATTCCCCCTGGGGAAGGTCGTTCCGTCATCGGTTCCCGTATCCAGGGGCAAGAGCGCAACGCGTCCGATGGTCCCGGCGGACCGCTGGGTCAGGGAGTCAAATTCGCGAACCGATTCCAGTTCATCGCCAAAAAATTCCAGTCTGATAGGTTTGAGTCTGTCCGGGGGAAAAATATCAACAATTCCGCCACGCCGGGCGAAGTCGCCCGCTTTCTCCACCATTTCGCATGGCATATACCCTTTTTGAACCAGCCAAAGGGCAAGGTCCTCGGGTTCGATCCTGCTTCCCGCTTCAAGTGGTTTGGAACCCTGGGTCAGTTCCACCGGCTCGGGCACAGGCTGCATCAATGCCGCAAAGGGAGCCAGGATAATTTGGGGCGCATCCACATCCCGCAAACGGGAAAGAAGGGCCAATCGCTCCCGATGTTCCTGGTCAAGGCGCTTATCCCCGGGAAGGGATCCAGTAATCGGGAATATGGCAACTGGCCTACCCGTGAAAGTCTGGATGTCGGAGGCGAGAGCATCCAGGTCGCGGGCATGAGCCACCGCCACCAGGATCGGGTGCGGGGTTTGGCGGTCAAGTGTGGCGATAACCAGGGGAGCCGAGGATCCATAAGCGCCATCCACCGTGGCGGCCTTGCCCTGTTCAAGAGCATTCAAAACGGCGCGCATCCCTGGTTTTTGGGCCAGCAATTCGGGAAGGAGGTTCAGTGATTTGGGCAAATTCGTGGCCGGTGGCAAGGCGATTGCCTGAACCTCCAGGGTCGTTGGAGAGTCATTTACCGTGCCCGGTTTGGCAACGGATTCCGGCGTGGGTTTTATGGGTCGTTTGTCAATTTTTTCGGAAAACGGGGAATGATCCGTTGATAGTTCGGTGGGATTTGTTTTGGAAGCCGATTTCTTTTTAGCAATAACAAGATCTGGGTTGTCCAATTTTATCTCCGGCGATTCCTCTCCGGATGGATCGGCGTGGTTCGTTTTTTGATTCTTGCGGCTCAAGAGATTTCCTTGGGGCCGGGTCGCCTTCATCGGCGCCCTTTGTTCATTGGGATGATTCGCCCATTCAGGCCCGTACGGCGCCCCCGTTTACCCGAAGCGTTTGCCCGCTAAGGTACTTTGTCGCTGGAGAAATCAGCCACACAAACGCCCGAGCCACATCCTCCGGTTGGCCCCAACAGCCAAGTGGGGTCTCCCGAAGCACCCGCTCCTGCCAAAGCTTGGGAGCCTGTTCACCCCATGCGGTCCGAATCCAGCCGGGGGACACACAGTGCACACGAACCTTGGGAGCCAGGTCAACGGCCAGCGCGCGGGTCATGGTGATGACAGCCCCCTTGATGGTGCCGAAAAGTGTCCCACTATCCCCTTCCATTCCCGTTTCCGCCTGATCCCATCCGAGATTGATCAGGACGCCCCCTTTTTTCTCCGACATAAGTTTCCCGGCAAGTCGGGAGAGCTCCAGCGTCGATCGAACATCCACGCGCCAAAGCGCTTCGAGTTTTTTTTCAAAAGAAAGTTCGATGCCCGACCCTGTCAGGATGTCCGCTCCGGCATTGTTGATCCATCCTTCGGGAACGATCCCCAAATTGCCAAACCTGTCCCAAAGGACCTGGGCCCCCTCCGAATCAAGATCGGCAAGAAGTGTTTGAACCTCCGCCCCCCGGCGTCGACAAAGATTTGCGACCGCTTCCAGCCGTTCGGGACACCTCCCATGGAGCACCAAATCGGCCCCAGCCGAGGCCAATTCGAGCGCCCCTGCCCGCCCGATCCCCGCGCTGGCGCCCGTAATCACAATCGTTTTGCCGCGAAGGGGCCTTTGCGCGTCCGGACCAAACGCTTTCAGCCCGGTGAGCTTTGCAAGGTGAGATGCAATCGAAAGGCTGGTACCCGGGACCACAACTCCTGGTGCAATTCTCTCAAGGGGAATCAGCACAAAAAATCGTTCAGTAAGACGGGGATGGGGAAGCGTTAGACCGGGTTCATCCAAAATAAGATCATCAAAAAGGAGCAGGTCGAGATCCACGGTCCGGGGAGCGTTCGCCACAGTCCGCACCCTGCCCAAGGACTCTTCCACCGCCAATAGGGCTGCCAAAAGCTCGCGAGGGCCCAGATCCGTTTGAATCTCAGCCACTCCGTTCAGAAAGGGAGGTTGGCCGGGGGGACCACCGACCGGGTCGGTTTCGATCCATCCCGAATGTTGAAGCAAACGGACCGGATAACGCTCGCAAAGAACACCGACGGCCTGGTCAAGTTGGCCGGAGCGATCCCCCAAATTCGATCCCAAAGCTACAAGAGCAATCGCCATTATCTCATGCCACCCTTAAGCCACGAAGAGATGATCAAGGCCCGGTAAGTGTCGACGAGGGTTGGTTCCTCACCTGGATGTGGCGCATATGCACCCGATGGGGTTCGGCAGCTTTCAATGAAGGCACGCATTTTGCCAGCATCTGGGGTGGCTCCCAACATCCAAAGGGCCCGACCAATACGATAGGAACAATCCAGGTCGGGATGCGCTGTGTCGGTCATTCCAAATCCACCTTCCCTCCCCTGCCCGTTGAGTAGGAATTCCTGAAGGTATTCCTTTTCTTTTTTGGCCAGGGGTTCTTTCAATCGCAAAAGCGCGGCGACCGCTCCACCCGTGTCACGAAGTCGGGAATTGGGAGGACCATAGCCCCCCACATCGCTGTGAGAGGCCCGAATGATACGAACCCATTCATTGCGCCTGGGAGAGGGCACGCCCAACGCCTCATAAACTGCCGCGCCCATGCGGATCTCTTCAAAAGTTTTGGCGTTATTAAGGATGAGCTTTTTGTTTGTTTCGATCAATTGCGTGTATTCCGGCATGGTGTGCATACCGAAATCTGTGGCGACCAAAAGCCCCGACAACGCAAGTGCCGTGGAGGAGGGTGTGCCGGGCCTGTCGGCAAAACCGCCATCCGCATCGACACAGGAAGCCACAAACAGCATATCCTTTTCAGGATTGGGCGCTTTTTCGCCCAACAATTTCAGGCTGCGACGCGCAGAGAGTGTGGCGCGAAGGCTTGGCGATGCACCTTTTTGGCTGGCATATCCCCCATCGGCCCCGTGCAGACCCAAGACAAAAGATGCTGTCTTGGCCGTTTTTTCGGCAGAAAGTAGGGCGGAAGGTTTAGGGGTGGACTGCGCCAGTCCAAGCCCCGCCCAAAGCAAAACAAAACCGGTTGTGATCATTGGAGGAACCTGTTCATTCTGAGAGTGGGGTAAGGAATGCGTTTTCCGTAGTATAGGAGGGAAATCTCCCGAAAAAACTTGGTTCGGAGTTGCCCCATGCCCCAAAACACCAAAAAACGCCCAGCCCTGGTTGTGATTGCTTTGGGTTTGGTGCTTTTGGGTGGCGCAGGGGTCTATTATCTCCTTTCCCGTCCCGACCCGGAAACCGTCACACATCTGCGCAATTTCGGCGTCGCGGATATGGAACGGTTCGAATACAACGACGCAGCCAAACATTTCTCGGAAGCTCTGCTGCTTGATCCCAAAAACAACGAAATCCGGGTAAATCTCGGAATCGCCCAACTCAATCAGGCCACGGATGCCAGCCTTGCCGAGGCCATAAAGAATTTTGAAAAAGTACTGGCCTCCGAACCCGACAATATCAGCGCCCATTATTGCCTTGGACTGATTGCTTTCCACCAGAACCGCACCGAAGATGCCGCGCGTGAACTCGGCTGGGTGCTCGAAAAAGATCCCAAGGACGCTTATGCATGGTCCTGGTATGCCAAGGTCCATCCCGATGGGGTCGACTCCCCCAAAGCTTACCTGGCATTGAAAACCGCTTTGGAACTCGACCCGTACCTCAATGCCGCCCGATATGCCCTTGCACTTCATCCCCTTATGGAAGATCCGGCAGAACGAAAACGCCTCCTGGAAGACCACGAACGGCTCAAACAGGCGGATTGGGAGAGGACCCAGGACATCGTTTATACCCAGATGGGGCCCTATGCCTCCGTCTCAGGAGCCTACAAGGCCCCAAAGGATGGACATGTCGTGGCGATGCCCGAATTTCTTGAGGGGCAACCGGGCCCTACCGGCTTGGGGGAAGGAGTCCGTTGGGCAGGGGAATCCGCTTGGCCCATCTCCCCCCAAACCCAACTTTTGCGCAAAGTCCGGGACAAACTCGGGGCCTGTATGTGCTTGGCTGATTTCGCCCAGACCGGCCGGCCAGCGCTATTCCTGGGTGGGGCGGTCCTCAGGAACGACACAATCAGCGATCTTTTTTTGACCTTCGATGGGCCCGAAAAATGGACTTTGGGGGAACTACCCCTCCCAAAAGGTTGGGTTTCCTGGAACGCATCCGCGTCTGACCTCGACAATGATGGCATTCCCGACCTGATTGTGTCAGGCCCGGGTGGTGTACGAACCCTGCGCAATCTTGGAAAAGGCAAATTTGTCGATCAAACCCCCGATCTCCCCTCATTCAAACTGCCAACTCTCGGTATTCGCGCACTCGATCTGGATCAGGATGGCGACCTCGACCTGGTGGCGGCATCCCTGGGAGCCGACCTGTCCCAGGCGTTGCAAACTCTTGACGGAAAAGGATCGGGAGGAATCCTCAAAGGGTTCCTCAATGTGGGTGAAGCACCTCCCACCCCGCCAGACAAACCCCTTCCGCCTCTTAATTGGGCCTGGAAAGAGGGCGCTGAAACGATGCTCCCAAGGGTTTCGGGAGCCATGCACCTGATCCTTGCGGATGTCGACAACGATGACGACCTCGACCTGATTGCCTTTGCCCAGGGTTTGAAGCCAAGAATTGTCTTCAATGACCGATTGCTGCGTTTCTCGGGCCCCAGGGAACTTGGAATGGAGGATTTTCACCCAACATCCGGCCTTACCGCCGATATCAACAATGATGGCATTGTGGACTTTGTTCTTGCTGGCCCCGACCACAAGCCACAGGTTTTTCTGGTCCGCCCCCAAAGCACACCTGGTAAAGCCGTCCTCGAGGAAATTCAATCCCAGGGTCCCGCCTTCACCCAGGCCATTGCTATCGACCTGGATCGCAACGGCACAACCGACCTACTTGGACTGACCTCCGGAGGCAAACCAGGAGTAGAGAGGAATTCCCAGGGGCGTATCGTTTTCGATGCCAACACCCTGAACAATAGTGGAAACTGGCCCACTGGAATCATCGGGATGGCCGTCGCGGATGCCACCGGCGAAGGGAAGCTTGATATTTGGCTTTGGCACCCCGACAAAGGAATCGAAATCCGAAGCAACAAGGGTAATGGCAACCAGGGTCTACGAGTAGTCCTTGCCGGAAAACGCGACAAAGGGGATACTCTTAGAACTAATTCCGATGCCGTAGGCGCACGGATCCAGGCACTCGCGGGAACCCTGCGCGGCACAGTCGACCTTGCGACTTCAAGCGCGGGGCCGGCACACTCCAGCTTGCCCGTCGAAATTGGCCTGGGCCGGGCTCTGAATGCGGATGCACTGCGGATCCGTTGGCCCGACCGTGTCGTCCAAGCGGAAAAAAATCTTTCCACAGGACAGATTCACAAGATTTCCGAAACCAACCGCAAAGCCACTTCGTGTCCCGTGCTGATGTGGGAAACACCCACAGGCAAACGGATGATCACCGATCTTCTTGGGGGAGGCGCACTTGGCGAACAGGGAGCCGATGGTTCCATCCACGCGCCTCGCCCGACAGAATCGCTTTGGGTGATCCCGCCTGGCCCCGTCGTGGCCAACGCCCCGATTCGGTTTAGCCTTTCCGAACCCATGGACGAGGTGATGTACCTCGACAGGGTACGCGTCGACGCGGTCGACCTGCCCAAGGGGTGGGAAGCGGCGCCCGATGAGCGCTATGTCTTCTCGGGAGCGCATCCGACGGGAGACCTGTTGATTTTCCCCGAAGTCTTCCCCCTCGAAAAAGCACGCAAACTCGATGGACGGGACTGCCTGGCAGAATTGTCCAATGCGGATGGGGTCTATCCCCGGGATTACCCATTGCGAAGCTGGCTGGGATTTGCCGCTGAACATGGATGGGAATTCTCTTTCAAGGCGCCCGGACGCATCCCCGCCAAACAGGAAAAAGGCGACCGCTACTTCCTGATTCTGGACGCATGGACTGATTACGCCTATCCCGAATCGTTTTTTGCTTCGGGCCAGGCGGGAATTGATCCGATCATCCCCGCGATCGAAATCCCCGACGGCAAAGGGGGATGGAAATCGGCCATGGAGATCGGCATCCCCGCTGGATTGCCCAAGCGTATGACGGTTGAGGTGACTTCGCTTGGCTCCGCCCTTGAGGGCCCCATGCGCATCCGCACCAACCTCCGGGTCGGAATCGACCGGATCCAGTTGGGCAGGCTCGCCCGATCCGGGGAAAAAGCCGCGATTCAACCGCTCAAGCTTCAAACCGCCACCCTGGGCCAACCCGGACTTTTCCGGGAAGTGCCAGGCAAGGATGGGGTGGTTTCCTATGACCCCCAAAAAACCGAGCGACCGGGAATGGCTTCTCTTTGGAAGGGGAAATTGACCCGGCTTGGGCGGGTGGACGAGCTCCTCTCCGCGCAGGATGACCTCCTCATGATTGGTGGCCCCGGAGACGAAGTTACCTTTGCGTTTGAGCCAGGCGGGCCTGTTCCAAGTGGGCACACTCGGGGATATTTCCTGCGGGTGGATGGATATTGCCGGGATACGGCCCCGACCACCAAAAACGGAGGCTTTGTCGAACCATGGCCTTTTGCGGCCATGGGGACCTTCCCCGATGGACGACCCCATCCCCGCGAAGCCCAAATGCGGGAATGGACCACGCGCGAGCCCAAAGCACCCTAAGCCCGCCTAGACTGAGTGGGTACGAACTTTTTTCCCCTGGAGATTGTTGACCGTGTCCGATTTTGAAGCACCCGATCAGAGCCAACTCGAAACTTTCCCCAACCCCCGCCCGGGTCGGGATTTCACGATCGAGATCATCTGTCCCGAATTCACCAGCCTTTGCCCCAAGACGGGTCACCCCGACTTTGGCACCATCACCTTTCGGTACATTCCGGGAGATGTTTGCATCGAACTCAAATCGCTCAAACTCTACCTTCAGCGGTTCCGCAATGTCGGATCGTTCTATGAAGCGGTAACCAACCGTTTGATGGATGATTTTGTCGCCGTTGTGGCGCCCCGAAAGGTCGAGATCATTGGCTCGTTCACCCCCCGGGGTGGCATTAGCACCAATGTCACGATCAAGCATGAGGCCGCCCAATGACCCCCTTGGGGAGGACTTTGGGAATTGTGCAAGGTTCTGTGCCTGAAGGGCCGCATTTTGTGCCGACAGGGCGTTTCCTGTCCGGTTCGATTGCGGCCCTAATCGGGGTCCTTGTCTTGGGGCCATCAAGCCAGGCGGGGATCTACCTCCCCAGCGATCCCAATCCCTTCCCCACGCTTTCAGGTTTTTCGCAAATCCGCCTTTCCGTGGGTGAGTATCGTTCGCTTTTGGCGGGCAAGGATCCTGCCCTGGGAATCCCCGAAAAGGGGAGCCTGAGGGAACAGATCCTTAACCGGACGGCGGAACTCGAAACCAAGCTGGACACCCTCAAAACCCCGGCGGAGATGCTGGAACTCACCGGGTGTTGGCTGCGAACCGGACATGGTTCAAAGGTCATAGAATATCTCGGCAAAAAACGGATCACTGGCGAGGATGCTGACTCGGTCCTTTTGCTTTCGCACCTGGCCATGGCCCAGGCGCAGGATCCCGCCCTGTTGCCCAGGGCCATTTCCACCCAGGAAGATGTGCTCGAACGATGGCCGGAAACCATCAAGGACTGGAAATATCCGAAGTGGCGCCACTTTCGCCGGGCAGAGGCGGCGCTGCTTGCGCTTTGGCGGGCCAGGCACAGGGAAAACCTTGCTTCGGGCGGCGCCCCGGTTCCGGTAAAGCTCGATTCGGTTTTGGGATTGGACACCCTGGAAGCCCGGGACAATTTCAAACCGGGAAAGCCGCCCAAAGCAGCGTGGGACCGACTCGATCCCGAAGCGGAAAGCCTGGTGATCCAGCTTATCCTTTGGTTGCCTGCCGATTCCCGGCTTTATTGGGCCTTTGGCGAGGTTCTCAATGCCAAAGGCGACTCCACCTCCGCCTTCAAGATCATGACCGAACTGGTCGAAGCCCGACAGATGAGTGGCGTCGATCCCCTTTTCAAACACCGCGCGGCACTTTCCCGCGAAGTCGCTCAACTGGATGAAACGGGAGGCCAGGGGACTTCCGCCCCTTCCGAAAACAAATCCGCACCCGTTGGGGAATTCCCCATGGAGGCCTATCTCAAAGCGTTGGGCCTGGGTATCGCTGTGGGAGCGGGTGGCCTGATTTTACTCTGGCTTCAGTGGCAATTCCTCTTTGCCCGCCGAAACAAATAGAAGTTGGTCCCGACTGTCCGGCTGTTTGAGACCGAGGCAGCCAAGGCCCGACGCCTCATACGAACGAAGTGAGGAACGCGGAATTTCCTAAAAAGGCAAAGATTTAAAGGAAAAGGCGGTGTTTGGAATCTCTTTTGAGGAGGCATTGGGGAGATAAATACACTTAAGACCAACTCTCAAAAAAAATTGTAGTCGTTAGCTCGCGCCATGTTCCTTGCCCAGACCCGGATTTGGATCCGGCTTTTTTGCCATTACTTGTTTCAAGTGGTTCGTGATTTTCGTGGTGAAAATGCTTTAGGCCCGAAAAAAGTTCAAAAATCCATTCAACCACGAAACACGCGAAATTCACGAAAGGGGTCTCCGAAAAAGCCACCTTCCCGATATTTGCTTTTTGGTTTTGGCTTTACCATTTCTTGGCTTTTGCCGGGAGGGTCGAGCACCAGCTCGACCTTTCAGGATTTTGGTCGGGAGAAGGTT
>CAMBMH010000067.1 GCA_945868575.1 Singulisphaera sp. GP187 | reverse complement strand
TTCCCTCTCGCCAGGCGGAATCCCCAAAAGCCTGACATGGGAAGGGCCAGAACAATGCTCACTTTGAACCACATGGGGTAGGGGAGCATGGTCAAATTGCAGATGGCTGCCACATAGAGAAGTCCGCCCACAACGATTCCGATAAAGGGATTGCGGTTTGTGCCAAGTCGAGTGGCGGTCCAAACAGTTGAAAAAATCGCAAGGCTCCAAAGGGGAACCACACAAGCCAAAACCCAGGCGGGGTAACGGGCCACATGGGCCACGCATGTTTCGAAATCGTTGGGGTCGGCATCCGGAGGAAAGGGGTGAACCACCGCGCTGAAGGCTTCGGTCGCGATTACAAAAACAAACCCGGCAATAAGGCCAAGGACAATGGCGACAAGGTTTCTCGCGAAGGTCCCAATCATGGTGGAAAAGGTACTCCGGGATTTTCCGAAAGCTTCCTACCAGGCCAATTCATAAAGGCCAATCAAGGCGTCTTCGGTCAGGGGCCGGGGGTTGAAAGTCCCTGTCCACTGTTGCATGGCTTCTTCGGCGAGGATGGGGAAGATGCTTTGGCTGATGCCAACATCGCGGAGTCTCCGGGGAAGCCCGGCGATTGTCGCGAGGCGATCGACCTCGGTGGCAAGGAACTCGGCGCCTTTCCCCTTTTCCGCGGTAGGGCAGGCCAATTCATCATAATAGTCACTTACGATATCGCCATTGTAGCGGATCACATGGGGGAGCATAAGGCTAACGGCGACACCGTGGGTGATCCCATAGTGCGCCGTAAACGGGTTGCCCGATGCGTGTGCCGCGCCCAGCATAGAGTTTTCAATCGCCATACCCGCCAGGTGGGCCCCCCAAAGCATCGACCAACGGGCCTCGATGTTTTCGGGATCGGTGAAAATAATTGGAAACGCTCCAGAAAGGAGCCGCCATGCTTCCTTTGCAAGCGTGTTAGACCAAGGGTTGCGCCTAAGGCAAACAAAAGACTCGAGCGCATGGGCGATTGCATCAATCCCGGTGACCGCAGCCACCATTTTGGGTTGGGATAGAGTCAGTTCTGGATCAAGGATCGCAATTCGAAATGCCGCTTTTGGATCGCCACAAGCCATTTTGGTTTGGGTTTTGGCTTCGGAGATGAGAGCATAGGACTGTGCTTCGGATCCGGTGCCCGAGGTGGTCGGAATTCCGATCGAGGGGAGCATGGGCTGGGGGGCTTTTCCATATCCCTTGTAGTCGGACATGGTGCCGCCATTGGTCAGGAGGAAGTTGACACCCTTGGCACAGTCCATTGAGCTTCCGCCGCCTAGAGCGACAACAAAATCGATCTTGTTGGCTCGTGCAAAATCTGTCGCATCCATGATGAGGCGACTGTCGGGATTTTCGCGGACTTCGGAAAAAGTAAAAATTTCCAGGCCCGATTCGCGCATGTGGGTTAGGGCGCGATCGGGGTGGCCTGTTTTGAGAATTCCAGGGTCCGTGACAAGCATGACCCTGCTACCGGAAAGCTCCCTAACCAGGCTGCCCAACCTCGACAAAACGCCACGGCCGCTAATCACGCGGGTCCGTGGCTGAAAATCGAAGGGGGCAAAACTAGACGGGTGCTTCTGCAAAGGCACGCTGCCTGTAGAGATGTGTGAAGAGATTTCCTTCATGAGGCTGATCCCAAGAAAGTCGTACGGTCGAGATCGCCCCAATATTCAGGCGTTCTACAAGGTTGCAGTCGAGAAGCTGCTGGGTGAATTCCGGGTCCCCCGTTATCGCGGAGACCACAAGACTTGGCCCAATGGTCGCAAGCATCTCGTCTTGCGGACATTCGATAACAGTAACATACGGGAAAAGGAATTCCTTGTTAGCAAGGGGGTGCTGGGCGGAATCGCAAAGAACCACACTGGGCAGCAACCAGGCGCAACGCCCCTCTTTATAGACCCGGGGAGTACCGCGCAGGCGCACACAAACATCCTCGGCACCTGGCGTTTGGAGCAGATTATCAATCATCCCGGAAATACGGTCCGCGACATCGGGATTGGCAAAAGCGGAGATTTCCACATTTTGGTCATCCCACGGACGAGCCTTGACCTTGGCCAGGCGGGCGCCCAAGGCTTCCGCAAGTTCCTTGCCGTGGCTGTGGGTGTAGATCGCTGAGGCGTTGATGCAGGAACGGCCCCCATTGGCGGCAACCGACTCAACCAAAAGGTCGAGATATTTTTCGTAATTGGCGGAGACATCGGCCCCGAGCAGAACCTTGGAATATCCCGGACCATGGATTTCGACCCGGTGATCGTGTTTGTATGGGTCGGTTGTGGTGGAATCACCAAACAAAAGGCTGCGGTTGCATCCCCGGAGGATGTCCCCAGCGCCGGCATGGTCGGTCGGGAAAAAGTTAAGGGCGGAAGCGGGAATGCCCGCCTTGAGGTACGCCATGAGCAATCGGAACGGTGTCCAGGGCTCTTCGCGTCCGGGCTTGATCACCAAGGGGATTTTCAGGGCAATGGATGGCACCCAAAGCGAGTGAACCCCGGGGCTGTTGCTCGGGAGGATGGCACCAAGGGCATCGGTTGTGGGAAAGAAACAAAGCGTGCGGCCGTCCTGTTTGCCGTGACCCTTGTCCAGAACCGAAAGATCCATGCCCCGGGTGAGTCCGGCCAGGATCTCATCAATATTTCCCATCACATAAGCAACCTTTGCCGCATTTCTGCGACAAAACAACATGGGGCTACCCGTGGTGGAGGAAAGGTTGGTGATATAGTCATCAAAGCTCTGTGGCGTGTCGCCACAAGGAAGCGTTTCCTCAAGGAAAATCTTCGCAGCGGCTTTAACCCTGTTGAGGAGTTCCGCAGAGGGGATCGCCGCAAGCTCACGGCGTGCCTGGCCCATTTTGGAAAGGTCGCGCATGATCTGGCTGCCGGTGATTTGACTCACTTCGGCAACCGGATCTCCGGTCACATGGTGGACCAGAGTTGTCTTCGAGAGGCTTTCGTAGGGCTTTCCCATACGAAGGGAGGGAATGCGAATCATGGCTGTATCCGTAATGGTTCCGGTTGGATTCTATTTGAGCGACCTTTTAAATTAGTAGACACCGACTACCGTCGTCGCCGCCAATTCGCTGAAAGTCCTTACGCCGCTGACGCCATCCCATGGGTATCGCTCGTAGGGCATTTCGCGCTCGCCCTCATCCCGTTCGGGGAAGCGTGGAACGAAGAATTCGCGGGTAAGCGTGGTAAGGAGAACACGCCCTGTTGCGCCGTATTCAACCTTTTTGTTGTAATCCTTGGGATCTACCACCTCGGTTGCCGCCCGGGGTTGGGGGGCATAGTAGGTGATTTTGAAACCATCATGGGGCCCGATTGGTTTGGAGCAGGCCAGTCCCATGAGGGTGTTTCCGTAAGTCGGGGTCATGTAGACCTCGCCATTGTCGAGCATTTCCTCATAGGCTTCGCGAGTGAACTGGGGGGTGAATTCGGTGCCACCCGAGAAGATGCCTATGATCCCTGCGGACTGGATACTGCGCAGGCCTCCCACGGGAATCTTTTTGCCCAGGGAGCGGTACTTGTCTTCGAGCTTGCCCGCGCGAAGCGCTTCGTCCAAAGCCGCAAGGAGCTTTGGAGTTGTAAACATGCACTTGATGTCGTGGCCACCAGCGAGAATGGTCAGGGCCTGATCAATGGCATGTTCCTTGTAAAGGTTAGCCATTTCGATTTGGCGCATCTTGATCAGCTTGACCACCCAGCGGGGATCAAGGTCGATGCAAAAAGAAATGCCGCCACGATGCTGGGCCAGATGTTCAATTGCCAAGCGAAGGCGCCTTGGACCCGAGGGCCCAAGCATCAGCCAGTTGGATCCCTTGGGGAAGTATTGGTCGGGAAGGGTTTCCGACATCATTTCATAGTCGATGCGATAGTCATCGAGTACGACCCGGGACTTGGGCAAACCGGTAGTTCCGCCGGTTTCAAAAACATAAACCGGATTGCCTTTAAGGCCACGGGGAACCCAGCGATCAACTGGCCCGCCACGGAGCCATTCATCCTCGAAGGTTCCAAAGAGGTGCAGATCTTCGAAGGTGTGAACATCCTTCAAGGGATTGAATTTGTAGGTCTTTGCTTTTTCCAGCCAGAAAGGAGTGCCGGTATCCGGGCTAAAGTGCCAGGCCACCGTATCACGGACATGCTGGTCGAGCTGTTCCTTGGCATTTTTCACCTTGGTTTCAAGGGTGACCGCAGGGTCAAACCATTGTGCGGGTGAGAAGTAGTCGTTGAAACCCTTGTTGCGCTCGTACTTGGACACGGAAAGGACCTCGTTGAAAAAAAAAGAAGCGGGCCCCGGGATTACTTGCCCCGGATGGCGAAAAGTGTGGTTCCGTTATGGATGTAAATCGTGTTTCCATCGACCGTGGGGCCTGCCTTGATCGATTGCTCCATTTCGATCTTAGGCAATTCCTTCTTCTCTTTTCCATGTTCAAAAAGATAAAGATCACCGGAATCGGTTCCCACGAAAACTTTTCCATCCGCAACGACAGGCGATGCCCAGGTGCCATCTTTCAGGTCGTGTTCCCAATACTTCTTGCCAGTCTTGGCATCGATGCAGTGAACGAAACCGTCCAATTCGGCGGCATAGACCAAACCATCGGCAACCGCAACGGTGCTGAGGGTTCGGCCATAATGGACTTCGCGACCATCTTCTGGTTTTGGTTCGACTTTTCCGCCCAGGTGCCACACAAGGCCCGAGTTGGAATTGGCACCACCGGATTTGAATGTGTCATCCGGAGGGGTCAGGTCGGTGAATTCCCCCGGTTTGGCTTTGGATGGATCGATACAGAAAAGATGGCCAACGCCCGGACCATCATCAGGATTGTTTCCGGTGCCGATGTAGATGAGCCCTTCATGGAAGACGGGGTTGACCATAAAGTAGCTTCGTTCGCCGCGGCCGCCTGGTTTGAATTCGGCTTTTTTGGGATTGCCGTCAAATTTCCAAAGCTTCTTGCCGGTTTTGGCATCGAAACCATAGAGGACCCCATCGCCGCCAGGGAAAGCGACCTGCCACGATCCCTTAAGTTCATAGGCAGAGGGGTTGCCCCATTGACCTTCCATGATCGCCTCGCCAGGCGAGGCGTCCTGCCAAACCACTTTGCCGGTATTTTTGTTCACGGCAAGAAAGCTTGGCGCTTTGGGTTTGGGTGGCTTGTGGCTGCCATGGTCGATGCCGTTGCCGGTTACCACATAAACCAGATCACCAACAACCAAAGGCGAAGACATCGCAAGGTAGCAGGGGAAAACATCTAGATCCTTGACCATGTCCAGGGTCCAAAGGATCTTGGCTTTGGTACCTTCGCCTGTAGTGGAAACACACACCAATTCGGCGCGATTGGACACATAGAAAACTTTGTCCCCATCCACGGCGGGACTCGAGGCGATACCCTGTTTTGGCCAATCGTTCAGATCGGGATCAGGGAGTTTGTCATGGACATTTTGCCACAGGAATTTGCCTGTCGCGGCATCCAGGGCATACATGATTCCCTTGTCGCCTGTGACTGCCGGATCCTTGGGACGCTCGTTGTTGGTGCCGATGTAGACCTTGCCTCCGGCGACGACCACGCCTCCGTAGGTGGTGGTTCCAAGGTCCGCGCTCCAGAGAACATTCTTTTGGGCGCCCTTCTTGATCGACCAGCTGGAAGGGAGGTCCTTCCCTCCCGGGTTTGCCATGTTCCGGGACGGGGTTCCGCCCAACATTGGCCAATCCGCCCGACTGATGCCCGCCAAACACATGCCACCCACCGCAATCGCGGTCCAGAATCGCTTCTTCATTTGAGGAACTCCCAGGATCGGGATTTGGGCCCGATGCGGCGTGGATCAACGCTTTGTACGGATTCTGATTGACCCACAAAAAGGAGGGCCAATCAGAACAAAATCCAGGATCAGCAATTCAAACCGGTCCAAAACTATTTGGCGCCAATGGAAAAAAGGCGGCAGGGGTTTTCCGTGATCATCAGGATGTTGCCATTGATCGCGACCGGGGTGGCGCGAATCTTGCACTTCATGTTGATGGTCTTGAGGAGTTTCTTGGTTTTGCCGTGGGAGAAGATGTGCATCTTGCCGGCTTCGTTGCCGATGTAGATCTTTCCATCGACCCAAAGGGTGCTCGACCAGGTGTCCGCGCCCATATCGTGATCCCAATACTTTTTGCCCGTCTTGGCATCGATGCAATGGACCCAGCCATCATATTCGGAGGTGTAAAGTAGACCATCGTGAACGGCGCAGGTGCTCATGGTGCGACCGAAGAAATAGTTGCGCTCGTAATCTTCACCCGCCTGGCCACCATAATGCCAAACAAGGCCGCTCTTGGTGTTTGCGGGATCTTTGGGATCGTATTTTTCGTCCTTGGGGGACAGGTCCTTGTCGGCTCCCGGTTCCTTGGAGATGTCGATGCACCAGAGGTGACCCACTCCCTTGTCGTGCTCGGGGTCCTGGCCCACACCAATATAAAGGAGACCATCGGCCACCACGGGGGTGGAGACAAAGTCATTACGGGTGCCTTCACCGCCGAGCTTATAGAAGGACTTTTTGGGGTTACAGTCGAACTTCCACAAAAGCTCTCCGGTGGAAGGCTTGAAGCCATAAACCCATCCGTCACCACCGGGGAAAATGATCATCGGCTTGCCGTTGGGTTCGGCATAAACGGGGTTGGACCATTGGCCGTGCATCAGGAGTTTGCCCTGGTCCACAAGAGCCTTGATGTCGACAGCGTTGCCAAGGGTTTTGCGGGCCTCGACCAGGCTTGCGGAGGGGAGATTGCTCGACCAGAGGACCTTGCCGGTGTTTTTGTCCACCGCGAGGAAGCTCGGGGCGCCAGGTTGGGGGATGTTGATGTGCCCTTCGTCCACGCCGTTTGAGGTCACAAGGAAAAGGATGTCCCCGAGAATCAAAGGCGAGCAGGTCGCCAGATTGTGTGGGAAAACATTCAGTTCCTTGATCATGTCAAGGCGCCAAAGAACATCTGCATCACCGGGAGATGTGTACTTTTCGTCATTTACGCCCTGGTTGCCGTTCTTGAGCCCATCCACATCCGCGCAAATCACTTCGCAGCGGTTGGAGATGTAGTAGAGCTTATCGCCTTCGACGACGGGGCTGGAGCAGATACCCTCACGAGGCCAGTCGTTGACGCGGCCAGCGGGTAGCTTGTCGTGGACGGCCTGCCAAATGAGTTGGCCGGTCGCCTCGTCCAGGCACATGAGGATTCCCTTGTCGCCGGTGACTTTGGCGTCGCGGGGTTTGTCGTTGTTGGTGCCGATGAAGATCTTTCCGTTGGAAATGATCGGGCCACCATAGGCCTTGGAACCAAGTTCGACAGACCAGCGAATATTCTGTTCCTTGCCTGCTTCAGTAGACCATTCGGCGGGAACATTCTTTTCGACAAGGTTGACCAGGTTGCGGGCAACTGTGCCGCCGAACATGGACCAATTGCGCTTGGTCACTTCGCGAATCGCTGTTGGCGCCGCTGTTGTGTTAACCGCTTGGGTGGCTTCGCTGGTCATGAAGATACTTGCGACCGCTCCGCCAAATACGATGGAGGTGGCGGCGGCCAAAAGCCAGTTCTTTCTTTTATTATTGCCGTTCATGCTTTGTACTCCTTAAAAACTCTAATTTGAATTAATTATGTGTTGGTAATGCCAATGGGGCGTTACTTGGCCTTGTTCGGGGTGATGGTCACCCGGTCGTAGTAGATGTCGCATCCGGGTTGGTTGTCGAGGATGCCCGCGGCGTATCCATAGATCGCAGCGGAACCGTTCGCGTTTACGATCGGGTCGGCAAACTCAACATTCCAGTTTTCGGGTTCCTTGTCGTCCTTGGCCCACGCCTTGCCTTTGGCGACACCCTTGCCATCCGCGCCAACCTCGACGGTCAGCTTGAGGCGGTACCAGGTTCCGGGTTTCCAGGGGAAGCTGATCGTCTTGTCCACGCGGGGAAGGGCGTCCCACGAGATCAGGCGAAGCTGCTGGGTGTTGCCCGCAAGCATAAGGGTGTAGCGGTTGGCCACAACACCAACATCGGGAAGGTCATCGCGGACCTTGGTTCCCATCACATCCGATTCGATGGTGTAACCGGTGCTGGAAGGAGGGGTGATGTAGGCGTTCGCGCGCGATACCAGCGGGCTTGGGTTGGTGTTGATCTTCTTGAGAACTTTCTTGTCTCCCAGTTGAACGATCTCATATTTGCCTTGACAGTTCACCCAGCCACCCGGGGTGCGCTTTTCGGGGATGTTGGCAAAGTTCGGGGAGTAAGGGAGCTTGGGGACGACGCGGACGCGGCCATATCCACTAATTTTGCCAACCGAGGCGATCACGCGGCCAAATTGGGCGGGTGGTTGCGCTTTGATGGTCAGGTCGGTTTTCATGCCTGCCTCATCCGAGAAGCTCGCGGCCAACGCGGGAGGAGGAGTGGTTGCCGCGGGAGCGGGGCCCGCTTTGGTTTGCGCGGGGGGAGCGTTGCGGGGGGGAACTGGAGGCAAAAGTCCGGCCAATTCCCACTTCGCTTCCACAGGCCCGATCAGGCGACCCTTGGAGTCGTATCCCCAAGCGGAGAGCTCCACTTTGTCCTGTGCTTCCACCATGATGTCGGCGGGATAGACCTGGATGTGGGCGATTTCGCCAGAACCCTTTTCCACGGCGGGAACTTCGGGAACCTTGCCAATTTTGGCGTCCTTGGTTTCCAGGCAATAAAACTCGGTCCCGGTCATGAAGTAAACGCGGCCATTGGCGATTGCGGGGCTGCCGTTGACTTCGATGTCTTCGCCTTTGCCTGTCTTGCGGAAGAATTGGGCGTGGAGGCGTTCGCAGGCATCGGCGCCTGGCTTGAGGATGTGGAACTTGCTGTTCACTTCGGCGATATAGATTTTGCCATCGGCCAGAACAGGGGATCCCTTGGTGTTTTTGCCGTATTGGAAGTCCCAATATTCCTTGCCGGTCTTGGCATCGAGGCAATGCAGGGTGCCCACATCACCACAGATATAAAGACGGTCTTCGTGGATAATTGGGGAGGCGAACTTTGCCTTGATGCCATCCTTTTGCCAAACCAGTTTGGGCTGGAGGTTGGTGACCTGGGATCCATCCAGGCAAAGGACGGCGCCCTGTGTGCTCGAGGCGTCGTTTTCCTCGCCTTGACCGATGTAGACAAGGTTTCCGGAGACCACCGGGGCACAGTTGATCGAGCCGGGGCCAAAGAGGTGACTCCAAACCCGTTCGCCTGTCT
The DNA here is from genome assembly GCA_945868575.1 of Singulisphaera sp. GP187. GTDB lineage: Bacteria > Planctomycetota > Planctomycetia > Gemmatales > Gemmataceae > SYLG01. Next base: position 10,188 of record CAMBMH010000067.1, on the reverse strand, counting down.
TAACCTTGAAGGCGTGGACCCCGCCATCACCACCACCCGAAATCAGTAGGCGCTCACCCTTGATGGTGGCTACCACGGGGGTGGAATAGTAGGTGTCACGGACCGCGAAGCCGGTGCTTGACCACCAGACGATTTTGCCATTCTTTTTGTTCATCGCGACAAACCGGTTGCCCCCAATGGCCTGCTCGCCCCAGCTTGCGTTGATGATTCCCAGGATCAGGAGGTCATCGTCGATGATCGGGCTGGTGACGCGACCACCGTAACCGCTGATGCGGCCGAATTCCTCGGTCATCGACTTTTGCCAGACAATTTTCAGATCTTTATCAAAGCAGAAAAGGAGCCCCTGGGTCCCGTGGGCGTAGATGTTTCCGGTCTCGGGGTCGCCACAAACGGTGGTCCAACCAAGCCGAACGCTGACGATGTCGGTGTGGAACACATTGAAGCGGTGTTCGGCGACGAACTTGCCGGTATCCGCATCAAGGCAAACAACGCGTTCCTGTTCGTGGACTCCTTCGCCATCGCGACCGATGAAATAGGCTCGGCCATTCTGGATGATTGGAGTGGTCCGGCCACCATAGGGGGCTTTCCAACGGAGGTTATTCCCTTCTGTGGCGGGGTTGGGGGACCATTTTTCAGGAAGACCTGTGTCGTAGGCCACACCGTTTTGGGTGGGGCCTCGCCAGTGGGACCATTGGGCCTGAGAGGCCGAAGGAACAAGGTAGGAGATCGCGAAAAACGCAAAACAATAACTAAAAGCTCGACGGTTTAGCACAACGGCCTCCCGGAACAGGATTTTGGGCGCGATTGGGGTGGGGTATCCAACAGAGACAGTTTACGAAATTCCTTGGAATTCGGAACAGGGGGAGGCCCCAAGTTGGTTCCCCGAAGCTCCTTCTTTTCAAATTTTCATTTGTTTGTCTTAAGTTTTTCTCATTTGTCTTGGGAAATGGGCATTCCATCCGACAAACCTACAGATTTAACGCAGACTTTGCTGGCACCATCGGGGGGTGTCCAGGCGCCTTCAGGGCCTGTTTGCCATTTGAGGATCTCGGTAAGTTTCCCATCAGAAAACCCGGCCTGGACGGGAGTCCGGGAGATTTTCCCCCCAACCTCTCTGAAGCAAACCAGATTTTCCCCCTGTTTTGCCAAAGCGGTGTTCGGAATGGTCCAGTTTTCGGGGAGAGTCCCCTCCAGGGTCGCATAGACATACATCCCAGGACGCAACATTTCTCCTGGATTGGGGACATCAATTTCTGCCCGGAGGGTTCTGGCGCCCGGATCAAGCGACCAGCTGGTTCGGCTAACGATGCCCTGAAGTTCCCACCCCTTCAAGGCCTGGACGCGCAAATGGATTGGGGTGGCTTTTTTGACAAGCCCCGCGTCAGCTTCCGGCACAAAAACCACCAATCGCAGAGTTTCGATTCGGGAAATGGTGAAAAGGGGCTCGGTCCGGCCAGGGGCCAGGAAATCGCCCGTATTTACTTTTCGGCGGGTGATGATTCCGTTGTAAGGCGCGCGGATTTTGGTGTAGCCCAACATGGATTGAAGGCGCTTGGCTTCGGATTTGGCAACCCCGACCTGGGCTTGGGCCACCAGGATTCCGGCTTTGGCTTTTTCCCGATCGGTTCCGGCTTTGCGGGCGTTGGCCTCGGCGGTCGCCAGTTTGGCCATGGCTTCATCGCGGCTTGCGGAGGCGCTTCGAAACTCACTTAGGATTTGGTCCCGGGTTTGGGCATCGGCGATCCCCCGCTGGATGAGCCCCGCCACCCGGGAGGATTCGGATTCCCAGCGTTCAAATTGGGCCTGGGCCCGGCGAACTCCCGCTTTGGATTCCTGAACAAGGGCTTCCATGGACGCGACCTGGGCCTCGGTGGAGGCGAGCGATTTTTGGGCGAGAACCACTTCGGTTTCTGCCAATCCCACCAGCTCCTTTTTTTGTAGGGCCTCCTCCTCCATTTCGGGAATCGCCACTTCGGCAAGGATTTCGCCCTCCTGGAGGAGAATTCCAGGGCCAATCCCAGAGTTTGCGGGGCGCAAATTGGTGTTAGGAAGGATGCCCCTTTCCCCGGTGGTTGAAAGTGTGCCCGGAGCGCCTGCCCCTGTGGGCGAATAGACGGGGCCCTTGGCCCTTTGGCCGATATCAGCGTACACGCGCGAGACAAATCCGGGCACTTTCGCAAAGATTTGGGTTTCCTCAAATGGTTCGACAGTCCCGGGCTGTTCCACCTTGCGAATCAGTCCCGTTCGCTTGGGATTTGTGGTTTGAAAGTCCGGGGTGACAGTCGTCGCGCCTTGTGAGGATTGGGAAGTTTTTCCCGATTCCTGAACCTTGGACGAACAACCCAGAAGTCCAACCGCCAAAAGGACCATGGTTGCCTGCCGGAACCCCTGAATTAAAATCGTCTTCATGAGAGATCTCCAAGGGTTTCATTTGGGTTGCTTTGCCTGGAAGCGTCAACGCAGTAGTAGCGGGATTCCGGATCATTGGGGTCCAGGGACACCGCTTTGGGCTTCGCTGAACCGGTTACCAGGCAAAACACACCCGGCAGAAGGAACAGGGTCGAAAGGGTGGAGGCCAAGAGCCCGCCTACCACGGCCCTTGCCAGGGGAGCGGTTTGGTCGCCTCCGTCGCCCAAACCCAAAGCCATGGGGAGCATACCTGCGGTCATCGCGAGGCTCGTCATCAGCACGGGGCGCGACCGTCGGGAAAGTGCCACGCCTGCGGCGATGGGCCCGGAATCGCCATTCTCCCAACGCGATTTGGCGAAGCTGACCAGTAGGATCGCATTGGCCATCGCGACCCCAAGGGCCATGATGGATCCCATGAACGATTGAAGGTTGAGCGTGGAACCGGTCAAAACCAGCGCCAGAAGGATGCCTGATATAGTGGCTGGCACCGAGGCCAAACAGACCAGTGTCATTCGCCACGATTGGAAAAACGCCGTCAACAGTAGCAATATCGCGGCAATTGTGAGGAGAAACCCTATCCCCAAGCCCTGAATCAGCTCTCTTAATGGGGGGATTTGCCCCCGGACATCCACTTTGACCCCGGCTGGGGGCGCACCAACGGTTTTCAGGGCCGCATCAATTTTGGATGCGACATGGCCCAGGTCTTCACCCTCTACATTGGCGGTGATGCTGATCACCCGCCTCATGTTGTATCGGTCCACCTGTCCGGGGATAGTAGAAGATTTGATATCCGCGACATCCCGCAAAAGTACCGGAGTGTGTTCATCTGGTTTGACCGGAACGGCTTCGACATCGGCGGACGATTTCATCAGGGCCTGGGGAATTTCGACCTGGACCTGATAACCGATTCCCGATGCGGGATCGCGCCAAAAATTGGGAAGGGTAAACCGGCTGGAGGAAGTGGCCGCAACCAGCGATTTGGCGATCTGTTCGCTTGTGACGCCAGATTGTGCCGCCCGCTCGCGATCGATTCGTACCCCAACCGAGGGGTAATCCAGGGATTGGCCAAACTGGATGTCCTTCAGGCTTTCGATTGTAGCAAGCGCGTCCCGGACCTTGTTGGCATGGGCCAGATTATCCGTAAGTTTCGGCCCGCTTACGACCACCTCCACCGGAGTGGGCGAGCCGAAGCTCATCGTCTCGCTGACGATGTCGGCCGGTTCAAAGGAGAGTCTCAATTTCCCGACACGCTCTTCCACCCAAGCGACCGGTTCCCCCTTTGCAATCCATCGCTGGCGAAGCCAATTTTTCAGATGGTTGGGGAGTTGGTCGCGAAGCGTCGCTTTGAGTTGGGCGATCCGTTTGGGCCCCGGGCTCAGTGCGACCCGCATCACGCTCTCTTCGGGGCCGGACATCCATTGGTAAACACTGTTGATGGGATAGCTGGGTGGAACAACTCCCAGGTAACCGATGGAGAGGGCAACGCCCCCATCGCCTGCCTTTTTACCTATGTAATCAAGTGCCTCCCGGGTGAGGGCCTCGGTCTCTTCGATCCGGGTGCCATCCGGGCCGCGTAAGCGAAACTGGAAAATTCCCGCATCCACAACAGGGAACAGATCCATTCCCATACCGGGAACCAAAAGCGTAAAAACCCCTCCGGTGCCTCCTAAATAAGTCAAAAGCACAATCCAACGAAGACCAACAACTTTGGCCGCCCAGGGTTTGGTTTCAGCATTGTTTGCGGATGTTGTTTTGGCTTGGATTTTCGGACGGTTTGTCGTTGGCTCTGTTGCGTATGTGATTGCCAATCCTTTTCGTTCTTTAAGCAGCCAAACCGCCAAAACCGGAACCAGCGTGGAAGAGAGGATGTAACTGGCGATCATCGAGAAAACCACCGCCAGTGCCAACGGCATGAAAAGCCCACGGGCCGCTCCCTGGAGGAACAAGGCGGGCGCGAATGCCGAAACGATGCAAAGCAAGGCCAGCAGCCGGGGGATCGCGGTTTCCCGATTTCCCAGGATGACCGCCTCCGCCACATTCCGGGCGGATCGTCTCAGGGTGTGGATATTTTCCAGTTCGACGGTGGCCTCATCGACCAGGATGCCAACCGCCAGGGAGAGACCTCCCAAAGTCATCAGGTTGATCGATTGCCCTGAAAGCCAAAGACCGGACACACCCATTAGGAGCGCCAGGGGAATGTTGAGGAGGACCACCGCCACGCCGCGCCAGTCGCGAAGGAATAATAGCACCATGATTCCGACAAGAGCCGCGGCCAAAACCCCCTCGAAAACCAGACCATCCAGGGCCCGGCGAACCCAGGGGGATTGGTCCATTTCAAAACTCACCGAAATGTCTTTGGGAAGGCTGTCCTGCATGGAGGGGATGGCTTCGCGGACCCCTTTCACCACTTCAAGGGTCGAGGCGTCCGCCCGTTTGGTAACCAGGATATAGACCGCGCGCCGCCCATTCACCAGGGCATATCCGGTCGCGATATCGCTCGCGTCCTCAATTAATGGTGCCACATCGCGCAAGTATACGCCTTTGCGGATGGGAATATTGCCCAGTTCCTTGGGGTCGCCCACCATGGAATTAGAGGGTACAAGGGGCATGGTGGTCGCCGTGCGGATGCTTCCCGACGGACTGATCGCGTTTCCCGCAGCCAGGGCCCGGACAAGGTCATCAGCGCCCAAGTTATAGGCCCGCAAACGGTCCGGATCGGCGCGGACCACCACGGTTCGCTGGTTTCCCCCGAAAGGGGGAGGCGCGGAAACTCCCGGGATGGCGGCGAACATTGGGCGGACTTTGAACAGGGCCTGATCCTGGATTTCGCCGAGGGTTTTTGTCTCGCTGGAAAGGACCAGGCTCCCCACTGGAACCGATCCGGTGTCAAAGCGCATGATAAAAGGCGGGACGGTGCCCGAGGGCATGAAGGCGCGGCTGCGATTGACATATCCCACGGTCTCCGCCATCGCCTGGGCCATGTCGGTGCCCGGGTGGAAGAAGAGCTTCATCAGGGATACGCCCTGGATGCTCTTCGATTCCACATGGTGGATGCCGTTGATGTAAAGAAAGTGGTATTCGTAGAAATTGGCGATCAACCCCTCCATCTGCTGTGGGTCCATACCCCCGTAGGGCTGACAGACATAGACAACAGGGAGATTGAGGGCGGGAAAAATGTCCGCTTTCATTCGCAATCCGCCCAGGATTCCCGTCGCCGCAAGTCCCAAAACAATCACCAAGGTGGTGATGGGCCTCCGCAGTGCAGCCTGGACCGGATTCATGGAAATGTCCCCAAATGCAGGTCAGGGCCTGCGGGGTGAAAGCGATGGTTGAGCCATCAAAAGGCGATGGGAATTTTCCCTGTCTTTATACAACCGGATGCATAAAGACGGGGAACAATTTCCCAAAGGAAACTGATCCCTTATGCTTGATCATTTCGGAGTTCCCGTATTAGGCCGGGCCGGGGCCCGGGCAAAGAGTTTAAGACAGACTTGGAAGCGGCGCTTCCTGGGGCGCCTGGGCCAGGTTTTTGACAACCACTCCGGCGAGGTCGCGATAGGCCGCGGCGACCGGCGATTCGGGGTGGGAGATCACCATTGGTGCGCCACTGTCGCCGGATTGGACCACTTTGGGGTCGATTGGGATGGCGCCAAGGAAAGGGACGCCGGTCGCATCAGCCAATCGTTGTCCGCCGCCATGGCCGAAGATGTCGTAGCGCTTGCCATCATCGCCTACAAAATAGCTCATGTTTTCGATGATCCCGAGAACAGGAACGCGGACTTCCCGGAACATTTCCAGACCCTTGCGGGCATCGATCAGGCTGACCTCCTGGGGAGTGGTGACGACCACGGCCGCAGTGAGGGGGACCGATTGGGTCAGGGTCAATTGGGCATCGCCTGTGCCGGGGGGCATATCGACGATCAGATAATCGAGTTCGCCCCAGGGCAAATCGGAAAGGAACTGGGTCAGGGCCCGGTGAATCATGGGCCCGCGCCAGATGACCGCCTTTTCCGGGGGAACCAGGAAGCCCATCGACATCAGCTTGATGCCGTGGCGATCCAGGGGGAGGGGGGTTGTGGATTGATCGACCTGCCCCTGGATTCCGAGCATCAGGGGAACGCTTGGGCCGTAAATATCCGCATCCAAAAGCCCAACCTTGAAGCCCATTCCCGCCAAAGCAAGGGCGAGATTGGTGGAAACAGTGGATTTGCCCACGCCCCCCTTGCCGCTGGCAACCGCGACGATGTTTTTCATGTTGGGGAGAGAAAGCTTGGGTAAACCGCCGGGTTGCATGGTCACACTTCCGCGAAAAGGAAAAATCGTACTCAGGAGAATTTTAGGAGAGGCGGGAGAGGAAGCGATCCGGTTTTCCGGGATTGGGGGATTGCGCTCCCAAAAGCTAATCGGCCCGTTTTTCAGGGAAATACAAGATCTTTTGGTCGGCTATTAAGCTGGTTTTTCAGAGTTTGTGACATTCCGGACAGCGGCAAAGGGAGCGCAAGTAATCGAGGCGGAATATTCCCGTGTCGTGTCCATCCGCCCAGGTGATCCGGTAGGCATAGCGGCCGACGGGATCGATTCGCTTGACCTCAAGAGGCGCGATTTCACTTGGCTTGAGGACCCGAAACGGGTCTGCCGGTTTTTGAGACTCTTCCTTGCATCCCGCGCAAGGGCAAGACGCGCGCAGGGTCTTATAGGGATGGACCGATTCGTGCCCATCGCTCCAGGTAATGCGAATCAGGCCAGAGGCTTTTTGAAGCTTTGTGGGGAGGAGGTCGCTCATACTCGGTGAAGAAGTTCCGGTTCAGGTTTCCCCAAATGACTAGGTCCCCGGGGAACAAGGGATTTATCCTGATAGTGTAGGAGTCCGACCCGGGCCGAATTCCTTTTTGCCCAATTGGTCCAGTTCGTCGAGAAACTCCCGGGAAGGGGCGCGCCCCGCATCCAGCCACGCTTTGGCGAGTCCCACCACCAAACGATTGACCGGGCACAGTTTGTCCATCCCCGCCAGGCGGATCAGGTGGCCGTTGTAGTGATCGATCTCGGTTTCCCCCCTGGCAAAGTCCAGCGCCATGGAGCAATAGGTTCCCCGAAGTGAGGGGGCGAAAAATCGGGCCAGGGGAGCCCTAAGCCAGGTTTGCCCCAAAATCCAGGCGACCGTGGAGGGTAAGAAGGGGCCAACCTTGCCCAGAGGGATGTTTTTCGCCCGCATGATGGCGATGTTTTCTCGCAAAAGGGCAAAAAACCAGCGCCTTGCCTGGGGATCAGTGAGAAGCAAACTGTTGTCGATCCCGGAGCCTGAGGCAATCGGACTGATGGCGGCATTGTAAATCAGCTTGCTGGCTTTATAGGGTCGAATGTCTTTGGTTAGCTTGGGACGGATGCCCATATTGGATAGTTGGGGCCCAATCGCTTCCAGCCAGATTCGGGCGGTTTTGACCAAATCGGTCTCTCCGGGGGGCGCGTCCTGAGAGGTGGAAGACTCATGAGGGGAAGATCCGCAAGCGGGGCCGAAATGGAAATCGCCCCGGCGGGTGATACGGGTGTGGGGCGCTTCGGGATCACACTCGGAAATCCAGGAGGCGATCCCCTCCAGTGAGGTGGTCCTTTCGGCCAATTTTGGGTCGAAACCATTTTGGATTGGGATAATTGGGATATTTGGGCAAATTTTTTCTAGGGCCTGAGAATTGTGGTATCCTTTGATACAGAGAAAAAGGGGCGCGTTTGGATAGGGAATCCAATCCTGAAAGGCCACCAGGGGAATCGGTTCCGGGGCAAAACCATCGATTTGGACCCCTTCCCGGTTTCCCCGCCGTAATTTGGAGGCCGATGTTTCCACAAGCCGGACCTGGCAACCCGCCCGGTGCAGCGCCACGGCTATGCAAATTCCAATTCCTCCCGCGCCAATTACATCCGCGGATTTGGGAAGGGGTTCGGATAGACCTGCATTGTTGGCCAGGTTGCTGTTGGCCATGGTAGTCCTGTTGGGGAAGTCCCTGGAAAGCGTTTGTCATGCCACTGAGTATTGAAGAATACGCCGATGAACTGTCCGACCGCAAGGACTTGATTTGGCCCAAGCCCCCCAAACCGGAACCGGTCAGCGCGAAGTCGGGCCTTAAGCGGCTTCCGGAGGTCCGCTGTGTTCTTTGGAATGTTTACGGGACTTTTCTCAACATTTTTTCCGGGGAAATCCTTTTTGAACATCCCAAGGAATTGGTGATGTCTTTTGCCTTGGACAAAACCATCAAGGAATTCAACATGTGGACCTTCATGTCGCGCCGGCCCGGGGAGCCCTCCGCGCAGATGAAAGTCCTTTATGATCAGGTCATGGCATTTGACATGGTGGGGATCGGGTCGGTCAAAGGGGAAAAGTACCCGGAAAAGCCATCGGAGAAGATTTGGGAAACGATTGTCAAAAACAAGCTCAAATCGGACTATCACTTTGATGCGGGGAAGTTTGGGCCATTGCCGGAATATGCCAAAAAGATCGCGTATTTCTTTCATGCGAGCCTTCAGGGGACCGCCCCCCATGAAGGCGCGGTGGATGCGGTCCGGACCCTTTCGGAACTGGGAATCCGTCAGGGGTATCTGACGGATGGCCAATGCTTTACCTGGGCCCAGGTGCGCCGTGGGTTGATGTCGGAACAGCCTGGTTTGGACCCGGATATGCTTTTCGACCGGAAATTGCGCGTGGTTTCGGCCGATGTGGGGGCCAAAAAACCGAGCGACCGGATCTTTCAGCGCGCCCGGGAAAGTCTTTCCCAGGCGGGACTTGATCCGACGCAGGTTCTCTATGTTTCGAACAAATTGGAAACCGATTTGGCCGCCGCTAAAAAGATGGGCATGAGAACTGCTTTGTTTGTCGGTGACAAATCGACCTTGCAGGCTCGACCCGAACAGCTTAAAGATCCAAACTTGAAGCCTGATTTGCTTTTGACCCGGCTTGACGAACTACCCCGGGTTTTTGCAGGTTAGCAAACAGAATTCAATTTCCCGGCCCCGCAAAAAGGATTTCCGGACATGGCACCCCCGGCAATTTTGGACCTTTCCACCCTGGATTTGACTCAAGTCATTGCGGGCAAGGACAGAATTCGCTCGATTCTGCCCCAGCGCTTTGAAATGGAGCAACTCGACGCGATTGTTCACTCCAGCAAAGATGATGGCCTGGTCATCGGCTACAAGGACATCTCAGCCGAAGAATTCTGGGCCAAGGGACATATGCCCGGAATGCCCATTTTTCCGGGTGTTTTGCTTTGCGAAACTGCGGCCCAGCTTTGTTCGTTTCATGCCATGACGGAAACGATCATAGGTGGCGACTTCATCGCTTTTGGCGGTATGGAAAATGTCCGCTTTCGGGCCATGGTGCGTCCTGGTGACCGACTTGTCCTCATAGGCAAAGCGGGAAAAATCAACCGCCGACAAATGAACTATTCCGTGCAGGGGTTTGTCGGAACAACCCTGGTGTTTCATGGCGACATAATTGGGATGGCCGTGAACCGCACCGGACACGAAAAAGCCCCCGCGGAATCTCCCGCAAACTGAGGTCTTTCCCTTGCGCAAGCCCGATCGGGTCGCCCCGGAATTATTGGCGAAGTTTTGCTTTGATCTACCCCCTGTTCCCAGGCAACTCGATTGGAACACCCTTTTTGGGAATGACCGTCCGGTTGAATTGGAGATTGGGTGTGGCAAGGGGGCGTTTATTGTTCATGCTGCAACCACCCGGCCAGAGGTGAATTTTGCCGGAATAGAAGTCGTTCGCAAATATCAACTTTATTGTGG
>CAMBMH010000066.1 GCA_945868575.1 Singulisphaera sp. GP187 | reverse complement strand
TTCGTGGGGTTTTGCCACAATATGTTGAAAGTCACCACCAGAGCGCTCCCAAACTTTTCCAGCCAATAAAAAACGGTCGCCTGGTTTGATTGTGTCAGCATAGAATTCGCCAACATGCCCTATGCAATTCTTGTCATTCCGTTTTCCAGAAACCCACAAAGTTGATAATTCCTGGGCTTCCTTTTGCATTTCGCAGAGCACGGGTATGAGGGGATCAGCCTGGATTGTTCCAATCGACTGGAGCACCATTCGGTTGATCCGATTCGAAATAACTTGGTACTTATCGTTAGCTTCTTTTAAGCGGGGAGGTATCCCAAGGGAACCTTTCGGACCGCAACCAACAAGGAAATCCAGTGCATTTTGTAAATGAATGTCTTGAGGGGATGGGAAATAGGGGGAACGGGTCAGCCATTGAAATGCCTCGATTTTCGAAAAGGGTTCCGCAATTGCCTCTCCTAGCAAATGCTGGCAAAGGAGGTCTATGGGTGGATGCGGAAAATTGGTACCCATCGTTTCCAGCCAGTTTTCCATTCCCAAGGCAGCAGAAAGGCCGGCTTCTAACAGTTCATCGGGGTGACGAATTAGCAATATTCCTTTTGGGGTTTGCCTTGGACCGCGCCCCGACCGCCCGATCCTTTGAATCATTCGAATGATTTCGCCAGGGGTATCCAATAAGACCACGGTCCTGACTGCACCGATGTCAACACCCAATTCAAGGGAGGCGGTGGAAAGGATTATGTCCGGTGAACCTGATAGGATCTGTGTCAGGGCGCAACGACGAATGGATTCTGAAAGGGATCCGTGATGAAGGACAACTTGGAGGTTTGGTAATGCACTAGAAAGCTGATATGCGAGGCGTTCCGCCATGGATCTTGTTTGTACGAAGACCAAAATGGGATTATCCGATGGCCTACCACAGGTGGATAAGGAACACAGGTATTTTGTTACTTCATCAAGCCAAAATTTGGAGGGTTCAATTGAGTGAATTTCGATGTTGGGATTCTTGTGATCCCGTGAAGCAAGAACCTGGATTTCATCTGGCGATTCCGCGAGTTGTCTTGCAAGAAAATGGGGATTGGCGACTGTCGCCGATAAACCAATGCGTTTTGGGGGTGCAGTGCACAAAACGGAGAGTCTGGCAAGGGAAAGTGAAAGGTCTGCTCCTCTTTTGGTTGGAGCTAAAGCATGCCATTCATCGACAATTACTGTTTGTGTGGTTTGTAAAAAAAATCTCCGGTCCGGGTGGGCTAGTAGTCTTGCAAGGCTTTCCGGTGTGGTTACAAGAATCGGCTTTGGATGCTTTCGGAATAGCAGTCGTTTTCCGGATGGGGTATCGCCTGTGAGTTTGGTAACTCCAGGTGACGGATACTCTATCGGGCAGTGTTCCGAGATGATCCTTTCCAATCTCTCGGAAAGGTCATCGACCAGGGCCTTTAGGGGACAAACGAAGAGGATCCGAACGCCTGGAGAAACCGGTTGTGCATCGGCATTGAATTGTGATGATAAGTAGCGATTAAGTGCAGGAAGGAAAGCTGCTTCTGTTTTTCCGGATCCCGTTGGGGCGGTAATCAAGGTTGTTCCCGCTGGAGTTATGCGAAGGAAAACCTCTGCCTGGAAAGGGGTTGGCTGGAAGGTTGGGATTCCTTTCTCTTGTCCTGATCTGATGATTCCGACATCCGTTGAAACTTTCTTCAAGGGCATGGGTGTTGACCTCCGCTCTTAAAGAATGGTTTGCGGGTCAATATCGATTGCCATTTCCACCCGGGCAGTTGGGGCTTTTACCAGACCTAGGCGTTTGAGAATCCTGTGGAGCAGGGCAGGTGATTCGGATTGGAATTGCAGGTGGTGTCTGAAATGGTTTTCGATTCTGGCGACCGGAGCTGGGGCAGGGCCAAGGATGCGAAAAGCAGATTTGTCTGATACCGATTCCTGGGCGTGTGCATTTCTTGCCATGCGGCCAATCTGATCAGCGAAATCGACGGTTTCCTGATCTACTAGTCCCCTAATGATAATTCGTGCCATTCTTTGATATGGTGGGTATCCCAAAAGGTGACGATGTTCGAGTTCATACTTGGCAAAACCCAGGAAATCATGTTTGGATGCCAGAACAATCGAGGGATGATCTGGTTGGTAGGTTTGGACAAGGACTCGGCCATTTTTTTCTTTGCGTCCCGCACGGCCGGCCACTTGTGCAAGTAATTGAAATGTCCTCTCCGACGCCCGGAAATCAGGCTGTTGCAAGCCGATGTCCGCATGAATCACACCAACCAATTGCACATTGGGAAAATCCAATCCTTTCGCGATCATTTGTGTCCCGACAAGAATGTCGATCAGGCCCTGCCTGAAGGCATCCTGTAATGTCTGGTGGCTTCCCGGTTTTCTTACTGTATCGCTGTCCATCCTCCTGATAACTCTGCCGGGGAATTTTAGACCAAGTTCTTCGACCAAACGTTCCGTGCCAATTCCCCGAAATATCATTGTGTCCGTGGAGCATTGAACACACTTGATTTCATACCCTTGGCTGAAAGCGCAGTGATGGCAACGAAGCCGGTTTTCCCCACGATGATAAGTCATCGGAATATCGCAAAAGTTGCAGTGAATTACCTTTCCACATTTGGGACAAAGCACCTGGGGAGCCCAGCCTCGTCGGTTTAGAAGCAAAAGTACCTGTCCACCCGCTTTTAGGGCATCATGAATGGAGTTGGCCAAGGGTTCCGAAAGGGCGCGAGGTTCCCCTTTAGGCATGGGCTGATATCGCAGATCAATCAGATCCACTTTGGGCATGGGAAGGTTCATTACCCGCCGGGGAAGTTCCAGGAGTTTGTAATGACCTTTTAGGGCATTGTTCCAGGATTCCAGGGAAGGTGTCGCCGAACCAAGGATCACCGGAATTCCTAGCATTCTTGCCCGCATGACGGCCACATCTCTGGCATTGTAGCGGGGCGTATTTTCCTGCTTGAAGGAGCTTTCGTGTTCCTCATCTACTATGATCAGTCCAAGCTTCCTTGCTGGTGCAAAGATCGCGCTTCGTGCCCCAACCGCCACACCTGCCTCCCCCGAGGCAACTCGCCTCCAATATCGCCCACGCTCTGCCGGGGAAAGGTTGCTGTGTAAAACGGCGGTTTCCCCGCAGCGCCCCTGAAACCTGGCTACGGTTTGCGGGGTAAGGCTTATCTCGGGAACAAGGACAAGTGCCTGTAATCCTTTGGAAAGGACCTCCTGGATGGCCTGAAGGTACACCTCGGTTTTTCCGCTACCGGTAACGCCTCGTAAAAGAATCGGTTTGAAACCTCCCTGATCCAAAATAGATCGGATTTCCGCCCATGCGGTTTGTTGATCCTCCATAAGGGTTGGGGCTTGGGAATCCAGGGACTCCGTGGAGGTTGGACTTCCTGTTTCCTGTCGCTTGATCACCAGACCACGTTTTACAAGTGTGTCAACCGGGCCACTTCCTACCAAGGCAAGAGCCAATATATCCTTTAATGGCAAGGCTGATTTTGTATTTTTAAGGATATCTCGCACCTTAATTTGGGCAGGTGTAAGCTTGATCCCATCCGTAAAAAGCAAATCAGTCGGTTCATATACCGTTGACCCCCTCGGTGTGGCGGTGCTTGCCGCTCCCGCCGGAATCACTGATGCCAATACCTGCCCCCAAGAGCATAAATAATATTCCGCCATCCAACCGGTAAGGCGAAGCAGATGTTCATCGATAAGTGGTTCCGGATCAATTATGCAAAGGATTTTCCGGTATTCCCGCTCGGGGACATCGGTGGTTAGGCCAACCACAAAACCTGTTTCTTCCCTGGTGCGCCCCAAGGGGGCCCCGACCCTTTGCCCAATCCTGATCATTTGCCTTAATTCATCTGGAACTATGTAGGTAAGCGGTTCATTCAGGTTTCGTTCAAAAGACCGATCAAATGCAATTTCAGCAAAAAGTCCATCATGTTTTGTCAGATCCTTTTTGGTCCCAAAGATTTCCTCTTCGGTGCCAAAAAGTGTTTCCTGGTTTTGATTCCGGGGAGAGGAGCCATTCATCCCTGCATGCCCTTGCTGGATATGTTAAGTGTTTCCCAGTCTCCAAGGAGGCTCCTTCGGACCTTCAGCGGAAGGGGTTCGCTTGTTTCCCTAATGCCCTGGAGGCTAATTCTGAAGTTGATCCCCAATAAAAGTTGGGAAAAGAGCGTGCGTTCCGAATCGGAAAACGACCACCTAAATCGAATTCCACGATCCCATGCGGAGGTTAAGTAATTTCCCCTAAAAAGATCGGGTTTTAAAATGAGAGCAGGCCTTGTGGCAATTTCCAGTGTCAATTCCTCGGGCCAGGGATCTGGCTCAGGGGGTAGGGTGGCACGGTCCAAGGGAGAAAGGTGTGCTTCCAGTTCTCCCATTCCGCAGTGCATTCGATTGATTGCGTCGAGTTCAACCAGTGAGTCTTTCTTGGGAAACAGCCTTCCCATCCAGATGGTTTCCTGCATTCGAAACCAAAGGGTTTGACGATTATCAAAAATCAGTTCAGCCCCCGAAGGGAAGCGTACGGTCCGTTGAGTCTTTATGTAATCCAAAAGCCGATGTCGCGTGACCTTGCGAACGGCTTCGTAGTCAGGCCAGGAAAAAAAATCCTCAGGCCGAAGCGGATTCATGACAAATTAATCCCTTGGTGAGGGGTCGTGTCTCCCGCCAATCCGGAACCAGGCAGTGGGGTTTCCGCACGGATAAACATCCAAAAAACCGCAGCAAGCACATAAATCCCGGCGAACATTATCATGTTGGTTTGGTAGCCTCCATAAAGTGCTTCCCGGATATTTGCTTTTGTCATCTGACCAATTTCAAGGCCATTGGCAATTGCGTAGGCTTCTTTGTGGTGGGTGAGAATCGAGCCTGTCAAATAGGTGACAATTGCTCCACCAAGATTCCCAATCATGTTCATTGTGCCCGCTACAATTGCGGAAATTTTTCCACCCACATCCTGGCATGTTGCCCAAGTCGGTGCCATTGTCAAATCGTTGAAAAAACCGGAAAGGGCAATGAATACCGCGAAGCCGATTACATTGTTGTTTTGGAGCGCCCAAAGGCAACCCAGGTAGCTCATTCCAGCCAAAAAATTCCCCGTTACACCAGGAATTAACCGGGCAAGGTTTTTGCGCCCTCCGAGACGGACCATTCTGTCTGTAAACCAACCTCCAAGGTAGCAACCCACTGCTCCCAGTAAAAGTGGGCCACCTTTAAACAGGGCTCCCAGCCAGTCTCCTGCGGGGACCTCAAAGTGATCGGTCATGATTGCGGGAAGGTAATTGAGGTTAAAATACCATCCAAAATTCAGGCAGAAATACATTCCGCAAAGGAAAAGGGTGTTGGGTTGGTAAAGCATCCGTAAAAGGTTTTTATCGAGGTGGGCATGCCCCGTGTCACCAGAACCTCCTTGTTTGATGTATGCAAGTTCTTCCTGAGTAATTTTTGGGTGTTCCGAAGGCAGATTTCGAAAAATCCTAGAAAAAATGAGGCACCAAACAAATCCAAGGGCCCCAAACCCAAGGAATACCAAGCGCCAGTCCAGTCCGGCCTTGGTCACAAAAAGCAGCCATAAAAATGGGGTAAGGCCTCCCATAATTCGGGCGGATGTCCAAACCAAACCTTGGGCCCAACCTCTTTCGGTAAGCGGAAGCCAATTGTGGAGGGCTCTTGTTATATTTGGATACGCTCCGGCTTCGCCGATCCCAAAAAGGAATCGAATTGCCACAAGCATTGCAAAATTAATCAGGGTCACACCAGCAACGGAAACCCCAACCAAAGCTGTCAATGCGGTAAAAAATGACCACCAGATCACAATCCGAATTAGGGTCAATCTAGGCCCAAAGAGGTCTCCAAGCATTCCGGTTGGAATCTCAAAAAGGGCATATGCAAGGTTAAAAGCGGTTAGGGCCCATTTCAGGTCATCGATCGAATTTAAACCAAGTGCTGCCTGGATCTGCCTGGAGGCGTTTGGAAAGGCAGCTCTGTCCAGATAGGTAATCATCGAAAGGATGCAGACCATCAAAAGGACTATGTGCCTTTGGCCGAAGCGCTGAGAATTTGTTGAGGACATTAAAATTTCCGGCAGAAAGGGGGGAGGTGGGTGGCAATTCAGGGCCATGGGGTATTTCATTATGGGACACCGCAACAATCAAGCATAAAACCACCAAATGAACTTTTGTTTTTTTGGAAACATCCACATGAAATCCGCTCAAAAATTTGGGAACTTTCTAATTCCTGGCCTCTTTTTTATCGGGACCCAGTTGATGGGGTGCCAGAATTCCGGGATTGATTTGGTAACTCCCCCGGAAGGGGCAAAGGTTGAGGTTGCCTTGCCAATTGCTCGGGAAATTCGATCCCAGGAGGAATTTAATGGGCGAATTGAGGCGACTGAAACGGTTGAAATCCAGGCCCGGGTTCAAGGTTATCTGATAAAGGACCAAATTCCGGAGGGTGGTGAAGTCAAAGCCGGCGATGTACTCTTCGAAATCGACCCCAGACCGTTCAAGACGGTTGTTGATTCCACAAGCGCCCAACTGGCTGGGGCTGAGGCCCAGCTGAAATTGGCCAACGCAGAATTTGGTCGCGCAAGGGTATTGCGAGGTTCCGGGGCCTTGAGCCCTGAGGAATTGGAAATTAGAGCAGGCAACCAGGCCGTGGCAATTGCTGATGTGGGCAAGGCCAAAGCGTCACTGGAAAAGGCAAAACTTGATCTTGAGTTTACAAAAATTTTGGCGCCAATTGATGGCAGATTGAGCAAAAAGTATGTCACAAAAGGGAACCTGATTGCTCCCGGTGGTGGAAACCAACCCTTAACCACACTGGTTTCCGAAGCAAAGGTTTATGTCTATTTTGAGGCCGATGAAAGGGCCCTTTTACGATATGAAAGAAGGCAAGAGGCTGAGGCAACCCCCGCCAAGCGAGTTGGATCGCTCAAATCCAAAGGCGAGCCTCTGCCCACTTTTGAATTTCGCCTCGAGGAGCAACAAGGGTTTCCCTACAGAGGTGAAATCGACTTTATCAATAACAAAGTGGATTCGGAGACCGGAACGATTCAAATCCGTGGAATTCTTGACAACCCCAAATTGGCGAATGGGGCTCGTCGTTTTATTCCCGGATTGCGTGCCAAAGTCAGATTGAGCACGACAGATGGGTATCCCGCTTTACTGATTACCGAGCGGGCGATTCTGACCGACCTAAGGCGAAAATTCGTTTGGGTTATGGATGAAAAAGGATTTCCCCAAAGAAGGGAAATCAAGGTAGGCACCTCAGTGGGAGATGGATTGGTTGATGTTGTTGAGGGACTTGGTCCCAATGACAATGTGATTATCCGGGGGTTTCAAAGGGTTCGACCGGGACAGGCTGTTCAAGCCTCCAAGGTTGAAATGCCTTTGTTCAAAAACTGATCTGCTAAATTTAATTCGAGATATTTATAAGGAATTTAAACATGATTTCCCGGTTTTTCATTGATCGACCTATATTTGCGACTGTCTTGTCTTTTATTGTGGTTATTTTGGGTGGAGTGGCGTTTTTCCGTTTGCCTGTGGCCCAATATCCTGAGGTGGTTCCGCCCACAATCCAGGTTTCAGCTACATACCCAGGGGCAAATGCGAAGACAGTAGCGGAGACCGTCGCTGCTCCTATTGAACAAGAGATTAATGGAGTTGAGAACCTTCTTTATATTAGTTCGAAAAGCACCAATGATGGCCGACTCAGCATTGATGTGACCTTCAGGATTGGAACAGATCTGGATATGGCGCAGGTCCTTGTTCAAAACCGGGTTGCCGCATCCATGGCCAAATTACCCGAACCGGTCAAGCGGCAGGGTGTGGTTACCCGCAAGCGCTCCCCCAGTATTCTCCTTTGTGTGAATCTGGTGTCGGATACGGATCTTGAATCGAAAAAGCCCGTTTACGACCTGTTGTTCATGAGCAATTATGCCACCACCCGGATCAAGGATCAGCTTGCCCGGATTTCCGGCGTGGGAGATGTCCAGCTTCTTGGTGCCCGCGATTTCTCCATGCGTATTTGGCTTGATCCGGACAAGATGACTTCCCGTGGATTGATGGCAACCGATGTGCTTTCAGCCATTGGAGAGCAAAATATCCAGGTTGCCGCCGGTTCTCTGGGACAGCCTCCAGCACCTTCCAATCAGGGTTTTGCTTTGACCATCAATACCCTTGGTCGACTAACCTCGGAGGATGAATTTCAGAAACTGGTAATCAAAACCGATGCGCAGGGACGGAAAGTTTACCTCGCCGATGTTGTGAGGGACTCAATTTACGAGGTTCGACTTGATCCTGTAAAGCTCAGGGCAGAGGGGCTTGATGACCAATGGATTCGCAAGGAATTAAGTGGGGCGGGCGAACTTGGCCCGGCCACCTCCGAGGCTGGGCTATTTAGATTGCGTACTTCCGGAAATACGCCTTGGGGAATTCGGATCCAAAGGCCATCTTCCAACAACTCCCGACCGCTAGCATTGCGAGATATTGTAAAGGTTGCCAATGGGATAACACTTGTTCAAGCGGGCGTTGAACTTGGTGCACAAAATTACAACATCAATAGCTATCTGGATGGTTCGCCATCGGTTTCCATGGCACTTTTTCAGCAACCCGGTTCAAATGCTGTTGCAACGGCCCACCAAATTCGCAAAACCATGTCTGGCCTCGCGGAGCAATTCCCTCCAGGTATGAGATTTGAAATCGTCTATGATACAACTGTTTTTATTGAGCAGTCTATTGATGTTGTTTACCATACTTTATTTGAGGCAATTATACTTGTTCTTATTGTTGTGCTTTTATTTTTGCAGGATTGGAAGATTACCATTTTGCCAATGATCGAAGTTCCAGTTTCACTGATTGGTACTTTTGGAATCATGTCCTTGCTGGGTTTTTCACTTAATAACTTATCGCTATTTGGATTGGTTTTGGCGATCGGCATTGTTGTCGACGATGCAATCGTTGTGATTGAAAATGTGGAAAGGTGGATCGCCAAGGGTTATGAACCCAAGGAGGCTGCCAGAAGGGCGATGGACGAAACCACCGGGGCTGTATTGGCTATTGCCGTGGTTTTGTCCGCGGTTTTCATTCCGACTGCAATGCTTTCGGGAATTAGCGGGCAATTTTTCCGACAATTTGCCCTGACTATTGCGGCTTCAACAATTATTTCCGCTTTGAACGCACTCTCAATGACTCCGGCAAGGTGTGCACTGGTTATGAAGCCTCATGGTCATGCAGCAAAATCTGACCCCCTTCCCAAATGGGTGATCATGGTCTTTTTTGGTTGGTTGGGATACCGTTTTTTGGGACCATTCCTTGTCGTGCTGATGCCGGAAGTAATATCAAGCGTATTAAAATCCCTTGCTGGAATTCTTCCCGGCATGTTTTTCGGATTTGTCCTTGCAAATCCTTTTAACAAGCTTGTTAAGCAAATCTACAGATTTTTTGACATTTTGATTGGGGCCTCAACCAATATTTACACAGCTTTGACAAGGCAATTGGTTCGTCGTGCTCTCATTATGGTTATCCTTTATATTGGACTGATTGGTTTCACAGGTTACGCATTCACCCATACTCCGACGGGATTCATTCCGACACAGGACAAGGGCTATCTTGTGGTCGCAGCCCAACTTCCCGAGGGGGCTGCGCTTGGACGAACAGATGAAGTAATGCGGAGACTGGATGATCAAATTCGAAAAGACCCGGCTGTTAGCCACACCCTTTTGCTACCAGGCTATTCGATTCTCACATCAAGCAACATCAATGAGGCGGGTGGCGCTTTTGTGATTCTTAAACCGTTTGAAGAACGCATTAAAGATCCGGAATTGGGACAAGAGGCCACCCTTGACCGCCTTGCAAAGATTTTGGATGCAGAATTGGATGCGGTTGGAATGGCTTTTGGCGCTCCTGCCGTGGATGGGTTGGGGAGCGCGGGCGGTTTCAAAATCCAGGTTCAGGATCGAACCGCACAGGGGTTGTCAACGCTTGCCGATTCTGTCCAAGCCATGCAGGCAAGTGGGATGAAAAACCCTGCGGTTGGACCTCTTTTCACCACTTTTTCGAACCGCCAACCCCAGCTTTACCTGGACATTGACAGGGTTAAAGCCAAAACCCAGCATGTTTCGCTGAGTAGTATTTTTGACACGCTACAAACCTACTTGGGCGGAGCATATGTTAATGATATAACCTTGGATAATCGTAATTGGCAGGTAAATGTTCAGGCGGATGCGCGTTTTCGACTCAAACCCGAGAATTTGCGGTCCCTTTTTGTTCGCAATACTAACGGGAAAATGGTTCCACTTGGGACAATAATCAGCATTCGAGACGATAGTGGGCCGGCAATTGTCAATCGATATATGCTTTTTCCCTCTGCGGAAATGATAGGTAGTCCACGGGAAGGATTTAGTTCCGGACAAGCTATGTCTGCGGTTGAGGGTATGGCCAAAGAAAACCTCCCCAATGGAATGGGATTTGAATGGACGGAACTGTCCCTTCTTGAAGGCCAGGCTGGGGAAGACCCTCTTAATATTGCCATCTTTCCGTTGGGCGTTTTGTTTGTGTTTCTTGCTTTGGCGGCCCAATATGAAAGCTGGTCCATGCCAGCAGCCATTCTGTTGATCATTCCCATGTGCCTTTTGAGTGCATGGATAGGGATGGTTCTAGGGGGCCTGGAGAACAATTTATTTGTTCAGATAGGATTGGTCGTTTTGGTGGGTCTAGCCGCTAAAAATGCCATCCTGATTGTTGAATTTGCCAAGCAGGGGGAAGAGGAAGGGAAGGATAAAGTGGAGGCGGTTATAGATGCTGCCAAAAGCCGTTTTCGCCCGATTTTGATGACCTCTTTTGCCTTCATTCTTGGTGTACTTCCTTTGGTGTTTTCCAGTGGGGCCGGTGCGGAAATGCGCAAGACCATTGGTATTACTGTGTTTTCCGGGATGATAGGGGTGACGGTATTCGGTCTACTTTTTACCCCTGTTTTTTATGTTGTAATCCGCTGGCTTTCGGGAGATCAGGCCAAAGTTGTTGAAACTTTGGTCAAGGGTGCAACGGGTGCAAGCGAACCAGGAAGACCTAGCCATGGGCACTCCTGAATTATAATTAAAGGTTGAAAAGCGGACCCATTCACTCCTGTTCCTTTGCGCCTAATCTGCTTAAATGGATAGCAGGTCGCGCAATTGGCACTTCCTTAACGGAGCCTTTCCCATGAGTTCCAATACGGCAATTTCCCGTCGTGAATGGCTTGAAAACAGCATGTTTGCTGCAGCTGCCGCATCCGTTGGTCCGTCCTCATTTTCTTGGGCAAGCGAGTCTTTGGCCTCGGCACCTTCGGAAACGATCAAGGTTGCGGTAATCGGGGTTAATGGACAAGGCGGATCGCACCTTAGTTCACTTATAAAGCGACCAGGTTGCGAGGTCGTTGCGATTTGTGATGTCGATACCGAGATTGGCCAGAAAAAAGGGGTGGACCGGGTTTCCAAGGAAACGGGCAAAACTCCAAAGTTTTACCAGGACATTCGGAAGTTGCTTGAAGACAAGGATGTTGATGCGGTTTCCATCGCTGTTCCCAACCATTGGCATGCGCTCGCCGCCGTTTGGGCGATGGAGGCAGGCAAGGATGTATATGTCGAGAAACCTGTAAGCCACAATGTAAGGGAAGGGCGCATTCTGGTTGATACGGCCCGTCGAACAGGGAAAATTTGTCAAACCGGAACCCAATGCCGTTCACAAAAAGGAACCATTGATGCGGTCAAGTGGGTTCATGATGGAAAAATCGGAGAGGTAAAGTTGGCCCGTGGTCTGTGTTACAAGCCTCGCGGAAGTATTGGAGCCAAGGGAAATTATCAGCCTCCCAAAACCGTAGACTATGACCTTTGGTCTGGCCCCTCGCCGGTGGTTCCACTTACACGCCCAAAGCTTCATTACGATTGGCACTGGGTTTGGCCGACAGGCAACGGTGACTTGGGCAACCAGGGAATTCACCAAATGGATATCGCAAGGTGGGGCTTGAATGTCTCTGATGTAGGAAAATCCGTATTTGGGTTTGGCGGAAGGGTTGGTTATTCGGATGCTGCTGACACTCCCAACACGGAGGTTTGTGTTCATGACTATGGTGAAAAAACTCTAGTGTTTGAAGTTCGCGGATTAAAAACAGGAGACCTCAAGGGTGCGAAAGTTGGGGTTATATTCGAAGGATCCGAAGGGTATGTCGTTTTAACAAGCTATACCTCAGGTTCGGCGTTTGACAAAGAAGGAAAAAAGGTTAGGGATTTCAAAGGTGGCGGCGATCATCACGGAAATTGGCTGAAAGCGGTACGTAGCCGCAAAAAAGAAGACCTCAATGCCGACATTCTCGAAGGGCATCTCTCGAGTGCCCTTTGTCACCTTGGGAACATTTCTGTTCGTCTAGGGGAGCAGGTCGAAATTGGGGAAATTGGTGGCCGGTTGAAAAACCTTCCCGCATCGGCAGTGACCGGCGAAGCATTTGAAAGGGTTCTCAAACACCTTTCGGATAACAACCTGGGTCGAGAAACAAAGCTTTCAATGGGTCGACATTTGACCATTGATTCGGTCAATGAAGTGTTTGTTGGTGCTGGTTCTTCCGAGGCCAATCCCCATTTGTTCCGCGAATACCGCAAAGGCTTTGAGATTCTTCGAGTCTAAGTTCCTTTTTGTATTACCCTTAATTTTATCTGTTTTCTCCGTTTATTGGGGAGGGCGATAATTCTCCTGTTTGCGGATATTGCACCCATGAATGATTCAAATTCAGATTCCGATGTTGAATCCAAAACTCCGCCACTTGCTTTTCCAAAACCGCACAAAGGCGGATTAATATTATTTGGATCCTTTGTTGCGCTGTATGGGGCGTTTGTTGCAGCCAATGCAGTTGTTCCCGACTCGATGAGTGATGAGGTGATTCCTGGAATCAATTTCGCGGTTGCGGGTGGGGTAGGAATTATTTTTGCGACCTTCCTGATTGCCGCTTTGTATTCATGGATTCGTCGGGTCAAATCGCAAAACAAAACGGATGTAAGCCAATCATGATCCACGAGACCTCCTGGCTTGCGGTAGCCATTTTCTCCTTTTTTGTTAGCTTTACCCTCTTTTTAAGTTTTTATTTGGGTCGCCGCACGAAATCCGCGAAAGCCTATTTTGCCGCCCATGGCGAGGTCCACTGGCTTGTCAACGGGGTCGCCTTCGCGGGTGACTACCTTTCCGCCGCCTCGTTTTTGGGTATATGCGGAATGATCGCTTTTTACGGATATGATGGTTTCCTTTATGCGATTGGTTACCTTGCGGGTTGGGTGGTTGCCCTTTTGGTGGTCGCGGAGCCGATGAAACGCCTTGGTAAATACACTTTCGCGGATGCGATTGATGCCCGTTTCCACTCACGGGGAATCCGGCTTGCCGCAGCGACAAGCACCCTTTTGGTTAGTATTTTTTACCTGATTCCGCAAATGGTTGGCGCGGGAGTTCTCGTCCAACCGCTACTGGGTTTGTCCCATGCGCAAGGGGTGCTATTGGTCGGAGCGGTGGTAATCCTCATCGTAACCACTGCCGGAATGGTTAGCACCACATATGTTCAGTTTTTAAAGGGATCGCTTTTAGTATTTTTTAGTTTCATTCTGGTCGGCATGATTCTTTGGAAAGGGTTGGAAGTCAAGCCTTTTACCAAGGATCCAACAGAATCCCAGGGACCGATTTTTCGGGAGTTTGGACCCTTTGCTGAAGAGGCAGGCCTGCCGGAAAAGCTAGGTACATTTCTGGGCACAAACGCAACGGTTTTAAAAAATGATGGCCCATGGCAGGGTAAACCCTACTTAAGGGTCCAATTGACTGGGGAACCCGGGATCCATCTTTGGAAAAAAGATAAGGTAAACTCGGAATTTTTCCTTCGCGAATGTCAGGTTGTAACCGAATCTGAAAATTTGGCATCCCCCATTTTGATAAATGGCAGGCCGAAAGGGACAAAAGCGGGTGAGCACCAGTTAAAACCTGTTGGAACGATTTTGTATCTTTCGGATGGAGTGGAAAAAACAGGCGCTTTGGGTCCTATGGCTTATGTGGGAGCAATTCAGGGGGCAAATATACTTCTTTGGGGAACTGATCGAATCAAGGAGCCGGGGGTCGCAGTGCACAGGATCTACTATCCCAAGCCCACACGCGGATCGGAGGTCCTTCGACCGGGAAATTTGCCCTCCTTTAAAGGAATTCGGTCCGGAGCATTGACAGATAAATTGAATTTTGTTTCCTTAATGCTTGCCCTGTTTTGTGGTACCGCTTCACTTCCTCATATTTTGATCAGGTATTATACGGTAAAGGATGAGGCTGCCGCCCGAAGTAGCACAGTGGTGGGTATTGCAACCATAGGTGTCTTCTACCTAATGACATTATTCATTGGTTTAGGTGCCATGGCGAGCGGCGCATTGGATGTAACCGATTCCAATATGGCAGCCCCTCTTTTGGCCAGAACTTTCGGCAATGAAATGTTTGCGGTGATTTCGGCAATTGCATTCACAACTGTGCTTGGTACGGTTTCAGGCTTGATAGTTGCCGCCTCTGGGGCGGTTGCCCATGACATTATTGAAGGTTTTTTGGGTTATGAGCTTGCAGATGAGGCCAAGGTTCGGGCTGGTAAACTTGCCTCGGTTGTGGTTGGGGTGATTGCGATTGTTTTGGGAATCGTCTTTCAGCGAATGAATGTTAATTATCTTGTTGGTTGGGCTTTTAGTGTTGCAGCCTCCGCCAACCTTCCAGCTTTGACTATGCTTCTGTTTTGGAGGGGAACAACCAAACAGGGTGTCATTGCCTCGATTTCCGTGGGAATGATAGCATCTCTTGCCTGGATCCTTTTGAGTGCAGATACCTACAAAGATGTGTACGGGCTCGACCCTGAGCGAGCGATTATACCTTTTAGCCAACCAGGAATTGTGACCATTCCTCTTGGGTATTTGGTTCTTGTTTTGGTCTCCCTATTCACGCCAAGAAGTGCCGGTGCCCGGTCTTCTGATGGGCACATTGACCCTTATCCCGCCCGGTCCTAAGATTCTTTGAGAGCACCCGTAGCTCAACTGGATAGAGCGTTGCCCTCCGGAGGCAAAGGCTACAGGTTCAACTCCTGTCGGGTGCACTTCTCCTAAGTCCTTTAAAAATAACAACTTACGTCGAGCCAAAAAGCCTAATTTACCCGAAAATAGTGTGTTGAATAAGTGTTGAACCAACACTTGGCATCGGTACAAATCTTTTCGTTTCCTTCCTAGGATCTTCCCTGCAACACTTCGGAAGTGTTGGGGAATATAAGGAAGGGGGCCGTTGATGCTTAAACTTTCCCATCACAAGATCATGCAGAAGGGGTATGTCACCCACCAATCCAAGCGGCATTATGTCCCCGGTAAATGGCCAAGGGAAATGAAGAAAGCCCCCGCCGAAGTTCAGGCCGCATACCGCCTGCTGGTTCGCAGGCTGCTTGGGGACAAATCGGTGGAAGCCCAAGCAGAGGAGCCGGTTCTTTCTGGGGAGCTGACCATCCTGGAGCTTTGCGGCCGGTATCTCAAAAGTTGCAAGGAGGAGGAGGGGCCAAAAACCTTTCCGGTAATGAGAAGTGTCGTCCAGGGGCTCGTCAAATTTTGCCCTTACCTTCCAGCTAAGGACTTTGGTCCGTTAAAGCTAAAACAGTACCGGGACCATTTGATTCAGATTGGCTATTACAGGGTAAAAAGGTCCACAGGGGAATCGACACACCATCAGTACACACGAAGTGGAATCAACTATACAACCAAGCGGATCCGAAAAATTTTCCGGTGGGCTGTCGGGCAGGAAATCGTCTCTGCGGAACGACACCAGTCGCTCCTATCGGTTCTCCCTCTAAGAACGGGGCGAACAAAAGCCCCAGAGGCCAAAAAGATTGTTCAGGTTTCAGATGAAATCGTTTCCAGGACATTGCCACACCTTTCGGCACCAATTGCAGCCATGGTGCGACTTCAACATCTGACCGGAATGAGGCCTGGCGAGGTGTGTCGCCTTTCCACGCCGGAAATTGATCGCTCGGACCCTGAATGTTGGATTTACACACCCGCCGAGCATAAGACCGCCCATCTGGACAAGCACCGAGTTGTGGCTTTCGCCGCGACCGCCCAAGCCGTTTTGGAGCCATGGTTGAGAGATGATGACAAACCGCTGTTCTCGCCAGCAGAACGCATGGCGGCCCGAAAACTGGTGCTTCGCCAAAACCGAAAGACCAAGGTTCAGCCATCCCAGGAAGACAGATCAAAACCCGATCCAAAGAAGGCCCCTGGTGAGGCTTACACCACCCTCAGTTATGGCCGCGCCATTGCGAAGGCCTGCGCTGATAAAGGGATCCCTTCCTGGTCGCCAAATCAACTGCGCAAGCGAGCTGCACAGCGGGTTCTGGAAACCCAGGGGCTGGACGCCAAAGATGTATCCGCACTTTTGGGGAATGACCCTGAGGTCGCTAAAAGATTCTATTTGGAAGCGGCCAAAACCAAGGCAAAAAGCGTGGCCCTGGCTGTGGAGGAGGTGGGTAAAGTGTCACAAGAAAAATCATCCCCACCCGTGAAATAATTCACCACCTAGAGGGAAATCACTTATAGGGGGACTAGTTTGCCATTGCGTGCTGAAAGCGCATGCCCCAGTGAAGGCATCGTGCAATTTGGGAAAAAGGATGGATATCTTTTAATTAAAATTATCCAAATTTGTCGGAAGGATTCCGGCTTCCTTAAGGACGGGTCAAGCCAAAATAGCTTTTTTGCCCGCTTTGCAGCAAATCCCGGAATAATTTGGATCATCTATTGATCCAAGTTAGTTTTCAGGTAAAAATATCTTTATACTGGGGTTTTCCCGGTTGGGACCAAGGCGGGTTCCGTTTTTGCCACACGAGCAAAAGGACCCGTCCGAATGACACAGTCTATTTCTTCTATTGAACATCTCTGGAATCTTGCAAAGGAAGGCAAGGTTGTTCCTGTTTCCGACATTCCAACGCTTCAGCTAGTCAGTGATGCCACGCGAACCACCATGGTTCAGCAGGGTATTATCCCAGCTATTAAGATCGGCGGTAGATGGTTCTCTGACTCCGACATTGTCATCGCAGCTCTCCGGCAAGAACACGATGAAAAAATTAAAAGTTTAGGCCAAAAAAAGCACCATATCCGCTCCCCCAGACTGGCAGCCCAAAGCCTTAATCGCCGCCAGCAGGTTGAATCTGCCAAGGACCTCCTCGATAGCCTTGGCGTTAAGATCTAAAAACCAAAAACATGTGAAATTCCCCCGATCCCCTGGGGGAATACTTTATAGGTAGTACTGTACAAAGGTTCACTAGTCACGGTTTCACAAGTCCTTTCCCGCCCAATTCCTTTTTTTTGGAGATTCGTATGTCCGCGATAACGCCCATGGCATTTCGGCCCAGCCATAGGTCTGCCCCGACCGACCGGGCCAAGCCGGTCAATCTTGCGCCAGCCCTCAATTCGACCCCTGTCGAACGGGCCAACCAGGCCCTCATCATGGGGGACTTGAGCAGGCTTACCCCGGAAGAAAAACTCAAGCATTACCTCAAGGTGTGCGATAGTGTTGGGCTCAATCCGGCCACAACCCCATTTGCCTATTGTTCCCTCAAGGGGTCTGGTGAAAAACTTTATGCGCTCAAGGGGGCCGCTGATCAGCTCCGTGAAATCCATGGTGTCACTATCGAAGAGATGACGTCGAATGTCTCTTCTGGTGTATTGACGGTCAAAATTGTTGCAAAGAACGCCAAGGGGCGGGTCGACACCGACATTGGTTCAGTTTCGATCATAAACCTTGCGGGAGATGGATTGGCCAACGCAATGATGAAGGCTGTGACAAAAGCCAAAAGGCGGGTCACTTTGAGTATTTGCGGTCTTGGGTTTCTCGACGAAAGCGAGTTGGAAACCATTCCTGATGCCAAAGCGCTTCCCGGTCCCAGCCGGGAGCAAATTATCAAGGTTCTCAATCCCCCGGGTGCAACCGACGAGTCTTCCCGGAATTTGAAAGGCAGTGGGGATCCAATCGCTGAGTCATCCGAATCCAGCGGCTCTGATCAGGCACCTTTCAAAGAGGAAACGCCTTCCACGGATCGTATCACCAAGGGCCAACAAGAAACCATCGGGAGCCTGCTCAAGGAGGTCGGCACCACCCCGGATTTGCTCGATGAAATGAAGCGGCGATGGGGATCTTCGTCCCAGATGACCTTCATCCAGGCAGAGGATGCAATTTCCTATTTGACATCCCTGGGTCGTATTTCCGCGTGCCTTCAGGAACTTGGCGGCATAACCCCCCAAATCATAGCCCAGATCCAGGAAAAGTTTGGCATCACCAATCTCCTTCAGATCACTTCCGAAAACGGCCAGGGAGTCATCTCCCTTCTTCAAGAACTAATCGGTTAACCACTTCTTTATTCAAACTGAGGACAAAAGCCCATGGCAAACCTGAATCGTGTTACCCTGATTGGTCGACTTACTCGGGACCCCGAGGTTCGCTCCTTTGCCAACGGCGGCAAAGTGGCCAAGTTCGGTTTCGCGGTGAATAACAGGAAGAAGAGCCAGCAGTCCGGGCAGTGGGAAGACGAACCCGTATTTCTCAACTGCGAGGCCTTCAACCGTGGCGACAGCGGCACCCTGGCCGATCGCATCGAGAGATCCAGCAAAGGCTCCCAGCTCTACATCGAGGGGCACCTGCAACTGGACCAATGGACCACCCAGCAGGGGGAAAAACGCTCCCAGCTTAAAATCGTCGTGGACTCTATCCAGAATCTCGAAACCAACCAGGAAGCCAATCAAGGACACCGTTTTGGTGACGAACCACAGCGGTCCTGGGGCAACTCCCGCCCCTCGGGAAATTCACGCTATCAGGATAGCGCGCCGCCTTCCCGCACACCGCCACGCGGGAATTTTGCTCCGGAAGGCGACCTGCCTTTTTAGCTCATAGCCCGGGATCACAGAGGGGGGCTGAATTCATGGGGCTCCCGCCCGGGTAGGCGCTGAAACCGACTCCGCAAATTCAGCCGACGAACCACCACATCGGGGGGAGGATGCCGCCCCCCGAGCCCGGGCAAACTCTGTCTATAGCGAATCATTTTTATCTCCAATCATCAGGAAGGTGCCATGTCCGACATTTTCAAAGATTTTGCATCCGCCACCAAAACGGAACCAGCCAGGCCCGCTCGTCTTGCCAATCACCCGGCCAAAAATATTCCTGAACGCACGCTTCCCAACTCCCCGGAATCCGAACGGGGGTTGCTGGGTGCGCTTCTGCGGGACAACCGCGCCATCGGCGATTGCATTGCAATCGTCAAACCGCTCCACTTTTACGGGCCAGCCAACCGCCTGGTGTACGAAGCCATCATCCACCTTTTTGACAATGGCACGCCTGCGGATGTCGTGACGATCGCCGAAGAACTGAAGAAACGCAACCAGGTGGAAGAGGTGGGCGGATATGTCTACCTGGCGGAATTGTTTGATACCGCCGCCACCGCAGCCAATTCTGTCTATTACGCCAAAATCGTGCGGGACAAGGGAGAACTGCGCAAGCTGA
>CAMBMH010000065.1 GCA_945868575.1 Singulisphaera sp. GP187 | reverse complement strand
ATGCAGGTTCGCTATAATACGGTTGACAATGGCAAGCCCTTGGGCGCACCCGTGGTCAACAGCTCCGTGATTCCAGGCGACAACTAAGATTCGCCTCGTCAGACGGAATTAACCAACAAGGGCGGGGGAGTATTCCTCCGCCTTTTTATTTGGTACAATCCCTTGAGGTGCCAACTATGGAATTGATACTTACACTTCTGACCGGGAATCAATCTGGTCACATGAGCAGGGTTCGCGGTGAGCGCTTGGTTGTAGGCCGAGCCACAGGTAGCAAAATCCGCATTCCCTCCTCCCAAATTTCCCGCTCGCATGCCCTGATCACCTGGCAAAAGGGGGAGGGGGGCTATTACCTGATCGAGGACATGGGCAGCACCAACGGAACATTCATCAATCAAATCGCTGTTTTAAACCCTGTTGCCCTACTTCCTGGTGATGATCTCAATCTGGGCAGTGTCTCCTTCCGGGTTCATTACCGGATGGAACCCAAGGTTCTCAAACGCCTTTCCGGTCTTAGGAAAGATTCGGGTTATCCCGCTCCTGGGGCTCCACAGCGGGCTGCGGTTGCTGGGTCGACCACCGAAGAGATTCCTTTGGCGGCGATCCTCGATGAAGTTCCCATGACCGAGCCCCATTCGATTCCCGTGGGTGGAGGCGGATTGAATTTATTTGATGATGCCCCGATCCCTTTGGCCGATGTTTCCGGGTCGGATCATCTGGAACTTTTTGAAGAGCCCCAGCCTAGTCCCGCCAACGCTTTGGACCTTCCACCCATTCCATTGGCTGGCGAGGGTGATCCTCCATTCACCGAATTTGAAGGCGATCTCAACGACTTTGACCTTGATGATTTGAATCAGGGTATGCTTCCCCGGGATATTCATTTGGCCGAATTGGCCAAAATGCTTGGTGATTCGGAACCTCCCAGGCCCGCGGGCAAGAAGCCCCCTCCACCTCCGCCCAAAAAATAGGTGAAGGTTTTGTTTTCACCGGGTATCCCCGGGATATTCCGGGAAAAGGCCTTGGGATAACCATAGAATCGCTATTCGGTGATCGTCTGGGTATGCCCCCGGAAAATCGGGTCTATCGGACCCACGGGCTCATGAAAACACGAAAAAATTAGGTGGTAGCGGGATCATGAAAGCAGGGATTGTCGGTTTGCCCAATGTTGGAAAAAGCACCCTTTTCAATGCCCTGACCAGCTCCAAGGGTGCCCAGGCTGCCAACTACCCGTTTTGCACGATCGAGCCCAACGAAGGCATCGTTCCCGTGCCGGATCCAAGGCTTGGCCGTATCACCAAATTCATTGTTCCGCAAAAGATCATTCCTTCCGCTTTGACCCTTGTTGATATTGCCGGGATCGTAAAAGGCGCCAGCGAAGGCGAAGGCCTTGGCAACAAGTTCCTCAGCCACATTCGCGAAGTGGATGCGATCCTTCAGGTGGTCCGCTGCTTCGAGGATCCCAATGTGATCCATGTCTCCGGTCGTGTTGATCCCCTGATGGATATTGAGACGATCGAAATCGAGCTGATGCTTGCCGATATGCAGACCCTTGAAAATGCCCTTCCCCGGGCCGAGCGTTCCGCCAAAAGTGGCGACAAGGAGGCCAAGGAGCGCGCTGACGCGATCAAAAAGTGCCTTGCCCACCTCAAGACCGACCAGCCACTGCGCAAGCTGGAGCTTGACGAGACCGAGGCCAAAGCGATGTCGAGCTTCGGGTTGATGACTGCCAAAAAGATCCTTTATGTTGCCAATGTGGACGAAAATGATCTTGAGGGGAAAAATCCGCTGGTGACACAGGTTCGCGAGTTTGCGGCGAAGTTGGGGGCCGAAGTGGTTCCCGTTTGCGCGAAGCTTGAAGCCGAAATCGCCGAACTCGACGAGGCGGATCGCGGAGAGATGCTGGCTTCGGCCGGGATCACCGAGCCCGCTTTGGCCGCCTTGGCGCGGGCCGCGTATCGCGCGCTTGGGTTTCAGAGTTATTTCACGGCAGGCGAAAAAGAGGTCAGGGCCTGGCCTGTTCCTGTCGGTTCCACAGCGCCCCAGGCGGCGGGTGTCATCCATACCGACTTCGAGCGGGGCTTCATTCGCGCCGAAGTTTACACTCTTGAAGATCTTGAACAGTACAAATCCGAAAAGGAAATTCGCGCCGCCGGAAAGCTCCGTCTTGCCGGTCGGGACTACATCATGCAGGATGGGGATATCTGTCACTTCCTGTTTAATGTTTGATTTTGGAAGATTCCATTTGATCCACTTTCGATTTGTCGCCCCGTTGGTATTGTTGGCGATAATCTCGGGTGTTGTTTTTTCCCAGGGAGCGGGAGACAAGGCCCTTTCCCCAAACCAGCCATCGCCTGCGGAGATGGCGGAAAAAGCCGGGGTAAAACTCCCCAGGCTCCCGTGGCACATGGCGGATATTTGGTGGGAATTTGCCTCGGAAACCAAAGGTTTTGAAAGGCTTGATGTCGAAGTCACGATCGACCGCGATATTCCCGACGCGTTCAACCTTTATGTGGCCCCGGTCGGGATCGCACGCATCAACAACATGGACTTTTATGGTGGCCTTCAAACCAACATAAACGGATGGCAGGCCAAGGAATCCCGCAAGCGTGTTCATCCGGGTAAGGGGGCGATTTTCTCCCGATGGTCGGCGGACAAGTCCACTCCTATCGGTCTTGGACATGTGCGAATGGAGGAAGGCGGGCTTTGCGAAAGCGCGGGCTATGAAGGCGAGTTTTGCAGCGTCAGGCGTCCTTTTACCTGGACCAGTGGTACTTAC
Organism: Singulisphaera sp. GP187; assembly: GCA_945868575.1. Lineage (GTDB taxonomy): Bacteria > Planctomycetota > Planctomycetia > Gemmatales > Gemmataceae > SYLG01. The sequence continues at coordinate 16,924 of CAMBMH010000065.1, read as the reverse complement.
ACTTATTCCATCCAAAAAGGAAAGAAAGAAACCATCGAAGGCAAGGCGCACACATGGTTTGACTGTGTCGTCACATCCCAAAAAGATGGCGCGAAAACCCCGATAGGCAGCCTCCGTTTTGAAGGAAACGACTTCAGTTTTTGGGCGCGACACGCGGCATTTGTCGAGATTTATTCGACCGAAAAAATCCCCCAATCGGGGATTCCCAGGTGCGTCGTGACTTTTGGCTATCCCCGGATCAATGGGAAGGGACCGGAGCTCAAATCCGCTTTTGCATCGTACAATCCCAAGGGGCGCGCCGCGAGCCCGCAATGCGCGACCGCCCGCGCTGAAGCAGACAAGGTGGTCATTGAAATCGGTCCCATCACCAATCGCGAAGTGGCGCGAGAACCCCTTGGCTTAAAAATACCATCACCCTAACCGTTCCTGGGACTTTGTGATTGGCGATCGCCTTTAAAACAAAACACCCGGAATGTGACTAATATCCGGACCTGATGGTCCAACGAATTTGAATCCTTCGCAAATCGGTTATGGAATTCCATGGTGTAGCCGATTTGCCTGGAGGAAGTCCGGATTGTCGATTGCATAAGATTGCGGTTTACGAGACAAATTGGTCATAAAAGCTATATTTTCTGCCAAAATCACTTGAGAAAATTGGATTTTTTGGATAGCATAGTTCGTATCGGTTTTTTCACCAAAACCGCCATCATTTGTGCCATTTCTGCTGATGAGACAAAATCCGGCTAGGCTGTGTAAACGGAGTTTTTGTGATGAACAATTCGGACTTTCGTAGACTTTTTTCTCCTATCGCGCTTGAAAACCTCGAACAGAGATTGGCCCCCCGCGACTTCCGTCTTTTCTGATCAGGTCACCAACATCTTTCGCTTTGCGCTTAATCGGAGCCCCGAAGAGTCTGGCCTGAAGGCTTTTGTGGCCAATCTGGATGCTGGACAATCCCTGAATCAGGTGACCGAGGCCATTCTTCAATCGGAGGAGCACCAAAGGTCTGTCATCACCTGTAATTACCGGGAATTATTGAACCGTGAACCCGACATTGCGGGCATGAACGCATTCTTGGGCGCGGTGAAAAACGGAACCACTCCCGAGGAAATTCTGGCGGGTTTTCTTAGTTCGAAGGAATATACCGGACGGGATGTTAGCGACGAAACCTATGTCGATTTTCTCTATCAACAAATTTTGGAGCGTCCTGCGGACGAGCAAGGCAAGGCTGAGCACCTCAAGGCCTTAAAAAATGGCGCAAGTCGTTTTGATGTTGCGCTGGGCTTCCTTACCAGTCGTGAAAATGATGGTTTCGAGGTACATTCCTTTTATCGTGAAATCCTTGGTCGAAGCGGATCCGCTTCCGAGGTTAAGGCGTGGACAGATCTTTTGGCTCGGCCGGATGTTGACGAGCAGGATGTGTTGGTCAATTTCCTTTCGTCTCCCGAAGGTGCCGGGCGGCTCGGTTCGGGAATTGTCTTCGGAACCGATACGCAAAATGAGGGTTGGTGGCTTGTTGAGGCGGGCCTGGTTGGCCTTACGATGGAACCATTTGGTGGTCCAACCGCCGGTCAGGCGCAAATCCAATTTTTGGCCAACCAGATCCGCGCCGTTGAGACCTTCTCCAATCCCGACAACATCGGCCAAATTGTTTCCCAGCTGCGTTCCAATGATTATCCGGACCACGATGCAAGGAATAATGCTGCGGCGACTACCACCGGTACATTTGGGGCATCGGCATATCCAGGCGACTTGCGCAACACCCCGGGAGCCTTTCAGGTCGATTTGGCCAACATGGGTAAAGTTGATCCATGGAACAAAAACTTCGAGGTTTTTGGCCGATGGGATGGAACTGCCGGGGCGCCAAAAAATCCCAATTCCACCGATGTGGAATTTGCCTTCAGCAAGGATACCCTGTCCACTTTCCTCGGCATCGAGTTGGATGCCAACGGGTTGATTACCAGAATTGCCCGTGAAGCGGCCTCGGTCTTTCTCCATAACGAAGCGGTTGCTTTTGATACCGGTTTCGATCCATTGAAAAACCCACTCATCGGGCAGCATATCGATGCACTAAAGCGCGAGCAACTTTCCTTGTACCTTGCGGGAAGGGTTGGCGAGGATCAAACCTTTGGCCTCAATGATCCACGGGTTGCGCCAGATGGAGTGGTTTCCACAGCTTTGGGTCTTCAGTATCAGACTTCGCGAAGCTACATGTATGGTGTGTTGAAAACCTACGCTTCCAACGATAGCTACAAGGAGATCTTTGCAAAGGCCCAGGACATTTTCGGCAGCACCATGAAGATTACTTCCAGCCAGACCGCCTTTGGCGTCAACAGGGGAGATGTTTTCTGGAGTAAATTCAATGCCGCCTTCATCTCGGGAGGCGCTTATGTGAGTGGTGTCAACGCCATGTATGGACTTTATTCAGGACTGGTCCAGGCGAATGATACCGGAACCGGAACCTGGGTGACCGGCAGCTCGACGATTACCTTCAAAAAAGTTGCCGATGGGGTCACCGCGGCAGACAAGATATTTACCGTAGACAAAACCCCCCTAAACCTCTCGGAAACCTATCCTTCCATATTCCACTACGGCGCGGTGATGAGCCCGAACGCGATTGACGACCTCTTGAATGATCCGGATTCATGGGGTGTGACCGGACGGACCGGAGAAATGGGTTACAATCCCATCGGGGCCACCCAATTGCGACAGGGTGGCGGAACCCTTGCCTCCGGTGCTTCGGCATATTCCTACATTTACGATGGGTTGGATGCGAATCAGACGCTGAAAATGGTCGGGACAAGTACTTACCATCTGACTCCGGTCCCTACCGCATCCGCGGATGTTGTTCGCGTTGATAATTCGGGGTATTCGTCGTCACCTAATAACTCCCAATCAGTGACCGCTGGCGAAAAGATTGACATGTCGGCCTATGGGGTTACTATCGAGCAGGCCTATCCCAACATGTTTTATGTGGATACCTCGGTCACTCCCGCAAAAGTATACCGTGTCTCGGACAAGGACTTTGTAGCTCCGGCCTGGGGATTGTACATGTACTATGTTAATGGGGCTGGTGGAGACCTTGATGTGGCAACGGATGCCATCACCAACTACAAGGTCACCTGGCAAGAGCCCTACAAGTTCTCCTATCGTGTATCTGTGGCCAATACAGATATCCTCGGTCGCCCGGACAATGCACAGCAGTTCGGCCAAAACTTTATCATGACACCTCCCCCCCCCCTCCGGTCCAGGGAACGGGCGTGATAGATGCCAATGGCCTGACAGGCAATTTGTGGTTGCAAACCAACACCTCCATCACCAAGGCCCTTCTGGGCAGTGGCCCCAATCGTATCGAGGTAGGAAGTCAGGGGACCGGCGTATCGTATGTCCTGAATTCCTCCATGGCGCCTGATGTTTCTACCACGGTGTTTAGTGGTTTGCGTTTTGGCACCGACAAGGTTGACCTTACCGGTTTCGGTGCGGTCACAAACCTCATTGGCAAGGTGATTGGTTCGTTTGATAACAAGATTGGCAACAGCCAAACCGCAAGCCTGTATCCGCAGTACACCGACACGGTTGAAGTTTCCTTCAGTGCAGGCGGGAATACCTACAAGTTCCTGGTCCTCAATTCGGGTAAAACCCGGGCTGTCGAAAGCGCCTTGATTAACAGTGTGCTTTCCTCCATCCAGTCCTGAGCCGAATCGGTGATTCAACAAGGGAAAATTTAAATTTCATGGAAGGAGCCCGGCTTTATGTCGGGTTTCTTTCGTTCATGGATACGCTTGACATTGGATTATTTTTTTGCGAATAACAGATTTATCTTTGGGTTGCGGTCTTTGCCTTAAGGCAATTAATCATCAACCACATCATCCAGGGCTCCAATGGCCACCATTTCGTGCCGGGCTATGTAAACTTTCCGACGGTTGCGTTTGACCCCCGTGGCGGCGCTGGCGGCGACATAGTTCTCCCGAGTGGTTTCTGTATCCCGCAGGTCGTGAAGGTCCGCGTTTTTGAGTTCAAGGAAATGTTCGTTGTAGCCCGTGAAGCTGCCAAGAACCACATATTGGCTTGTCAGGTCGACTACGACACGCTGGTCTAGAAGGCCGTCAAGGAAAAGGTCGGTGCTCATTTGCATTCCTTCAAAAAAGCCCACCTGGCTACACTCCGAGCCAGGCTAATTGGACGGATCATTCAGGGCGTGGCCCCAGAAACAGTGACCGGGTTAACTAATGAGGCTGGGGCGTGGGGCCGGGATTCCTAAGATGATTTTAGGAATCGGGATCCATCCCGGACCAATAGTTGCCTATATACCACAATTGTTTTGGAGATTGATATTTATGGACGCCCTGCCCGAACTTGTCGTGGCCAATGACCATGACTTCCGGGGCGCGTGCATGCGCATTGCAAAGCACAATCTTGTGGCCCTTGACACCGAATTCGTTGGTGAAGATACCTACAAGCCCGAAATCTGTCTGGTCCAGATCGCAACCCCGGATGAATTGATCCTGGTTGATACCATCAAAGTCAAAAATATCGAGCCTCTTTGGAAACTGCTTGTCGAACCACAAAGGGAAGTGGTGGTCCATGCGGGCAAGGAGGAGATCCGCCTTTGCCAATTGGCCATTGGTCAGGCTCCGAGCAAGCTTTTTGATATCCAGATCGCATCGGGCCTGGTCGGTCTTGGATTTCCAGTTGGCATGGCTCAGCTGCTTCAAAGCTTGGTAAATCGGCGCATTAACAAGGCAGAAACTCTGACCGATTGGCGGGTTCGGCCGCTCACTTCGGCCCAAATCCGTTACGCATTTGATGATGTGCGTTACCTCCTTCAGGCGCATGCGGTGTTGGTGGCCCGACTCAAACAGATGGACCGCCTGGAAGCCGCTCAGGAGGAATTCACCAGACTCATTAATTGGACCCCTGATGAAGAGGGGGAGCCTGGATTGGAAAAATGGCGCCGTTTGCGTGGCGCGGGGCAACTTGACCGCAAAAAGCTCGCGCTTTTGAAAATGATTTTTGATTGGCGGGAAAAGCGGGCGAGCAAGCTTAATCGCCCCGCGCGCACCCTCATGCGGGACGATCTGCTCCTGGAAGTAGCAAGAAGGATGCCAACCACCGACCGGGAATTGAACCTGGTCAGGGGACTTCAGGCCCGGGACATACCCGACCTTGTCGAAATGGCCAATTTGGCCCGCAAGATGCCCCCGGAACTTTGTCCGGAACCTCCCGAAAAGGAGGTCGAGACTCCTGCAATGATCATAGCCTCGGGTATGCTTAGCGCGGTGTTGGGCGATATCTGCATTCGTCAAAAGTTGGCCCAGACCATGGTTGCCTCGGTCGCCGAGATTCGTGCGGTTGTGCGCGCCAAAGCCCAAAAAAAACCGATCCCCGAGGGGCTTTCCCTTCGGGAGGGTTGGAGGCGCAAATTGGTGTGGCCGCTCATTGAAGCGGTGCTGGATGGGAAAAGGCTGCTACGCCTCAAGGGATTCGGGAGCGATTCGCCGATTGAGTATCAGCTTCCCGCCGCCGAACCGGAGACCCCGCCCCAAGCTGAACCAACTCCAGCCGAATAAATCGGATTCTTTTTGTATTACATTGGTAAAAACAAAATTGTGTCCTGAGGCGATAGATTGCCTCAGGGCCTTTTTTTTCCTACAGAAATTGTTCATCCAGGACTTTGGCCAGAGTTGCCAGCATGAGGGCCCAGGCACCACGGGTGCGCTCAGCATAGTCGGCCCATTCGATGGGTATTTCGTGGTTAAGGGTCACTTCACTTCCCAGGCCGAGGGGAATGACCTCAAGCGTTACACGGCTGCTGTTTTCGTCGTGGATCCCAATTGCCCATGTGAATGAAAGGCGTTCAGGTCGTGAGATATCCATGTAACGCCCGACATGGTTGATTTCGGTTCCGTTTGGTTTTGCGGGTCGACGAACCAAAAACGAAAACTCCCCACCCCTACGCGGGTCCACATGAATCCGAAGAACCTCTTCATCACGAATTTGGGATCCAAACATCCACTTCCCAATCCAATCGGGATCAAGAAAGGCGTCAAAGAGCCGTTCGGGAGAATGGGGAAATGATTGTCGGACCGTAACGGCAATAGAATCCATGAGTGAGAATTCCTGCCTCCAAGAAACAATTAAAAAAAGCGTTTTTATATGTTTTAGCCGATATTTTATTTCCTTCGGAAAATCCTATGGCCTCGCAAACGGGACGGTAATTCAGTCATTTCGGAATGTACTTGCTCAAACCCGGAATAGATGCGAGCCCATTTGCTTTGGGTTGTTGATGATTGGTCTGAACATCATTTTGTCGAGGATTTGTGTTTGCAGGTCAATTCCCGGAGCGATCTCGATCAGCTTGAGCCCCTCCGGATGGAGTTCAAATACGGCGCGTTCGGTGATATAGAGCACCTTTTGGCCACGCTTGCGGGCCAATCGGGAGCTAAAACTCACATGTTCCACCCTGGTCAGGAATTTCGGAATTTCGCCTTCGGTTAATATTTTTAAGTGGTTGTTTTCTATTGCGACCTTCAGGCCGCCTGTGGTAAAGGTTCCACAAAAGACCAGATGTTTGGCATTTTGGCTGATATTGACAAAACCACCCACTCCGGCAAGACGGTTGCCGAAGGCAGAAACATTGACATTGCCGAATTGGTCGATCTGCGCGGCGCCAAGAGCAGCGAAATCGATCCCTCCCCCATCATAAAAATCAAACTGGGCAGGTTGATCAATGATAGCGTGCGGATGAATTGAGGCCCCAAAAGAAAGCCCACCTGCCGGACGACCACCAATCGGACCAGACTCCACCGTCAAGGTGAAACGGTCGAGCAGATTCCGCTCCTCGGCAATCCTTGCGATCCCTTCTGGCATGCCAATGCCCAAATTGACGATGGCACCTGGTGGAATTTCATCCGCGGACCTGGCCGCGATGATTCGGCGTTCATCCAAAGGCATCTTCAAGACATTTTTTGGACCCACCGGATCCGTAGTCGACGGTGCGGGTAAAAAATAGGAGGGATTGAAGGATTCCGCAAAAGTTTGTTCGTGGTCGGTTGGTTTGGCCAAAACAATTTTGTCGATCAGGATTCCGGGAACCTTGACTTGTTTTGGATCGGCGGGTTTGTCCAGGAGTTTGCTGACCTGAGCAATCACGATTCCACCGCTGTTTCTTGCCGCTTGGGCTATGGGTAGGACTTCGCCTATGATTGCTTCCTCGTCCATGACGAGATTTCCCAGAGGGTCCGCGGCGCTTCCCCGAATTAGTCCCACATGGATCGGGAATGCTTTGTACCATAGCCATGGCTTGCCCCCCAGATCGACCAACTCAACGAGGTCCTCGGTTGTCCTGGAGTTGAGTTTTCCGCCGCAAATCCTCGGATCAATGAATGTGTCCAAACCCACATGGGTGATGCAGCCCGGTCGCCCCGCTGCAATATCGCGAAACAATTGACAGATTACCCCCTGGGGAAAATTGTAGGCTTCAATTTCTCCATCCAAAGCCAGGCGCCCCATACGAGGTACCAGTCCCCAGTGCCCACCGATCACCCGCTTGATCAGGGCAGTATGCGCCAGGTGATTGATTCCCCGGGATTTTCCGTCCCCCTGTCCCGCTCCATAGACAAGTGTAAGATTATGGGGACCTTTGTTATCAAGAAATTGGTCTTCGATGGCTTTGGTGATGGCTTCCGGGTGGGCTGCTCCGACAAATCCACCACATGCAATCGTTTGTCCATCCCGGATGAGGGCAACTCCGTCGCGAGCCTCGCACATTTTGGCATCACGCGGGCAACTCATGCGTACCAACCCCCATTTACATGCAGGGTCTGTCCCGTAATGTACGAGGCCATCGGACTACAAAGGAAAAGGATCGCATGGGCGATATCTTCGGGTTCCCCAAAACGGTCGAGGGGTATCTGTTCCAGCATCCCTTTTCGCACTTCTTCCGGGATGCTTTTGCCCATTTCCGTAAGGACAACTCCGGGAGCGACAGAGTTGACCGTGATTCGTTTCTTCGCCAATTCACGGGATAGGACGCGGGTCATTGCCTCCACACCTGCTTTTGCGGCGGCATAGTTGGATTGGCCAAAAAAACCAACCGAAGCCGCAATGGAAGCAAGGCTGACGATGCGGCCGTCCACCCTGAGTGTTTCCGCAGCAGCCCGGCAAACATGAAAGACACCCGTAAGGTTTGTGTCAATTACCGTTTGCCAATCCGAATCGGACATCTTGCGAATGGTCTTATCACGAAGGACAGCGGCATTGTTCACGACAATGTCCACTCCGCCCCAGGCCTGGACTGTATCAGCGAACATGGTTTTGACCTGTTCGGGAATGCGCACATCCGCAGCGGCCACCCGGGCTTTGTCACCAAGTTCCCGTGCAAGGAGGTTGGCCTTGGTTTCGTTGATCCCTTCAGAATCGGGAAAGTAGTTGATCACCACCCTTGAGCCGGCGGCATGGAGCTTGCGGATGGTGGCCTCGCCTAGCCCCTGGCTGCCTCCGGTGACGATTGCAACTTTGCCATCAAGGGAGAGTGGAATCATCGGAAAATCCTGGGCGTTCAAGGGAGGGGAGTTCTTCGCGGATGCCTACGCCACTCTGCCCGGCCATTCGCATGGTTTTGGCAAGATTGAGGATTCTACCTGCCGCATCGGAAATGGGGATGCCTCCATTATAAATGCTTGCGATGAGGTTTCGATTGGCGTCGGTGTCTCCTGGTTTGGGTTGATACGCCAAATAAGCGGAAAGACTTTCCGCCGTGGAGAGTCCGGGGCGTTCCCCAATCAACAGGACACAAACTATCGGATCCAAAACAGAGCCAATATCATTGAGAATGCCAACTCTTGCCCGTTGGAGAAAAATGGGGCGCCCCAATTTCCATCCATCTGCCAGCGCGAATGTAGTCAATGATTTGAGGATTTTTGGCCCCTGCTTTTGCAGGGCTGTTGCGGAAAGGCCATCTGCCAGGAGAATCTGTAGTTCCGCTCCTTTTGGACATTCGGCCGCGATCCGGTTTCTGTCCGGGGGAAGTAGTTTGCGTCCCAAATCCGGCCGCAGAAGGTATTCGGCATGGGTGATTGCCTGGCTGGATACCACCAATGGCACCTCATAGCAGGAATCGTCAAAAAAAAGTTTCGATGGATTGGATTCCTGGAACACCGCATCGCGAGCTGAGGCGTGGTCCGCGCGAAGGGAAAGCCAATCCTTTGTGGAAAGTGCTCCCCCATGTCGGGCCGCAAACACCCTTGCTGGCGTCAATGAGCGAAGACGGGTTTCCAGAGTAGATTCGGTTGTTGGAACAGGTTTCAAGGTTAGTCTCCCTGAAGTTCCTTGAGGTCGACGGGTGGTCCGGGAAACCTCCATTTTGCCCATGAGAACCATCCAACCAGCAGGACAACGGTAAATGCAAGAACTACATATCCCGCCTTTTCGGATGGAGGTTGTGTGCCTATTACCAATAGCCCGATACTTCCAAAAATGCTCAGTAGCGCGAGAGGCCGAAACCATATTCCAAGGTTCCACGGCCCCATCTTTTTCCAGGTTCGTCCGTACGCCAGCAAACCTAGGAAAGTGGGAAGGACATAGGCCAAATAAAGCAGGATGGTGCAAGCCGCGGCGATGGTGGCGTAGACCTCCGCATAGAGGGTAAAGAGGATCGCGGTGATGGAAACCGAACAAACAGCAATGGTCGGAATTTGAGTCTTGGGGTTGACATGTCGTAGCCATTTCGATGCAGGCAGTCCACCGTCACGGGCAAATGCAAAAGTCATCCGCGACACGGAGGTTACCGTGGCAAGACCGCAAAGATATTGTGCCAGAAGGATTGAGGCAAAAAGGGGATCCTGAAGCCAATGGGGAATATTTTCCTCCATGATTTGGACAAACGCTCGTTCGCCCTGACAGGCAATTGCGCGGTTGTCGTCAATCACCAATACCGCGACTGACAAAAGGATCCAACCAGCCACGCCAGAAATCAGCACAGCCTGGATGATACCGCGAGGCACATTGCGTGCTGCATCGTGGGTTTCCTCCGAGGCATTTGCAGAGGCATCAAATCCGGTAATCGTATAAGCCGGTAAAAGTAAAGCCAAAAGGAAGAGCCAAGCCATCGATTCTGTAACAGGCCATACAGCCGCGTCCCCCTCGGGAAGGCCACTATGATTTTGGAAATCAAACAGGTGAATCGGACTCTGGGGGGATCCAAAATACAAAAGTGAAGCAAACAACGCGAAGGAAACCACAAGGATCCACCATCCACTGAACGAAGTGATCAGGCCGACGATTCGCGTACCCAAAAGGTTGATAATCGCCTGGGAAATCGTGATCAGGGACACGGCAATGATTTGGGAAGATCCTCCCGGATCGTTTCCCTCAAAAATACCACTTACAACAAAGCGCCAAGTTCCCACATTGATGGCGGCAAGGGCCGTGACCAATCCGGCAAGGTTGAACCATGCGGTGAACCATCCCATGCCCCGACCGCCAAGGAGCGCCGCCCAGTGATAAAGACCTCCAGCGGTGGGAAAGGCCGAGGCGATTTGTGCCATTGTCGCGGCGACGCAAAGGGAAAAGAGAACGGCCAGAGGCCAGCCAAGGCCGATGGCGGCCGGACCCACCGCGCAAAAGCCGAGATGAAACGAAGTGATCCCACCCGCGAGAATGCAGATTATTGAAAAAGAGAGTGCATAATTAGAAAACCCGGAAAATCCCCTATGGAGTTCCTGTGTGTAACCCATCCGCGAAAGGGTCGATTCATCGGAGGTTGCTTTGTCATTGCTGTTATTCATCTGACAACCCTGTCTTCCAGTAGGTTTCGGGCCGATTCCAAAAGTGATAAATTACGCCCGGATCCCAAAAGGTGCGGGCCCCGGGCGATTCCCTCAAATTCCAGCCATTCCTGAAATTCCGGGGCAGCTTTTCGTCCCAACAAGGAACGGACAAACGCTCCATCATGATAACTTGTTGATTGATAGCCAAGCATGATATCATCCCCGCAGGGGACACCCATGATGTAATTGCAGCCCGCCTGTCCCAAAAGCAGCAAAAGATTATCGAGGCTGTTATGGTCGGCCTCGGCATGGTTGGTGAAGCAGATATCCACCCCCATGGGAAGGCCTAGCAATTTGCCCATAAAGTGGTCTTCGAGCCCGGCCCGAAGAATCTGTTTTTCATCAAAGAGATATTCCGGACCAATAAAACCCACCACGCTGTTGACCAGGAAAGGATCGAATTCCCGGGCGACCGCATAGGCCCGGGCCTCGAGGGTAAGCTGGTCGATTCCGTGATGGGCGCCCGCGGAAAGGGAACTCCCCTGACCGGTTTCAAAATACATGACCTGATTACCTGCCCAAGCGACATTCCTCCTGGAATGATGGTCAAGTGTAGCCTCTCGTCCCTCCCTTAACAGGGAAAGGTTGATTCCGAAACTTTTATTGGTCGCTTCGGTTCCGCCCACCGATTGGAAGAGCAAATCAACAGGAGCGCTACGACGCATTGCCTCCAATTGGGTGGTTATGTGCGCGAGACAGCAACCTTGTGTGGGGATATTTAGGGTGGAAATTAGCTTTTCGCAAGTTTGCAGAATTGCACATACTGACTCCACCGAATCCACAGCGGGGTTAATTCCAATGACCGCGTCCCCCGCTCCCATAAGGAGGCCATCGATGGTCGATGCAATGATCCCTTTGGGGTCATCCGTCGGATGGTTGGGCTGGATCCGTATTCCCAATGTTCCCGGCAAACCGGTAGTGTTGCGACATCGAGCCACATTTTGAATTTTCGATGCGATTGCGACCAGTTCCTTATTGGATAAAAGCTTGGTAACGGCAGCAGCAATTTCAGGAGTGATAGCTCTGGAGAGGGTCTTCCAATCCTTGATTCCGGGATCCGATTCTGGGCCGCCCTTAAGGAGCCACTCGCGAAATTCCCCAACGCACAGTGAATGGATTGGACCCAAAGCAACTTTGTCGTGGCGATCGAGAATCAATCGGGTTACATCATCGATTTCGGGATCAACTAGCGGTTCCGCGACAATTTCATCCAGCCGGACTTCTGCAAGGGCCATTTTGGCGGCGATTCGTTCGCGTTCACTTGTGGCGCCTATTTCTGCGAGGCTGTCTCCCGATTTTGGTTCGTTGGCTTTGGCGAATAGTTCACCGAGATTGGAAAAAGTGAACCTTTCGCTTCGGATGGTGGTTGAAAAAGTCATGGGAAAATCCCGGGGGCTTGGAGGTACCTTTTGAGAAGGATACCTTTTTGATGGTTTTACGGAAGGAAAGGATTCATGTGCATAAATGACAAATCAAAATGGATCGTAGGCTGATTCATGAGGAAAAATAACGGGCGGGACATTCTCTGTCCCGCCCGTTGGGTTTCCATTACTTTATGCGAGAAACCAATGTGTTATGCAATTGCGGCGTTTTTGAATCCCGCAAGGATTTTGTCCCAAGGGGCTCGGTATTGCTTCGAAATGAACGCCTGGACTGCGGGTTCGCTGGCGGTGAGTGTTGGCGCGTTCCACTCGAATTCTTTGCCGGCGCGGTATGCCGCGACGCCAAGGAGAACAGTTTCCGTGAGTGGCCCGCTATAGTCGAAATTGCAAAGGGTTTTACCGTTGCCCTTGATGGCTTCGACGAACTCCTTGTGATGGCCGATCGAATCCGCAATGGGGTCGATTTTGAGTGACTTGGCGGATTCGGCCAAGTCCGTTCCCTCGGGCAGGAATACGCGGCGGTTATAATCGGCCTGGAGCATTCCCTTGGAGCCTACGAACAGAACACCGTTATCCCAGGGGAGCGCGCCCTTGATCGCAGGTTTGCGCCCGCCATCGTACCAGGAGAGTTTCACCGGTCCGCGTTTGCCCTTCGCGGCAAAATGCCAATTGGCGGTCAGCTCATCAGCGGCGGTTTCCGCATCGACCGGGGTTCCTTCCGCGGAAACCTTTTTCGGGAAGTCGAGGTCAAGCGACCAAAATGTGAGATCGATGAAGTGGCAGCCCATGTCGCCAAGGGTTCCAGCGCCAAAATTCCAGTACCGGCGCCAGTTGAAAGGAACCCATGAGGAGCTGTAGGGGACTTCCTTTGAGGGTCCGATCCAAAGGTCGTAGTCGAGGGATGCGGGTGGCTTTTCACCAGTCTTCGTGGAAACACCTTTGCCGCCCCAAGATTTCGCGCACCATACATGCGCCTCGGTCACATCACCGATGGCTCCCGCCTTGATCAGTTCGGCGACGCGGCGGTAATTGGAAGTTGCGTGGATCTGAGTGCCCATTTGGGTCACACGCTTTTTCATGCGTGCAAGGTTGCGGAGGATTCGGGTTTCCTCAACAGTGTGAGCGAGGGGTTTTTCGCAATAGACATGGCGATCGGAGTCGAGTCCGAGGGCGGCGGCGGGAAAGTGGGTGTGATCTGGAGTGGAGATAACGACGCCGTCGATGTTCTTTCGGTCGAGTAGCTTGCGGAAATCCTGGTCAAGAGTTGCGTTGGGGAATTGCTTCTGTGCTTGACCACAGCGTCCGGTGTCGACATCGCAAAGGGCAACCACTGTGCCCCCGGCTGGTTCGAGTTCGGCGAGGTTGTTTCCGCCTCGACCAGCTACCCCGATAACCCCCAGGCGAACCTGCTCGGCAGCGGGATAGCCGTAAGTAGCGCGGACAAGGGGTACCGCGGCAGCGGCGCCCAAAAGGAATGTACGGCGATTGAGATTCAAGCCTGACATAAGACACTCCGGGGGGTGGTAAACAGGGAGGGGTAAGCAGTGCCCGGGACAAAAAGACCCACAGCTACCACTAGAGAAATCATAAAAATCCCCAGGGGATACTGCAAGGATTTTAACCGTCGGAATCCGATAAACAATTTGGCCGGGTTGTGGATTGTGGATTGCCAAGATTTTTAATGGCGATAAAAATACGATTAAATAAATAACTCAATTAAATAGGCAATCAGAAACAAAATCATAACCAGAAAGCATACGGAATCCTCCAAGGAATAAAGACCATTGGAGGGAAATCAGCCTATTTCCATAGAGCCTGACTAGGCTCTAAGACCCGGCTAGGTATTGGTAGATCCGTTCTGGGTGTCTCCAAAATGTTCCATCAATAAGCGACGGAGCATTTTAGCGGGACTGAGACCACGAGCAAATGCTTCGGTCTCAAGCATATTTGCTTGCCATTCGGGCAACAATAAGCTGATTTCCACAACGGGTCCTGGCGCGGTGGTCGTCATCATTTTGGACTCCTGGTTGCCCATATCTTGAACAACCTCCTCACACCAAGGCGGTATTGCCATCGAACGGCCATTATGCCCACGGTGTTTCATTCCCTTTCGAAGCCCGGTCATTTCCAATTCGTCCTTAAAGGTACGCGTCCAGTGGTTAGGGTGAGGTTCTCCACACAAACACTATGATACAGGGGCAAACCTGATGCCAGTGTGAGGATTTCGTGGAATTTAGGAATTAATTATCAAGAGCTATCCTCAGAATTGGTCAATGGACAGGGATAACGGAAGGGGAAGAGACAGAAATGAACTAACAGATAATTTTATCGTAATTGTAGGTAAAGTCAATCTTGCTTTATCGCTAATGGAACAATTTGCTCCCCTTTGACTGGGGGATCGGAATGCTAAAATGTTGGTATGAAACGCAAAATCCGAGTCGATTTTCGAAAAAACCGTTCAAAACCCGCCAGGGATAAGACCTGGACCCGGGGTTTTGAGGAGCACAAATTCGAAAATGATGCCTCGGACCATGGCGAAAGAGTTCGCACCAAGGGGGAACTCTCTCGAAAACGAACCATTGTCCAGGATCCTTCCCAACTGACCACGGAATCGACAACTGCGGGAGAATTACCATCAGTTGATACGGATGCCTGCTTTCCAGGAAGGGTTTTGAGAGTCCATGGACTCTACAGCATTGTCGAGACAGACAATGGCTACCATGTTGGATGCTCGGTAAGGCGACTGCTTAAAACCTTGGCAACAGATGCCCGACATGTGGTCGCTGCGGGGGATCGTGTTTGGATCCGTTTGGCAGAAGGAGCCAAATTTCCGGAGACCACAGAGCCCGTGGTTGCCCCGGCTCGTGCTAGCAACCCTTCCGAGCTCCCTTTTCAGGGGGTAATCGAGCGAATTCAGGCCAGGCACGGAGTGCTGGGACGGAGTGTTCGAGGACGGGAACATGTTTTGGTGGCCAACCTGGACCAGGTATTTTTCGTGGTTTCGGTCGTGGAACCCGAACTTAAGGTACACCTTGTCGACCGCTACCTTGCCGCCGCCCAGCGTTCTGGATTCCCTGCCATTGTTTGTCTGAACAAGATCGATTTGGCGGAAGCAGGAAATTATCAGAGGCTTGTGGGGGGGTGGGAGCGACTTGGTGTCGAGGTGATACTGACCAGTGCCCGGACCAATCTGGGGATCAGCCGACTCAAAAATCTGATCCACGGGAAGATCAGCGCCTTTTCCGGGCAAAGCGGCGTAGGGAAATCCTCGCTTTTAAATGCCATCGAACCCGATTTGGGACTTCGTGTTCGGGAGGTGAGTGAGGTCAACGCCAAAGGAAAACACACAACCACAACCAATGAATTGATTCGCCTGAAGGGTGGTGGTTGGGTTGCCGATACCCCCGGAGTGCGCCAATTCGACATTTGGCAAACGCGGGCAGCGGAGCTTGAGGGGCTGTTTGCCGATTTTTGCCCTTTTGTTTCCTTATGCGCATTTCCCGATTGCACCCATACCCATGAGGGGCGTTGTGCGGTCCGAGGCGCAGTCGACCGAAGACTGATTCACGCTAGCCGATACCATAGTTATCTGGGTCTACTTCAGGGGCGCGAGTAGCGAATCTCGCAAACCCGGAATAGATTACCTAGGAAAAGGGCTTTATTTCCACGAAGATGGGGCGGGGCCCTAATTCCTGAATCGGATCGCAGTTTAATAAACAAAAAACTCCAAAGGCCAAGACACACCTTCCCATGCGAACTCTGATCATAGGTGATATTCACGGTTGCCTTGGAGCTTTGGACCTGGTTTTGCAGGCCGCAGGACCAGCTGATCGAATAATTACGCTTGGGGACTATGTTGACCGTGGACCCGACAGCCGGGGTGTCATCGACCGTTTGATTCTGCTTAGGGAACAGGGAAAGCTGATTGCTATTCGCGGAAATCATGATTTGATGATGGTTGGGTCGGCACAAAACCGGTCAACTGGACACTGGATGGTTCATGGGGGACGGGAAACTCTCGAAAGTTATTTTACTTCGGAAAAACAGGATTGGCCGAAGGCAATTCCAGGGCCCCATTGGGAGTTTCTCTCCAAGCTCGCCGACTTTCACGAGGATGAGGATTTTTTTTGTGTTCATGCCAAGGTTGAAGCTGGATTGTCGCTTGAGGATCAACCCGAGAGCGCACTTTTGTGGGAAAAGCTGGATGAGCCGGTCGAACATTATTCAGGCAAAACCATGATTTGTGGTCACACCAAGTTGGCAAATGGTGTTCCACTTCGTTTTCCCAAAACTATAGCAATTGATACAGGAGCCTATAGCGCCGACGGTTGGTTAACGGCTCTGGAATGGCCATCATTGGCATATTGGCAGGCTAATCAGGTTGGAGAGACCCGAAAAGGGCAGCTGTAGAAGGTTGGGTTAAAGGCCGAAAATTGACTTTTAAAGGCACCCAAGCTAGACTTTAATTAGGGTCTTTATGCATAAATAACAAGCCTTGACACCAATGAACTTGGGGTGTTATTTGGCTTGGTTCTATCCGAAAAATATACGCTATATCTAAACTCCGGGAGAACTTCCATGTCCATTCGCAAAACCAGCAAATCGATGCGATTCGGATCCCTCAATGTTGAGCATTTGGAGTCCAGGCTTGTCCCGACTGGATCGCCTTTGGATTGGGAAAGTGTGATTCCTTTAGATGGCGAAATTACCCCA
>CAMBMH010000064.1 GCA_945868575.1 Singulisphaera sp. GP187 | reverse complement strand
CACCAAGGCTATCATGCGGCACGATTCGCCGCCATGGACCCCCACGCCAAGGCCCACTTGGTTGAGCTGGTTACCAAATTTGGTCGCCGTCAAAGACTCGCGGTTTGGCAGGAAGCCCAGGAGGCGGCATACCGAAACCAGATCCTGGGGGCATTTGCCCTTAGGGCCAAAGCGACAAAACGCCGGGATCATACCCCCGAGTTCCAGGTGATGACCTGCCTGGATGATCGCGAGGAATCATTCCGGAGAGCTATCGAGGAGACGAGTCCCGGAGCGGAAACCTTTGGTGGCCCCGGCTTTTTTGGTCTCCCCATCAAGTTCCAGGCTCTGGGCCAGGCAGATTCCAATGCCTCCTGCCCCCTCCATGTTCCTGCAGCCCACAAAATCCGGGAAGTCCCATTGGGCGCTTCCCACCGTACCTGGATGCTTCGCCAGCAAACCATCAGCCGAATGATGCACCGGATCGAATCCTCAGGCCGTGAGGATATTAGTGGATCCTTATTGTTGGGTTTCCTTGGCCTGTTGGCTTACCCGGCGATGGTTCTGGGATTGATTTTTCCAATCGTTGCGGCACGATTTCGGGCCTTTGTCACAAAACTGAGTGGACCTCCCGTAAGGACGGAGTTCGAGTTCATTGAACCGGACCCCACGGCGACCCCGCAGGAATGCCTCAGTAAAGGGACATTCGGAATCCAGGATCAGATCGCCCGGGTGGCCGGCCTTCTTGAAAACATTGGTTTCACCACACATTTCGCGAAAGTCGTGGTCTTTTTGGGCCATGGATCCACAAGCGTAAACAACCCGTACAAATCGGCCTACGACTGTGGGGCATGCGCGGGGAATGATGGCGGCGCCAACGCGAAACTGTTTGCCTATTTGGGCAACCTGCCTGAAGTCCGCATGGGACTGGCCAAAAAAGGGATCCAAATCCCAAATGACACCGTGTTTGTCGGCGGTCTTCACGACACCTGCAACGATGCGGTTACCCTTTTCGAACCCGCGGGAATTTCGCCCCAGGCTTCCGCCCGGATTGGGGAAGTGCACAAGGCCCTCAAACGAGCCGCCAAAGTCAACGCCCGCGAACGGTGTCGCCGCTTCCATTCGGCATCCCGCTTAATCACCGAAGCCGAAGCCATCCGCCATGTCCAGGGACGGGCACACGATCTTAGCCAGCCAAGACCCGAGTTTGGCCACTGCACAAACGCGATGGCTGTCTATGGTCCCCGCTCGCTTACCAGGGGACTGTTCCTTGACCGTCGATCGTTTCTGATCTCCTATGAGCCGGAAACCGATCCTCAAGGTGTGATAATCGAGCGCCTCTTCGCGGGAATCCTTCCGGTTTTGGCGGGTATCAATCTCCAATACTATTTTTCCCGAGTGGACAACGACAAGCTCGGCGCGGGAACCAAACTCCCCCACAACCCCACCGCGATGTTGGGTGTGATGGAGGGGGCCTCAGGCGATTTGAGGACCGGCCTTCCCCGGCAAGCCGTCGAAATCCACCATCCGATGAGGCTCCTGGTCGTGATTTATTCCAACCCGGAAATTCTCACAGCGGTGATCAAGCGCCAACCCTATGTCCAAACCATGATGGACAACTCCTGGATACGGGTTGTTTGTCTTGATTGGCAAACAACCGACCAATACATCTGGGTGCCCCATAAAGGGTTTGAAAATGTCCGCTCAAACGGAGGGCACTCACCCGTAATCAATGGGTTCAAACATTCATCCGATTGGTTTTTGGGGCGTATGCAAAACCTCAATCCGGTGCTGATAGGCGATCACGAATCCGAAATCACAATCACCTCCGCCGCCACCAACCCTGGATCCGGCAAGGGGGAGGTGAATAATGCATCCTGAGTCACCCGCGTGGTTGATGCAGCTTGCATCTGCACTGATTTCTCTTGCCATTTTGTTTCCCGTGATGCTGGCGCTGCTTTTCGCATTTGCCATCGGCTGGAAAAAACCTGATGAAGAGTGGGAAAGTCCGGTAGGGTGGTTGGCGATGGGAGCCATGGGAATCTCCCTTGTGTTCGTGCTCACACTCTCCGCATTTTGGTTGGCGAATGGTCGACCTCTCATGGAGGTGCCCCTGCCATGGGGTATTTTCGGCACCGAGCCCGTATTTCTTTGGGATGAAGCCACCGCACTTTGGGGAACGGTGACGACGCTGATGGGCCTCGCGACCATCCGCTTCTCCGTGACCTATCTGCACCGTGAGCCGGGTTATGTTCGATTCATGGCCGTTGCTCTAGCATTTTTAGGATCCATGTTGGGTGCAATAGCCGCGGATAATCCGGTGCAGATGGCGGCATGGTGGGAGATTATCGGGGCATCCTCGCTGTTGCTCATCGGCTTTTATCACGAAAGACAGGGCCCCTGCACAGGGGCGGTCGCGGTGCTCCGGCAATACAGGATCGCCGATGCCGGAATGCTTCTGGGGTGCGGTTTGATGCTTGCTTATGAAGTTCATGGATCTTTCAGCTCCATTACAACGCTCCCCGCGCCTGTAACCCTTGTCTGCTCAATGGGCTTTCTCGTGGCAGTCCTCGTGAAATCGGCACAGCTTCCTTTTAGTGGGTGGTTGCCGCGGGCCATGGAGGGGCCCACCCCGTCAAGCGCGCTTTTTTATGGCGGGCTTTCGCTGCATCTTGGAATTCTTTTGGCGCTTCGACTACATGGACTTTGGGAGCACTCGATTTTTGCCAGGGGAATCCTGATCGTTTGTGGAATTGCGACCGCGCTTGACGCTGGAATTCGCAGCAGGGTCACCCCGGATGCCAAAACCGCCCTGGCCTGGTCGGCTATGTCTACAATCGGGGTGCTATTTGTCATCCTTGGCCTGGGATATTGGCAATTGGTGGTTCCCCTTGTCGCCGGTCATGCTATCATTCGTTGGTATCAGCTCCTTCGGGCCCCTTCGACTCCGGTGGACCTGGCGTGGTACCGAAGGGCCATGGGACAACCATTGGCGCAAAGATCTCCGGAAATGCCACGCCTCAGGACTTGGCTGGCGATACGGTCTTTGTTCAAGCGACCAGTTTTTTCCCTTGGATTGACTATCTCGTCGCTGCGATCCGCGTGCACCGTTTTTGGCAAAGTGGCGGGGAATTGGTGGGGATCGATGATCCCGCTACTGGTCGCTTCCGTACAGGCCTGGATTGTTTTTGAACATGTCGAAGGCGGACGCGTCATCCTCGCAGTGCTTGCCTGCGCCATATTCATGTTCATTGCAACGGCCCCATTTCTTAAAGGGGCCTTCTGGATCCTGCAAACCGGATTTACCGGCGCGCTTGCCGTGATTCTCACCGCTTTTCTTCACGAGGCCACCCATGGAGAAATCCAACCCGTTTTGATTTGGGGCGGAACGCTTGCGGTGGGCGTGGGCGTGATTACCGTGGTGGGCGCCAGAAGCGTGACTTTTGCCGTTTCGGGTGCAATTCAGGCGCTGGGAGGTATGTCCGTCCTGTCCATCGCCGGGGGCCACGGCCAGGCATGGGCCGCGGCGATTCTCCTGCTTGGGGCGGGCACAATCGGATCCCATCTTGTTTGGCGGGTAGCCGAACGAATCGGGGACGATGGCTGGACCAATCTGGGTGGTGTGGGGCGAGGGGCTCCCCGCTTCCACGCAACCATCCTCCTTCTTTTGGGTTTGCTTATAGGCATGCCGCCCTGGCCATCTTTTCATGTGATTGATGGCGCGGTGGAAACGGCTGCGCTGGTATCACCATGGTTGTCCACAACCATTTCCCTTTTCTGGGCAATCGTGGCTTTTCATGTGGGACGGGCACTCATTGAGGCATGCTGGGGCCCGGCAAGGGGCGCGGTCCTTGAAGGCCCAATACCAGATCTGATCAACAGGGAATGGTTTCCCACTCTTGCTGCCTTGGCGGCATTGGGAGTGGCGGGATTTATCTCGGGGGTCATGCCACATCATCCGGACCTTCCGGAAGGCATAACACACCCTTCCCATTTCGAATTCATCGAACCTCCTGCAAACCCCTCGGAAGAACAAAAATGAACACTGGCACAATGGATCCAAAAATAAATAACAATCCCGCGACTCAGTTGGACAAGAATTATCTCAGCGATTTCATGGCAAGTATCGTGGTTTTTCTTGTGGCATTGCCGTTGTGTCTGGGTATTGCCCAAGCATGCGCTCTTTCCACGGATCCCGAAGATCAAAATCGTTCGGCACAGGTGGGAATTCTCACAGGGGCAATAGGTGGAATCCTGGTGGGGAGCATGGCGGGATGCCCGCTTCAGGTAAGTGGTCCGGCGGCGGGCTTGGTCGTCCTTGTCCTTGCGGCGAAAAATCAACTGGGAGTCGCTGATTTTGGTTGGGCGATGGCTGTCGCCGGGTTGTTCCAATTACTTTCAGGTATTTTTCGGTTTGGGGCGCTGTTTCGGGCCATTTCACCGGCGGTGATTCACGGAATGCTTTCGGGAATCGGATTGCTGATCGCCCTTAGCCAATTGCATGTATTAATGGACCACAAGCCCGACCCAACGGGAAACGGCCTAAAAAATATGCTGGCACTTCCCGGAGTTTTCCTTCAATCGATAATCCCATCAAGTGACACCTCCCATGATGATGCCGTCCTTTTGGGATTAATAACCATTGGAATTATTGTTTTATGGAGCCAATTTCAGCCCCGAAACCTCAAATGGCTTCCCGGGCCCCTTGTCGCATTGGCGATCGCAACACTGATTGTTGTTTTTGCCCACATGCCTGTCAAACGAATTCAACTTGAGGGATCATTATGGTCGGCATTTCATTTCCTGGAATTGGGATCGTTCAATAGCGCATCGATTCCACTCATATTGCGCCATGGTTTGGCGATAGGATTCGTGGCAAGTGCCGAAAGCCTGCTTTGCGCTAGTGCCGTTGACACATTGACGCGGGGCAAACCCTCCGATAACAATCGTGAACTCATAGCCCAGGGCATAGGAAACGCCGCCAGTGGATTACTTGGCCTATTACCCATCACCGGGGTCATTGTAAGGTCAAGCGCGAACATTCAATCCGGGGCCACCTCGAGGGCCTCGGCAATTTTCCACGGTATTTGGCTGTTGGGGTTGGTTATGTTCGCCCCGGGATTTTTGGCGCTTATCCCAACGGGAGCCCTTGCCTCGGTTCTCGTCTATACAGGATTCAGATTGGTTGATTTTAAATTCATCAAAATCATGGCAAAGGTCGACCGAGGCGAACTTGCCATCTTCATGATCACCATGGTTTTGACGGTCGTCGAGGACCTTTTGGTAGGGGTGGTCTTTGGATTCGTGGCGGCTATGGCAAAGCTCCTTTGGAACTTGACCAAATTGCATGTTTCAAAACAAAACGATAACCGAATATCGTTTTCAGGTAATGCGACTTTCCTAAGGCTCCCCCAACTCGACAAAATCATTCGCGAAACCAACGCCTTTAGCCAAGAATTGACCATTGACCTATCTGGAATTAGCCATATGGATCATGGTTTTGCCGAGGCGATCAAAACATGGCGGGCAAGAATTACCGAGACAGGCAAAAATATCGTCCTGATACTACCCGAAACAGGGATAACACACATAAGCCGCTAGCCGACACCCCAGGCCAAACAATCCTTTGCCCGGGAACCTGGAACAATCCAACCAGGTTCCGGGCTTTCGCCTCAGGCCAGCGAATCGTACCGATCCTGGAACTGGGACCACATGACGGCCTTCCAAGCTTCGGTAAAATTTTTGAAAATGGCTAAAGCTGACCATTTCTTTGGAGACTTGCGAAGGGACTCAGGCAAATGTTGGGATGAAATTTCCATGGATTTATCGGAAACCATTTCTCGTAAACCCGAATACAACCTCATACCCCAAGCGTAGCGGATACGAAACGGAAAACCCATCTTCCTTCGATTCACAAACCAATCTGGCCAATCCGTTTTCAGGTAAGACTTGAGAAGGCCTTTGGGTTTGTTATCGACAAACATCCAATTGGGATTCATCTCCTTCGCGTATCCCATATGGTCATACCCTAACAATGGGGACCTCAATTCAACCCCCTGCTCCGCGGAAGCGCGATCGGCCTTGGCAAAAATGTGCCCCAGCATGGAAAACCCAGTGGTAAATCGCCCCCAAGGGCTCATCCACTCAGGATTGGGTGGGCCAACCCAATCGGCAACTTCCTCGGGAGTATAATCCGCTTTTTCAAATTCGGGATCGGTCCAATCCGTGGGTTTTCCATACCCAAGAAAAACCTCATCGCCGCCTTCACCCGTATACAGGATTTTTCCATGCTCTTTTGCCGCTCTCAAAAGAAGACATAATGGAAAAAACGAGATCATTCCAAGGGGCTCATCCTGAAGCGAGGCACTCCATTTCACATCGCCTCCAATATCTCCATAGTTGAGAGCAACAGGCTGAATTGGCACGCCGATTTTTTTTGCCGCATACTTCGCGTACCACTCATCGGAATCCCAACCCGTCCAGGATTTGAGGGTTAGCGCCTTGAAATCGGTTTGGCGCTTCAGGCGGTCGGCAATAACTGTCGAATCAATCCCGCCCGACAAAAGTGTCACCGGGTTGGGATTGTTATGCAGCCTTCTCTTGACCGCAAGATCCAACTGGGCAAGCATTTTTTCCTGGGCTTCCTCAAAATTCGTGAAAAAGTGCTTCGCCTCTCTTGGACGGCAATCATCCTGCTTTTTGATCCGGCCCTCGGCATCAAGAATCAGGACTTCTCCTGGTCGAATCGGCCGGGCGCCCTCCAAAACGGACTGGGTTGGGGAGATAAAGCCCCGCTTGAAATAGTGGGGGATCGCGGTCTGATCAATCGCGGGCTTGGTCGTGGCTGAAGCCGCCATCGCCAAAAGGCTCGAACCAAAGCAGGCACCCCCCTCCCAAAACCCGACATACAGTGGTTTTTTGCCTACAGGATCACGAGCAATAATCGTTTCCTGATTTTTTTCATCCACAATAGCAAAAGAAAACATTCCCCTGAGGGAACGGATACCGTCCAATCCATTCAAGGCATACGAAGCCAATAGCACTTCCGTGTCGGATTGGGTTTGGAAAGAATGCCTGTCTCCCAGGGTCGAACGAATTTCCTCGTAGTTGTACACCTCGCCATTGAAAGCAACAGTAAGACCATATTGAGGCAGTTTGAACGGCTGATCGGAACGGGAATGGGGATCGACAATCGCCAACCTTGCCTGGAGTAGCTCCATGGCACCCGATGCGGATCGCCAATAATGCTGGGAATCAGGCCCCCTCCGCTTGAGCAGGGGTAAACCCCTCTCCAAGTCGGGGAGGCAATTCAAATTGCCATTTCGGCCAAGAAATCCACACATAGAAGACCCTTTGGGCAAGGCGGCCTGTTCCTGATCTATTTTTATTCAAAAAAGCACGATTGGCAAAGCTTAACCAAATAATTTATAGCCGTTATGGGGCAATGTAACTTTAACATAATCCACGATTGCCAATGGCTAAATTTGCTGGGACTCTTATCAAGAAGATTCCATGAAAATTCTTGGCCTTCCCAGCTTGAAGATAACAGCCTTTAATCAACACCATCCTGTTTCAAACAAGAAACTTGACACAGTATCCTTTGGATCTGTCAGGGTATTTCCATTTAACTTCCAAAATTGTTTTCAAAATCCGCCCCGACAAGCAACTCCATGATTCCTTAGTCGATTTCGGTATAAATATTTAGAAATTTGCCTGATTGTCAGGTAATTCCCATCCCGTTTCAAATAACACAGATGAAAACCCGATGCACGGAAACTTCGTAACAATCGCCTGGGCAAAACCCCTGTCTTTTGCCAAAATGACAAAATCGGTTTATTCCTTCTTATCGGAGCCTCCCAATGTCCAGATGCTTACTCAGCTTGGTAACGATTCTTGCCTTATCCATTCCGCTCACAGCTGCTGATCCCGTCGGCACAGACTTCCAAACGATTTTTGATGGGAAATCGCTCGACGGATGGAAACATGCAGGTAACTGGTTCATCGAAGATGGAATCCTCACCCGCAAAGGCCAAGGAGGCGATATCCGTTTTGAGAAATTCAAAGTCCCGGACGATTTTGAACTCACTTTTGAATGGAAAGTCGCCAAAGGCTCCAATTCGGGGGTTTACTACCGTCCCGGACAGTACGAGTACCAAATCCTGGACAACAAAGTCCACAATGACGGGAAAAACCCCCGCACCAGTGCGGCCAGCGTCTATTTTTGCATGCCTCCCTCCAAAGATGCAACCAACCCAGTAGGCGAATGGAACAAAGGGCGCATTGTCTGCAAGGGCTCGGTGATCCAGCACTGGCTAAACGGGGAAAAAGTGATCGATTTTGATTACACCGATCCCAAATGGGCTTTCGAAGTCGAACTCCTCAAAGTCCGTGGCGCCAAACTCGCCGACCGTGGCGCCAATCTTTACCTTCAGGACCATGGCGATCCTGTCTGGTATCGCAGTATCAAAATACGCTCGATTGGCTCCGACGAAAAAATCGGCCATACAGAGGATGTTGTCCCAGCGACCGTGCCTGAAAATATTCTCAAGAACGAAAAAGCCTATCTTGAAAACGGAAAAAAACGGGCCAAATAAATCACAATTTGCGTTTTAAAGACTGTGTAAACTGCCAAAGCGATCCCTGAATTTGGGATCGCTTTTTTCTTGCATCCCAAAAAGCGAAACCCGACCGATCCTTAAGCAAATCCATTGAAACGAAACCAGTCGAAGGTCTTTCGTCCCGTTGCAACCGCATCATGACTGTGCCTGGAAAGTTCCACACAAACCGGGCCAGGAAATCCGGAATCCCTAATTTGAGTCATCGCCCCAACTAGGTCCATCTCTCCCTCCCCTGGTGGAAGGTGATCGTGAATACCAAACCTCATGTCTTCGAAATGAATGTTGATCGTATTGGGAAGTCCCAATCGGAGCGTTTCAGGCAATGGTTCACCCATGCACTGCAAATGACCAATATCCAGAGTTAGTTTGAATACTGGATGAGCCACTTTCGCCACAAGATCCAATCCGGCCCGTGTGGTCTCGATCAGCATTCCCGGTTCCGGTTCAAAACCGATGAGAAGCGATCTTTGGGCCGCCTCCTCGGAAAGCAATCGACAACCGTCCGCAAGTCGATCCCAAAGGACTTCCTCTGGTCCAAATTCCGGTTTTGGTGTCCCAGACCAAAAACTTACCAGGGGCGACCCAATCTGGTTGGCAAGGTCCATGCAGCGTATAAGAAAATCACGCCGCACCAAGCGATCTTTTGAATCCGCTTCAAGTAGGTTTGGCCTATGTTTCCAATAAGCATCGAGGACAAATCGGGCACCAGTTTCAACCACCCGGATCATCCCAAAATCATCGAGGATTTTGGCAATTTCTTTAGCTTCTGTTTCCCATCCCGATTGCGTCACATCCAGGTGATGAACATCGGGCGTAAGCGCCAAAGCACGATAACCCAAACCGGCAAGGATGCGAATTGCATCCTTGAGCCGGTGATGAGCGAAGCCGTTGGTGTTGTAACCCAGAATCAAGGGATCGCCAATTAGTGATTGAACTGGAACGCCTTGGAGTTGAGAAGAGCCCAAGCCACATCCTGAAGACCGGGAGACCGGGGATCGGAAGCGACAATGAACGATGCCGCCTCTTGTTCGAGCCGTGCCAGATTCGGTTCCATTGCCCGATGGAACGCGGTGATTTCACCCTTTTGTGCAGCGGTCCGCTTGGCAGGCTCGGTATTCAGGATCCGAACAATGTTTTCCGGAGGCCCTTTATAAAAGAGTGGCTTGGGAACGCTGGTCGTGGAAAAGCGAATTCGACCAATCGTGTGCATTGTTCCAAAATTTTCCACCAGGGTAAAAGTCACCGTGGCTGGCTTGTCAAGCACAAGAGCATCCTTGAATTCAAACCATGCCTGATGATTACGAGCCATCTGTGGCGAAATGGCCCAACCGGTTGAAGGATTATTGTCAGCAATATTAGCGATGGCAAAACTGTCCTGAGAGAAAGTCGCCTCGGGACGGGTGAGAACCAAAACCACAGGGTCTTTCCTCCCCTCGATTTGGACGGTTGCGCTGAGTTCATGAAGAACAAAGTTACCGTTGACGGCTCGCCCAGGTCCCTTCGCCCCAAGGGAATTATCCGAAAGGGCTTCCAATCGAAGACCGGTGAATGTCCCCGCGGAAAGTTTGACTGTGATAGTGAGGGTGTCCTTGTCCGGATTGGGGCCTGTTGCCAACCAGGAACCATCAGGCTGTTTTTTGAAATCTGCCTTCCCTTGGGAAACGATCGTTTGCAGATCCAAAGGTTTCCAGAGGGCTGTTCCGCTGACAGACTTTTCCCATGCACTTTGGCGGGAATCTACCGATGCCCGGAGTGTGTTTGCTGCCGCGACACGACGGGCCTTTTCCTCAGTTTGGGCTTTGTAATCGACGCGGCCGTCTTCGACCGCCCGGATCGCTGCGGCCCGCTCCTTGTCATTGGGCAGACGACAAAGGACGGCTCGATAAAGGTCATCAACAACCTTTGCGGTGTCCTGGGAATACGCGAGGAGCTTGGTGATTCGGTTTTCCGGATCACGAACCGCATCGCCAATGACGGGACCATTTACAAGGTTGAGGACTGGCCCAAGCATCATCCCCGTGGAACGCTCGCACTCACATGCGGATTCGCGGGGAGGCTTCCCAAAAAGTTGGAAAAATCCACCACCGACATCCTGGGTGCTGTCGATCATTTCCGCGGCGCGGGCCCCCTGAGGAAGACCGGGCAGCCGACTTGGCGCACCCAGCACCGCATGGATCGCGTCAAAAAGCACTTCGGCAGGAAGGCGGCGCGCCAAAGCATGGCTATAGTTGATTTCATCGTCCTTGTTGAAGGCGTTGGTTTTGACAGAGTGTTGATACACACGGCTCTTGCAAATAAGCCGATAAATGTGGCGGGTATTGAATCCCGAATCGACAAATTCCTGGGTAAGCTTGTCAAGCAGCGCCTGATTGCTCGCGGGGTTGCCGGCGCGAATATCATCGATCGGCTCGATCAAACCTACACCCAAAAGATACGCCCAAAGACGATTGACATAGCTTTTGGCGAAATAGGGGTTCCTTGAAGAAACAATCCATTTGGAAAGCTGGTCGCGACGACTCCCCGCGCTTGGGGGCATGTCCTCATGGGAGTAGGGGAACTTGGGGGCGGCGACCTGTCCTGTACGATCGTGCTTGATGTCGCCACCAGCGGCGTCAGCGATCACTTCGACGAGCGGTTTGGCACCTTCGACATCGGTTCCACCAACTCTTTGCCCCTTGAATTTCGGATCCTCATTGCGGTCGATTTGCGCAAAATACGCCGCCAGTTGGAAGTATTGGTCCTGGGTCCACTTCTCAAAAGGGTGATCATGACACTTGTTGCAATTGAACCGAATCGCGAGGAAAAGTTGGGTTGTGTTTTCC
The DNA here is from genome assembly GCA_945868575.1 of Singulisphaera sp. GP187. Classification (GTDB taxonomy): domain Bacteria; phylum Planctomycetota; class Planctomycetia; order Gemmatales; family Gemmataceae; genus SYLG01. The sequence goes on along the minus strand of CAMBMH010000064.1, from coordinate 8,475 downwards.
ATCGCGGACGGGGGATCACGCAACACCTTGTAATAGGAGGCGTTGGGATGCTCTATGGTGCTGCCTTTGCCCGTTAGGATGGCGGCCACAAAACGGTCATAGGGAACATTGTCGGCCAACGCATCATGGATCCATTTGCGAAGGGCAACGGCACCGTTTTCGCCCAGAAACTTACGATTGACCTGGAGCATATCGGCCCATTTGTTGGTCCAGTGCTCAAGGAAGGCCGGTCCCCCAACCAATTCATCGACCAAATCATCCCGCTTGGTGTTGGAAGGCTTGGGATTCGACAGGAATGCGACAACTTGCTCCGGGCGTGGAGGCAATCCAGTCAGGTCAAGATATACCCGGCGAAGGAATTCCTCATCTGTGCAAAGCTCACTCGGTAGTACTTTGATCTTTTTAAGCTTTTCATAAACAAGTCCATCGAGAACATTGTTGGCGGGAGGTTCCTTCCAGGTAAAACCCGAGCGATCTCCCATACAAATGAGCGAACTGGCGGCATAGGCGCCCTCGTAACGGGTTAGGACCGTCGCCTCACCCCGTCGAAGGGTAGTAACAAGACCTTGCTTGTCGATGGAACATGCTTCAATGTTGCTGCTTTCCAGGAAAGACTCGGCGGTGACATCACGCTTGCGACCATCGGTGTAAGTCGCCACAACCGCAAGCTGCTGCTTCATTCCGGGAAGAGGTGACACAAAAGCCTTCGGAAATACTTCCAAAGAAGTAACTCGGGAAACATTGGTTTCGAGTTTTACTCCATCAGCAATCCAGGCACGCATGATTTCGTAATAAGGTTCGCCCGATTGACAAAGGGCTCCACCCTGGTGGGGAACCACGCCCGAACTCTTTAGTAACATCAGACTGGTATCGGGAGCCGCACGATTGAATCGGCGCCCTTCCAGATCATCCGTAAGGGATCTATGGTCATATAGCGGATCATATCCCCGCAGGGACAATTTAAAGCCATTTTTCCCTTCATTGGCTCCGTGGCATGTCCCCTGGTTACAACCCAGGCGGGACATCACAGGCATCACATCGCGAATGAAGTTCACGGCCAGGGGTTGGTTCAATTCACCCACTTTGACCGGAATGCGAATGGTTTGCCCGTCCATGGAGGCAACAATCACGCCATCGCCTTTGGCAACAGGTCGCACCATACCATGGTCATTGATCTTTACCTGGGCTGGGAGGTCGATTTTGGCCATCCGGGTCACATCAACCGTGTCACCCGTCGAAAGCTTGGCGCTGAGCAACAGCTGCGAATAGCTGAACTTGTCCACGAGCGTGATTGGGCCTGGCCACGCTTCCAGCGATACCACCTTGGCGCCGGGTGGTAATTTTTCAACACTTTTGTTCTCGGGCACCGGGGCCGGAAAAACGCCAATCACAAGCAAGGCGCAGGGAATCAGACCAATCATATTCGACCTCGTCCGGGAGGATGGAAGGAGGCAAGGTGGGATGTTGCCTATTATACCAACCCCTTCGGCTGACTACGAGTCGAATAGGTTTATGCCTTTTCAGAACCCTCAAAAAACAAGGCCTTCCTTGCCTTGTTTCCATCAATAAAACCAAGCAGAAATTTATTGGAAAGAGTTGTTTTCTGATAATTGGATTGGGATTTCCCCGTAACGGGACCGCTTTTTGTTTGGCGGTGCCACCGCCCGAACCCACGAAGGGGCAAACATCGCCGCAGCCACAAGTCCCCAAATACGGTCATTCGTATCGGCCTTTTCGAACGGAATTGCAAGGGGAAGGGGTTGTGTGATGGATTCCCCGGGTACAAGCGCCAAATCCTCTTCCATCCATAACTCGTCGGAATAAGCCGACAAAGGTGCCAGAGTTCCCATGGCCAAGACGGTCGATGTGTAATTGGAGAGGGAGGGAGCACTCTCACCAATGGGCGCCTGCGCCGGGGAGAGCATTGCCGCCTTTTTCGGAGGCTGCTGATTGGCGTTTGCTGGCTGGACTCGGGGTGCCGCTGCGGGATTGTTGGCCTTGAGGGATTTGAGTTCGGCCAAAACAGTCGACAAAAGTCGGTTGAGGGGCTTATTGACCAGTTCCATTTGCACGGGGCCATTGATCATTCCGGCCAACAATTCCCCAGCTTCCTGTCCCACCTTGTCGATTACTGTTTTTGCGCCATCAAAGCCGAGCCTCTCGAGCGTCTTTCGCAGAAGGGTAACCATATCGGATGGGGCAACGGGTGTTTTGGAGGAGAAAAATCTTCCAGCCGCGGTAACGGCGTCACGGATTTCAACCACAATCTCGTTTACGAGATTGATGAGTTGCCTTTCCTCGGCGCTAAACACAGATACCAGATCCGCAGAATCACTACCGTTGAAATCGGTTGTGGAGATGCTGCCATCGCCCATCAAAAGAACAAGCAGATCCGTAATAGGCATTTCGGCGCCATCGGCCATCGCGACGGCGAGATTACCCGCACCCGTTCCCATTGAGCTTAGGAGCGACCCGACGATCTGTTGTCCGGCCAAACTGGCCGGACCGGCAACCGCCACGCTGGTGGTCTCGGTTGTCCCCACGGGAGTCTCGGGAATGACCTGGTCCGCGCGGAAATCGAGACTGAGAGTCAAACCTTCTTTGGAAACGGAGCCCACTGGCAATCCCGATGCGACCTGTGTGCCACCAATGGAGACAGTCGGGTTGACGATTGTCCCATCCGACTGCAACATCGACGCGCCCGCAAGAACCCGTCCACCCCCCACACCATACAGTTGCATGGAGTAGGTGCTGGCCTGGGCTCCCGGAATAATCACAAGATCCAGCGCGCCTTTTTGAGACAAGGTCGCGGAAGGGTTTTCATTGATAGCGCCCTGTGTGGCGGTGTTGCCAATCGCTTGGGAAGAGGAGTCTGTCACCACAAAATTGACAGGGTCAAGCCAGATCAAAAGGTACGAAGTGAGCAGTTTTCCACCCGAGGCGGCTTTAAAACTTTCGATTAGTGATTGGGTGATTTCGTCGCGAATGCGCTGAAAATCCTCCTCGGCCTCCCCTTCCGTAATCAACCCGGCAAATTTGTTGCTAAGCGTTCCTTCGACGGCGGAGACGACATCACCGCCAACGGCTGGGACCTCGATTACCTTGGGAGGCTCAAATGTAATACTTACCTTAAAATTGCCACCTGCAAAATCTGTCACATCAGGTGCTTTGGCGACAAGAAAGACCTCTTGTCCTGCGGTAACCCCAAATCGGACTTTTTTGCCGCCTTCAACGAACGAGCCACTGCCGACCTGGAGGGTCGAAGTGCCTTCACGAACGAACGCCCGGAATTCGCCTCCCTGTCCGGAAAAATCAATTACGACTTCCGCGTCTTTTGTTGCCAGAAATCGTGCAACATCCTGATCAGCCTGAACAAGGTACCCCTGGAATTCGGTCGCGCCGGTTTCCGAAGGCTCCAATAATTCCGCCATGTCGAAGGTGTTTCCAAAATCGTCGACCCGGCTTGATCCCGGGCTGATGTCGAGTTTCCAGCCGCCTGTGTCTTCTCCATATCCGGAAATTTTCACGAGGTAGGTACGGCCGGCAAGCACTCCGACTTCCAGATTACAGGAAGGATCGGCTTTGCCATCGATGATGGAGTCATCCGCCTGCGCAACAAGTTGGCCCGAATCGGTGTAGAAAGCCAGGGTCGGATCGGCTTGTTTCACACCATTTCCGGATACCAGAAGCTTGATATTCCCATCAACCATGGGAACAATCCTAATCCAATCTGTATCGCCAATGGCGTCGATTTTCCCATCAATCGAAGCGGTTTTGTCCGCCCCGATTGGCAGCGCCTTGGCCAACGCCGCCGAGTTGGCGTAATCATCAACAACCGGTTTGATTTCGAGGTTGTAATCGCCGGTGGTCCCCCGGGCCGAAAGGGCCACAACCCAATAGGTCTCCCCGGCCATAACCTCCAGTTGGACCTGGGAGTTTTTGTTTGTGAGGGAGGTGTCGTTGTTGCTTTGCAAAAGCGCCCCGTCCAAAGCGCTGTAAAAGAACAAATACGGATTAAGCCCATCGGATATTGCGTTCAAATTGACGGTGATCAAACCGGATTTTGAAGGGCGATACAAAAAGAGATCCATGTCACTTTTGACTTCGATGGATCCGGTCGCGGAGGAGCGCAACCCCTGGACGGAAAGTTCGGCGCCACTGCCGGGAAGGTCGCCAATGTCATCAGGACGAACAGAGACCTCAAAGGTATAGTTGCCTTTGGTTCCCGCTGCCCCGGAGGACTGCAGGTACACGACTTGTCCCGCCCTGACGGGAATCTGGATCATGGAGTCGAGCGCTCCAGCCGAGTTGTCATCAAGCGCGACTAACTGTATCGCACCCGAATCATCCTTGGTGAACGCCTGGAGGTAAGGGTTGAATGTTGAACTTTTCGCCGCGCGAACTTTCGCCGTCAGGAATCCATCCAAAGGCAAAACAACCTCGACAAAGTCCCTGTCACCGATTTGCTCAATGATACCATCCTGTTTCCCCTCAAAAATCGTGACTGAGGTCCCTCCGTTAACAACGGAGGGACTCAGTACCAGCCTTGGTGAGCCCTCGGGCGAACCGGGGAAATCGTCCGTTTCAGGCTGCTTCAAAACCACAAGGGATAGGACATAATTTCCCACGGTGCGGTTATAGCCAGAAGCCCTAAGGAATAGCTTTTGTCCTGGCTTTGCCTCAAAAATCAAAACGCTGGACGGATCCGATCCATCGTTGTCATTTTTCGCAAGAACTTTTCCGGTCGAATCGGTCAATTCAAGGAAGGGATCAAGTCCCGATCCCGAGGCAGGGGCAAGCCGGGCAATGACCGAGGCCGATCCGGTGGTCGCGGGCCAATCCAGGAGGAAAGAATCCGAATCCCCGACAAAGTCGACTTTTCCCTCGACGGCAATTGGCTCGGACCCAACCACGCCAAGATCACCCGGCTTGTCGGCGGGATAATCATCCGTCACCTGAACGATTTCGGGAGCGAACGGCTTGGCCAAAATAACGAATGCTCCCACTCCCGAAGAGGAGGAAACTTCCAGGAAATACTCCCGGCCTTCCTCCAACTGGGCGACGATAAGGGAGTTGGAACCTGGGCCACTGTCATCATCCGATGAGGTTTGTTTTAAATCGGATCCAATTAAGACCAGATAAGGATCAAGTGTGGACCCTGGACCGGCGTTCGCGCGAAGGATCCAGGTTCCGGTTGACGGGGCCACAAATCGGACCAGATCAACATCCGCTGAGGAATTTATCACACCGTTGGCGGAGAGGACCGAATCGCCGGTAAGTTGAAATCTTGGGTCCAACCGGACCAACTGGAACGAGTCGGGATAATCATCCCCGGCTTCCAAGCGATCCTCGGACAACAAAAGGCGATAAGATCCGCTCTCCTGCCCGGTCGCGCCGCGGACAACAAAGAGGTATACCTTGCCAGGTTGGGCCTGGAAGCAGGCCAAAGCGTCAGTGCCACTGGCACCTTCTGTTGCGGAAACCACCAATACAGGCTTTCCGGACCCATTCACTTCGTAAACATCGACCGTGGTGTCAAGCGGCAAAGCAGTTCCCGACGAGGCAAGCACGCGATAGGCTCGGAATGGAGGCATGTCGGCTTCGCTCGCCGGGGCGGTCCATGTGAAGACATCACGATCGCCAAATGACTCTATGGAACCCGGCTCCTGTACGCCTGTCTGGACCGTTTTGGCTTCAAGTGGCTCCAAAAGATCTGTGAAATCGTCGTTCACAAAATTCAGTAAGATTTTATAACCACCGGTCGCGCCCTCGATGCCTTTTATGCGAAGGAACAAATCCTCGCCCGCATAAACTTCGATTTTGCCCGTATTGAAATCCGCAAAATCCGTTGGTGGGTTCCCCGAGGATGCCGAGAATCCGAACTGATCCGTGGACCCATCATCTCCCATAAGGGCAATTTGCATAAATCCTGATTGCAAAATCGGCAATCGAAACAGGTCTGTGTCCCCGGGAATCTCGATCTTCCCATTTATGGAAAAATTCCCCTGTGATCCGGTGATTGTTCCGGCTGTTTCGACAGTATCACCGAAATCATCCCGGACAATCAGCGCGTCAAAAGCCCCTTTGGATCCGTTGAGACCCACGATTTGGAACGGATAAACTTTTGTCGCTTCCAGATATGCAACAAGTGTTAACGATTTTCCGGCGGAACCTGTCGCCTCGGTAACTGTTTTGAGGTCCCCATCCAGAATTCGGATTCCCGGCACGAGATCCGTCGCTTTGATTCGCGGCGTGACCCGTATGAGGTAAGTTCCTGACACAGTGGGTTGGAAATTGATCAGATCCCCGTCACCCTGAATGTCAATTGCTCCACGAACAGAGACTTTGCCGCTTGCGCCAAGTCCGTAAATGGCCCCGGTACCAGTCTCTGCGGTCGCGGCGGCCACATCCTGGGTAAATGTCCCGGATAACACCCATTTTCCCGTGCCACCCAACCCCTGCCTATCGACCTCCCCGTCGACCCTTAGGTAATAGGTGCGACCGGCCACCACGGGAAAACGGACCGTTGATTCGTCCCCACCACCGACCCCCGACGACAAACCAACGGCCACAAGATTTTCATCCTGCCCAAACACGACCAATCGCGCCTGGATGGAACTATTTTGGCCGGGAGCGGCGATGGCGCTTACCCAACCTGTTTGACTCGCCACAAACCGGATAAATTCCAGGTCAGCCAACGAGGTACGATCGCCGTTCGTCGCAAGGAGATCGTTATTGATGCTGATGAGCTGCGCCGTGGCGAAAGTGTTTCCCTGATAGTCAGGCGTCGGGGCAATCGTGTTCAGAGAAAGAGTGTAAGCAGAGGTTGCAGATCCTGTAATTCGCAAATAGCGCGATTCACCCGCCGGACGAATTTGAAGGACCCCTGCTCCATTTGGCACCGCAGTTTCAGCAGCCAAACTATTGCCTGAATTGTCAAACCATTCCATCACCAGAGTCGAAGTGGCTCCCGAAAGCCGAACCTCGAGACCATTGTCAGTCAAAGGCAACAGGAACCAGTCCTCATCTGTCGCAGATGCAATTTCTCCCTGGTATGTAGCATCTCCAGCAGGTGAAAGAACCAGCTCAAATGCGCGGCCAGGCGTGTTTGCCACATCACCATAAATCGTGAACGATTCCGATTGAAACTGGTTGTTCGCTCCGTCCTTGACCCCGTTTCCATCCAAAGTGATCGAATAAATTCCTTCTTTCAATGCTTTAAGTGTCACCTCGAAAGTGTCGTCCGCCCCCGTGAACGAGACCAGTTGCACACCGTCTGGAAGCTTGACCGAACTTGCATCGAATCCCTTGATGGGTTCCGAAAAATGAACATTGACCAGTATGGGACCAAGGTTGCCACCTAATCCCGCATCATTGCCTCTGGTTATCAGCGCTGTTGGCGATGTGGTATCGCACCGGAAAGTGGTTGTCGCCAGTTCCGAGTTAACGCCCGCAAGGCTAACAGATCTGACACTCAGGTTAAATTCATGACCAGTAATCAATTTGGAAATTGGCAGATTCAATCGCCAGTTGATACCGGTGGAAACCTTTGTGATTGTCGCTTGCAGGGTTACCGGCGTTGTGCTCCTGAATTCGGTGCCATCAAACCAAAGGCCAGTGGTGGTGTCCGATATATTCAAATCAACAGACCCCATCTCAGGGTCAAGGTTCGTGTTCGACACCGTTCCCGAAACAAACCCGGGCCAGTTTTCTGTTCCAAATACAGGGTTGTTACCGGATATCCCATCAATCACGGGAACTTTGGGGGCTCGCGGATCATATTGGACCAGAACAGGATCCGTTAATTCACTCTGATTTCCAACGGCATCCACGGAAAGGAATGTGAAAGAATTCGAGCCAATCGCCAGGGACACAGGCAATTGCCACTTCCATACACCGGAACCATCCACACGCAAGGAATCAATTAGATTTCTTTCAAGGAAGACCTTTAATGTGGAATTGGGTTCGCCTTGTCCGATCAGGAGAGGCTTTTCATCACTCGTGAGCAGATCGTTGGCTTTACCGGTGTCTTTGTCAATTCCGACAAACAAGGGTCGATTCGGCGGGGTCAAATCCAATATCACCAGGAACTCTTGCGAATCCCCACTAATGTTGCCTGCAACATCCACCGACTTCGCACGGAAGCTCTGTGATCCTTCGATAAGGGAGGATTGAGCCTGGGTCGAAAGGGCAACACTCCAGTTCCCCTGCGCGTCCGATTGGGTGAAACCCAAAAGAACAGCATCCAGATAAAGCTCTACCTTGCTCAAAGCTTCCGACTTGCCGTTTAACACCAGCGCACGGGTATTCGACAGGTGTTCCCCAACCGTACCCTTCTCAGGCGTTACTCCCAGAATGCTCGGCGCTTCAGGAGCCTGCTTGTCCACAATGACCTTGAACTCGCTGGAACTGCCGCTGGTATTCCCCGCGCGGTCCTTCGAGGTCGCGATGAAAAGGTACTCCCCAGAACCAAGT
>CAMBMH010000063.1 GCA_945868575.1 Singulisphaera sp. GP187 | reverse complement strand
ACTAGCGAGTTCATTTGAAAATCCACTGGCTCTGGTAATTAGGTGGCGAAAGGAGATGTTGGCAGGATCCGAAAGGTTGTTTTTGCTTGGGGAGGGCGTGCCAACCTCTATGCGTAATTGCCATAACCCATAGCAGAAAAGACCTGGCCCCGGTTTTCTATGGCTTTTGAATGGTGCCTTTTCCCGCCGACTTTTTTGACCTGATATCCAAGCTTTTCCAGTTTTGCGACGATCCGCTCGCGCTGGTCCCTCTGGAGGGAATTCGTAGGTAGAAGGCGGGTCAGTTTCGAGGTTTTCGTCCAATAAAAGATGAACATAATGCCCAGCATCCCGGATCAATAAAAAACGGGGTCCAGCAAAAGAAACGAACTATTGTCGATGGAAAGAGTAAAAGCCCAACAAACATATTGAGGCTTCCAAGTAGAAGTACATAAGATAATTTTTTTGATTTTTGCCAATTTATCGATAAAATTAAAAAATTATATGAAACAAAAAATATCCCAATTGATAAATGTATTAAAGACAAAATTAATTGAATCTTAAATAAAAGTTGGCTGTTCTGGTTGTTTGGAATATTTTTTTCTATTGGGTCGCCATTTTTGTTAATATTATAGTTTGTTTTTTTAATATTATCAGTTAATAGTATTCCGTGTGGGTATTGGATGTTAAATGTTTCTTCGGTAATTTTTTCGTTTATTACAACATTTGTAAATTTTGCAATAGTCAGTTTCGTGAGCTTATCGCCGTCAAAAGAACGATTTACTATGGAATCTGGAAAAAAAATACCATTATTATATCTCTTAAAATTTGTGACTTCTATTATTCTACGAAAATTTGTTTTTATTTGAGTGTAAATTGCTTTTTTTACAAGAAAATTTACTGATTTGTCAAAGTAAAGTTCCAAATTCCAGTCGCTTTTTATTGTTTGATCGTTGTTTGGTTTAAATTCTAGGTTTAAGACAATGTATTCACCATTTTCATCTGTTTTGTTTTCTGTTTTTTTTGCAATTACCGATTTGTTTAATATCTGGCTCAGTGGGGCGCCGTTCACTGTTTCAGGCGGATTAATTACCATTAAACCAACAAGAAATGGGTCAAGGTTATGGATATAGCGAGTGTCTGAGTTGGAGTGAATTGCGCTATATAGGGGGGTGTCTGACCCTGGTTCGGTAGTTGTAGAAAATTGCTTTAAGATGGAATCTTTCCATGTGTATTCCTGGTTGAAATTTGCATCGATAATTCTGGCTTTGACTTGGCCAGGAATGTACCAAAACTCTCCTTCCCGCTTACTTGACCGAGTTTTTCCATTCGGTAGATTCAATATGTTTCCTGATTCGACTCGACAATGTAATGTTTGAATTAGATCAATTTGTTTTTTATTTTGAATACAAAGTTCTTCAAATGAAAGCGTATTGTTTTCATCGGCTCGGATAATAAAGCATTGTATAATTAAAATAAATACTGAAAATAGTAGGCGCATAACAGATTCCTGATCGTTTTATTACCCGCCGACTTTTTTGACCTGATATCCAAGCTTTTCCAGTTCAGCGACGATTCGCTCGCGCTGGTCCCCCTGGATTTCGATGCGGCCATCCTTGACCGTGCCACCCGTGCCACATTTTTGCTTGATCGTTTGCGCCAGATCCTTGATCTCCTCAGCGCTTAGGGGAATATCAAAAAGCGTGGTTACGCCTTTTCCGGCACGCCCTTTGGTTTCGCGACCGACGCTGATTTTTTTGGGCTTGGGGGCGGATGCTTTTCCTTCTTTTTCGTTGGCTTTGGCGGAACCCGGGGTGAGTTTGGGAGTCAGATCGGGTGGCCCCTTTCGGGTTTCGCCCGTGAGCAATCGGGCAATCCAGCCATTGACCTCGGCACGCAAAAGATTTGCATCGGCTGCTGCCAGGTGGATTGGCCAAACTTCGGCTTTGGAACCCAAAGACGCGATGGAATCCTTCCAGGCGCCTTCGACCTCCTGGGGGGCGATAATCACAACACGATCCGCCTGTTCCCCCTGGGGGCTCAGGGGATCCTTGTCCAGATTCCAAAACTGGACCTTCCACGAAAGCCCCAGTCCCGCCAGCCCATTCGCAAGGGGCGATTCCACCACGCCGCGAACGGCATCGCCCCCGGAAATCCAGATATGCACCGCCCGCGCGGGAGATTTGGCCAAGACTCTGCTCTCAAAAATAGAAAATTGAACTTACCCGTCTTGTCGCATCAGGGTGTGGGTCTAGGGCGAAACGCCAAGGGCGCTGCTACCCTTGGGAAGACCACGAGCCAATAATAGCGGAATACCGCCCCAACGAAGGGCCCCGGGCAAGAAACGCTCATCGGCCAGATTTTTGAGGTCCTCAAAGCGGAACCCTTGGAAATCGAGTTCGGCTTTGGCGCAGACTCCAGGGGTCGCGGCGAGAGCCAAAGCTACGGGAACGGCACCCGAACCGATTGCGGCAATGGAAACATCTCCACTTTTTTGTTTGGCCCAGACAAGAGCTGTCTGGATGTCCCTGGCCCGTTCGGCCACCAGAGGTCGGTTGTACCCCCAGCTATAGCCGACAAAGTGTTTATCCAAATGGGCACGCTTTTTGGTTTCCCGGGAGACACCAAAAGGTTCGATAATAAAAAGCCTTTTTCCCTTGCTCGCCTCGACCGCTTTTGGGGTCTTTCCCTTAAGGAATGCTTCGTATTCCTCGCCACTTAAGACAACAAGGGTGATTGGTCCTTCCTCATTTATCGCCGATTTGGCCACATCGTGGAGTCGAACGGTTTCCCCGGTTCCGGTACGCTTGATTGTGATCAACCCAACTTTGATTTTATCTTCAACGGTCTTTGGTGCCTTGCCCACGGCCATTTCCATCAACGGATCTAGGAAATCCTGAAGCGGCTTGGCATTTCCTTTGGCCAACTCGTCCCGAATGGAGGAGATATTTTCCTTTGATTCCTGAATCAATTTGCCTCGAAGTTCCGCAGTGGAAAGGATTCCTTCGGGGAGCTTGGATCCCTTGGGGAAGATGTGCAATTGGGAAGGGGGGACCGGAACAAAGGGAGCTTCTTTCACGGGTTCTTGTTGACCGAGAGAAAGATGTTTGTTGAACCAGTGGTACATGAACTCACGGGCGACCTGGTTGTAGTTGTGGCCGAATTCGGGCCAGCATTTGGCTTTAACCAGGTCGGTTTTGTCATAAATTCCGTAAAGCTTTTGGAGTTCGGGATATCCCTCTTTTTCAATTGCAACAGTCCAGTCGTTGGCACCCGAAAGACCCATGGGGCGGGGCGCGAACATTCCGGCAAACTCGACATTCCCGGTTCCCATGCGCAGCCAAGAAGCATTTTCACAAACACATCCTCCCTGCATCCGGGTCCCAACCATCACCGCAGGGAAATCGGCGGTGGGACGCTCATCAATGGCCCCGAGGATGAAGGTTTGGGTGCCGCCGCCGCTGGCGCCCGTCACGCCGATTCGGCTGGAATCAACACCCGGAAGGCTCAAAAGATAGTCGAGGGCGCGAACGCTGTTAAAGGTTTGCAAGCCAAACCAATTCATGCTCCATAGTTCCGCCTGGGGATCGCCAAATCCTTCGCGATGGGAGACGGGGTGATTATCGGCATAGCCCACCATGTCATAATGGAAAACGATGCAACCCATTTTTGCCAACTGGTGACTACGGGCCTGAACCGGATATTTGGCACCTTCGGGGCGCTCTTCCGCGCCGGATTTGAGCTCGGCGGGGATGTTTTTTTCGGGGGTTTCGTAAAAGCGGCCATGGTGCCAGTGACCGTGGGGGCATAGGACCCCAGGAACCTTGCCATCTTTTGCGGATGCATGTTTGGAAAGATTCTTGGGCACAAAAAGACTGCCCGTGACGATCTGGCCGGGGCGGCTTTCAAACCAGACATTTTGAATGGTATATGTGTCCCGATCAATCGTCGCAGTCACTGTCGGTTTGATTGGGGATTTGGCTGGCATCGGCCAAAGTCCGCTGGCCGCGAGAATTTGCGTTCGCAAAGCGCTTCTGCGTACGGTCCACGCCTCTTTCGATTCGGGAACCAGGAAGTGGTAGTCGGTATCGTGCAAATTTTTCACATGGGCGCGCGGATCCTTTTCCGGTTCGGCACCTAGCGCGAATCGGGCAAAGCCCACACCACCAATCGTTGAGCCAATTGCACCCAGGAAAAGGGCAAACAGGGTCGCGGAGAAGAGTTGTTTCATGTGCGTAAGCTCCAGAGGTGGGAGAACATTTCAGGCTGGATCTAATTGGCTTAGGCAAAGGGGGGCTTTTCTGCCATCCCCTTTTGTCCCAATACAACCTCGAATTTGCCCCGAAAACTTTGCGGAAAAAATGGCCTTATGGCCGGTTTGCTCGGGTCTGTGGAAATGGGTTTCCCGAGAAATCAAAGACCGACGATGGGAGTCCCGTGGTAGACGAAATTGGGCCGATCCTGGGCGTCTTTCCAGGCGGTTTCCTGGGGGATACCCAAAGCGTGATAGATGGTCGCTGCAAGGTTTTCGGGCGATTGAGGGTTTTCCCTGGGGTAAGCCCCATCCTTGTCGGTGGATCCAACCACCACCCCTCCGGGAATACCACCCCCGGCGATAAGGACCGATTGGGCCGCGCCCCAGTGGTCGCGCCCGGGGAGTTTATAGTGTTCGGGAAGCCTGGTGATTTTCGGTGTGCGGCCGAATTCCCCCGCGACAAAAATCAGGGTCTGGTCCAGTTCGCCTGTGGATGCGAGATCGGCCAATAGTGCGGAGAGCCCCTGGTCAAAGGGGGGAAGCAGCTTGTCTTTCAGGTGTGGAAAAGCGTTGCCATGGGTGTCCCAGGTTTCGTTGTTGCCCAGATTCACATGGACCAACGGGATCCCTTGGCCGATCAATCGCCTCGCCATGAGAAGCGACCAGCCAAACGAATTTTTGCCGTAACGCTCTTCGTCGGGGCCGCCTTTGACTTCAAGCGAGGCCCTGAGTTTGGGGTTGGTTAAAAGGGATACGGCCAACTGGTTTTGCGGAGCCATGGAAGGACCGGCGCGGTCGAGGTCGGCCAACTGTTTGTCGAGCTGTTCGCGAAGGGAAATTCGACCCTGTAGCCGCCCGTCCGCCAAATAGGGGGGGAGGTCGAGGCTTGGAGCGCCAAACGCCCGCATGGGGGTGGTCATTTTCCGCTGTTGGTGGTCAAAGTCATAGCCCGGAAAGGCGCCATAGCGGCTGGCGGTAAAGGGGGATGCTTCAATAAACCAGGCCTCGCGACTGGGCGTCATTCCTGCGGCAAATTGGCCAGGGAGCACGCGCCCGGTGTTGTGGACAAGCCTCTCTGGCAGGACCACGGCGGGAGGCAGATTGTTTCGGCCGCGCGAGCGTGATTCGGCCAAACCAGCTCCCGCCACGGAAATAAACGAGGGGTGATCTGTTGATTTGGGTTTGTTTCCATCAAAACCACGAGGGATGTCTGATCGCATGGTCAGCATGATGTGGTGGCTGGCGGAATGGTCGTTGCTTTTGTGGGTCAGGGAGCGAATTACTGACCAGTACTGGGAACAGGCAGCCAGCTTGGGGAGGTGCTCGACCACGGAAAATCCCGGGGTCCGGGTTGCAATGGGGGCAAATTCTCCGCGAATGTTGGCGGGTGCATCGGGTTTTGGGTCAAAACTGTCGTGTTGGCCCAAGCCCCCGGAAAGGAAAATGTAGATGGCGGATTTGGACCGGCCAAACCGGTCTTTAGCGGGAACCGGTGCCCCCTGGGCGGATCCGGCAGACCTGAGCAATTGCAACTGGGCCACCGAAAGCCCCGCCAACGACCAAACACCCCCATGGATCGCGGTTCGGCGATCAATCTTGGCGTGGTTCCAGAATGTTGGCCGGTCAGAACTCATGATCCGGTCGCTCTATGGGGAATTATCCTGACGGTGGGTGAATTACTATTTTGGACTTTGCACATCTATGTGTCAAACCCAAAGAAGTGATAAGGGCAAATAGCGGCGTGGATGAAGGGGCTGGCTGGGCCGGAAAAACGCGATGTTGTCAACCTGACCCAAATAACTGGAGCCGGTGACAAATTCAGGAGGGCAAATTTTGCGGCTTTGTACCCCGCACATGGGTCGCCAGCCCGAAAAAACTGAAAATGGAAATGACCCAGCCCGTTGCGTCAAATTCCCACCATTTGTGCCCGTGGTACGCGGAGACGGGGTGGGCGTGGTGGTTGTTGTGCCACCCTTCGCCAAAGGTGAAAAAAGCGACCCACCAAAGGTTTTTAGAGAGATCGGTGGTGGAGTAATTGCGATATCCCCAAATGTGTGTGGCGGAATTGATAAGCCATGTCATGTGCCAAACCATTACAGTTCTAAGGCAAAATCCCCACAGGAACCATGGGAGTCCTCCAAACCAGAGAAGGCCCGCGCCCAAAAGCACATTCCAGATCAGATAAGTGTTTTGAAAAAAGAGGCTAATTGGGTCACGGACCAGATCGGGAATGTATTTGGCCATCAGTTGTTTGCGTGTAACATAATTCCGCGCGGGGAAAAGCCAAAACATATGCGACCACCATGGGCCATCAAGGGGGGAGTGGGGGTCACCAGGTTTATCAGAACGGGCATGGTGGATGCGGTGGCTCATGGCCCAGTCAAGGGGAAGACCTTGCATGGACAGGGCACCCGCAAGGTGGGCAATGGATTTTGGAGCGGGATGAAGCTGGAGACCACGATGTGTCAACATCCGGTGATAGCAAAGTGTAATGCCTATGCAGCCAGTGAACCAATAGAGGCCCACCATCCAGGCCAACCCCTCCCAAGTGAAGAAAAAGAATGCCGCCAATGCGCCTGCATGCATGAGGGAGATGACAAGAAGATTAACCCAGTTGATCGAATTTAGCCGGAAGCCGGATGGATTGAAATAAACGGTTTCCAAGTCAGGGGACTGGTCCGAGGCGGTCAGATTCATGGAGTTTACCGTCGGCTGGAGGCAAGGGAGAGCTATTACTCAGCCTTGCCTGGGTCGGCCTTTCTTGGGAATATTGTACCCCAATTTGGGGAATGCGTCCACCGAAAGCCAATTAGCAAATCTGTTCCATGGATTGCAAAGTAGTCAATTTATGTCCATGCAATTAGCAAAATATTCTTATTCCCAATCAGGGCCAGAAAGTACATTATTCACCTCCGGACCTTTTCCCTGCGAGTCGGTAATCAAGAGGTGGTTTTTGATCCTTATCCAGCAGAGGTGCGTAGAGGGATCCAGAAAGGCGCTGTTTTTGTTCGGCCTTGGCGCGTTCCACAATCTCGGGTTGGGTCATCAGGTCCACAGCCGAGGCGGCAAGCACCCTTGAGGCCAGGACCATACCTTTTTTGCCGATGGTTGTCCCACCACATGCGACCGCCTGCCAGGAGTGTCCTGGCGTCCCGGGAACCCATGTCGCCGCATAAAAGCCAGTTGTGGGAACCACCCAGGAAACATCCCCCACATCGGTGGACCCCATGGTAGTTTTGCCCGAGGTGTCGACCACTTCCCTGATGGTTTCCAGGGGTGGAGCCTTGTCCGGGAAAGTTTCGCGGATCCTGAGCGCAAAGGCGGTCTCTTCTTTGGAATATTCGAGGTTATTGAGGGCTTTCAGGTTTTTGCGGGTGACCTGTGCAAGGGTATCATTGGGCAATAGCTCAAGTGTCCCGCCCAGGGGAACAACCTCAAGGCGGGTTTCCGTGGCGAGTGCTCCAGCCTGGGCACATTTCAGGAGTCTGGGCCAAAGGGTGGAGACGACTTCGCCTTTGGGATGACGCACATAAAAGAATCCCTCAGCAAATTCGGGAACCACATTAGCCGCCCCACCGCCAGAGGTAATAGTGTGGTGAAGCCGGGTCCCATCAGGAGTGTGTTCGCGCATCAGTTCGACAGCGTGGATCGTCAAAAGTAGCCCATCAAGCGCAGACCTTCCCTTTTCCGGGGAGCCCGCCGCATGGGCCGCCTGTCCGTGAAAGCGGAACTTTGCGGCAATTCTTGCCAAACAGGATGGATCGCCTGCAGCGTTACGGTTGCCCGGGTGCCAGTGCAAAGCGACATCCACATCCTTGAAAAGCCCCTCGCGTACCATGAAGGCCTTGGCTGCACCCCCTTCTTCCGCGGGACAACCATAAAAGCGAACTGTCCCCTTGAGGCCCCCTTTTTTAATCAGGTCCCCGACCGCCTGAGCTGCGGTGGCAGAAGCCACGCCAAAGAGGTGATGCCCGCATGCTTGGCCGTACCCATTTCCTTCTGTTCCATTTGCTAAAAGGCGTGGTTTGCGATAGGGTAGGGCCTCCTGCGAAAGCTCAGGAAGGGCATCGTATTCACCCAAAATCGTAATCACAGGTTTGCCTGACCCTATCGTTGCGGTAAATGCCGTCGGAATACCCGCAACGCCCCTTTTCACAACAAAACCGTCCTTTTCCAAAAGGTCGGCGAGGAGATTGGAAGACTGCTTTTCCAAATAGCCCGGCTCAGCAAGGTCCCAAATTTTTTGTGCCAGGATCCATGCGGTTTCCGAGCGTTTTTGTGATGACGCAACAGCTTCATTCTTTAGGGCCGGGATCTGGGAAGCCTGACCATGGATTTTTGACTGATTGCAAGGAAAAAGCACGATTCCCCAAACAAACAAAAGCCATACAACTGATTTTTGGAATCTCATAAGTCTTTGCCCTTAGTTTGCGGATTTTTGACCGGAATCGCCAAGAATTGTCAACATGGTCCATGCATAGAGCCTGTGTCCATAATCGTTTGGGTGGTTTAGGCCATTTCCTGTCAGGTCATGGTCGTGCTTATTTGCCAGCAAGGTGTCCCAAACCTGGGTCAGATCCGCAAAAGCCACACCGGGTCTCTCAAACGATTTGAGTTGATCACGGTAGGAGGTAAACATTTCCAGGGGCGTGTGAATCCATTCCCGGTTTCCCAACATGCAGGCAACCAGAATGATTTCCGTATCCGGGAGGTCCTTGTGGATTTGGTTCAAATATTCTTTCACTCGCCCTTCGAACCATTTGGGATCGCGGCGACCAACATCATTCATTCCGTAAGCAACCACAATCAGGTCAGGTTTTGATTGGATCAGTTTGGGCCAATCCTGCAAGCCATAAACAATGCTTGTTCCGGAAACCGCCCTGTTGGTCATTTTCACCTTGGAGCCAAAGGCATTTTCGATTCCCGCCGCCAAAAGTTCGGGATAGCCTTTTTGTTCGGGCGGTGCTTTGACCAACGCCGAGGCATCCAGTCCGGTGGAAATACTGTCGCCACTTATGCCCAGTCGAAGTTCCTTTTTGGCTTTGAGTTTTTCGAGGGTTTTTGGCAAAAGGTTTCCCGAGAAAACTGGCTTTGGCCCCTTCCAATCTTCGTCCGTTTCATAAGTCACTTCAATTTGGCGATCGTGAAACCAGCGACCTGGTCCATACAGCATATTTTGCTCGGGATGACCCACCCGATGCTTGTAACTAGTTGGACTTCCTGGCGCGGGATAAAGGGCTTTGCTGGTGATTACGGGTACCGAAGCTGTTTTGGAGAAAACCAACCGCCTTTTTTCTTCGGAGAGTGTGTAGGAATCGGAGCCAAAAACTACGGAGTCATTTGCTGCGGCGACCCTGAGAATTTTCGTAGCCCGAAAAGCCAATCTGGCCTCGATCGGACCGTTTTCCTTTTCCTGAAGTAGGATACTCGATTCCCTGTGGATGATTGGAGACGCGGTTCTTCTTACCCAGGGCGGGATTTCCCGTGACAAATCGATCCCTTTGGGTGCGCCATTCTGCCCAAATAGAGACAATAACAGGAATAGGGAAAGGCACCTCGGAATTCCTTTTTCTGAATCATTTGGAAGGAGAGGGGGGAACCAATTTGGCCAGGATCTTCAGGTGCACCAAATGGTCGACCACCAAATCGTTCTTAGGGTGGAGTCCATGCGAGTGTGACCTAGGTTAAATGCTAGCAACAGTAGCGATGCCAACCCAATTGGTTCGCACATGAAATTGCCCGCGGGATCCAGCAGCGTAGTGGGGATCCGGGAAAAACAACCCGTGCTACCCCAAAAGGGCAGCTTTGTTGGAAACCCTCTGGCCCAATTGATCCCACCACTTTCGGGTTCCTTTCCCATGTCCCAATATTTTTCCGAAACGCCTTCTGAAATTTCCACAGGTTCACCAAAACAAAATTTCCCGCCAGCGCTTTTGGTCCTTAATGCGGGGTCCTCAAGCCTCAAATTTGCCTTTTTTGATGCGAAGAATCCGGAAAGGCCAATTTTCTTTTCCGGTCAGGCGCAAGGGTTGGGTACAGGGCATCCTGTTTGGGAGTTTGGGAAATCGTTCCAGGCCAATCCCGATTCCTCCTATTTTGAAAATGGAACGTCCCCAAAAAATCACGGGGAAGCCCTTTCCCAGCTACTTGCCTATGCGTTGTCCCGGTTTTCCCTCGAGGCGATCGGTCACCGGATTGTCCATGGAGGTCGGGAATCCAACGGGGCGGTTCGTGTGACGCCTGCGATTCTGGAACTCATTGAAGCGCTCATCCCTTTGGCTCCGCTCCATCAGCCCCATAATCTTGCCCCAATACGACATCTATTGCAAACAAGTCCCCGATTGGTCCAGATTGCCTGCTTTGATACAGCGTTTCATCGAACACAGCCGATGGTCAATCGACTCTATGGACTCCCCCTGGAATGGTATGAAAAAGGGATTGAACGCTACGGATTTCATGGGCTTTCCTATGAATCCATAGTTCATCAGCTTGAAAAAAACTCTCCGGAATCGATAGCAAAAAAACTGATCATTGCCCATTTGGGGAACGGGGCGAGTCTTTGCGCCGTCGAACATGGTAAAAGTATCGCCACCACAATGGGATTCACACCTGCCGATGGGATCCTTATGGGAACCCGTTCCGGGTCCATCGATCCCGGGATCGTTCCGTTTTTGATGCGAAAACATGGCATGGATCTTGATGCGATTGACAAAATGATCCATCGTGAATCCGGATTGTTGGGTATCTCCGGGATTTCCCAGGACATGCGTGATCTTCTGGGTTCTAATGCGCCCCGGGCCAAAATCGCCGTGACTCTTTTTGTCGTAAGGATTGTTCGCGAAATCGGGTCTCTTGCAGCCTCCATGGGTGGAGTCGATGAACTGATTTTCACAGGCGGTATCGGGGAAAATTCCCCTGTCATCCGAAGGTTGGTCGCCGAGGGGTGTGCCTGGCTCGGAGCAAAACTGGACCATGCGGCCAACGAGGCAAACGAACCGTTTTTTGGTGACGCCCAATCAGCAATGGTCTTGAGGTGTATCCCAACCAGTGAGGAAAGGACAATTGCGCGTCACACCTTTCGGTTGATTTCCTAGCTCACTATTTTGCCGGAAGCGTTACCTTTTCCAAAACGGTCCCTTCGGGTGGATCATTTGGTCCGTAGACGATTTTCACTCCTTCTGTGCTTGGTACCCAATTGAGTGGATTTTCATTGAGGCCCCTTTCGGTTTGGGGGGCCTGTGAATATTTCACGATGCGGCCCAAAATGCAGCGTCCGGAATCGTCTTTTTTCTCAATGAGATATCCCTTGGCGTGAAATTCATCGGCGCGGGTTCCATCGTAGCGAACCCACCCCATTAGGTTACCGGATTTGTCGTAGGAGTAGGAGTCGACCCAGTTTTTCCTCGCATAGAGTCTTTGATCAACAAAATTGACACGATAAGGTGCCGAGATGCAATCCTTGAAAACCGTCCGGGCAAGAATGGTTTGAATCATGAAATCCTTTCTTGCCTGCTCAAACGAAGATTTGCTTTTCCCGGGTGTTGGCTCCTCGAGGCCATAGCCCGTAACCAGCAGGCGGTCGGCCAGGCCCGGATTCTTTGGCAAGGGAGCTTGGACCAATTTTTTCAACAACATGGGGCGTATGGGAAAAGCCGAGGTTTCAGGCCCGGACCCGGGAGAATTGGCTATGGGAAATTTTCCATCCAAAAGATCGTTCCAATCTTTTTCCGCCATTTGAACCGATTTTTGAACCTTTTGGAGAGCGGTTGTAGATTCTTTGATGCCCTCGGCTATTTTGGTTTCCCCGGCTTTTTTCAAAGCCTCCTGGGCGGACTTGAGCTCTTCTTTTGCGGTTTTGATTGCGCTATTTTTTTGTTGCAGAAGCGGAACGATTTTCGCGACTTGATCCTTTTCGGATTCCGAAAGTTGCAAGGCTTGGACGCCTTCCGGGGATGATGCCTTCTCGGCAAAACTTTCCCAATCGGTTACCTGAGGCTCTATGTCCCCATTTAGGTACGAAACCTGGCGAAGTCTTCCTTTATCATCATAGATTCGGTCCTCGCAATCGGGGAAAAACCAGGTAATGAATGAAGGTGCGGAATAGCGGGCCCCGTTGTTGGCAAAAACGCCGATATCAATGCGGTTGCTTTCCATGGGGGAACCGGAAGATACAGGTCGTCGGGCTTGCCAATCGATTTCGATATCACATTCGGACCCGTTTTCTCCTTTGGATTTTAGGCTAACACTTTTGGGATCACCTTGCAAAACCACCCAGGTAAATTTGAGGGGTTTACCTCCTGGATCCTTGGTGGTTGCCGCGCTAACTGACATTTTGCGTGTCTTTTGAAGCCCTAAAAACAATCGGGCAATGACGGCAGGGGTGTTTCCCAGTTGCTCATCAGGAAGGATGCTAAAAAAATCTTTCTCCCGGGTAAGGCGATCTTCGGAAAGGACCTTCAGGGATACGATTGGTGCAATTTCCCCGATTTTTAGTTCATGGGCTGCCTTTACCATGGCCAGAGTATCGACCCAGGCCCCTTCAAACACAGGCGGGTGAGCCTTGCCTGTAAGGTATTCGGCTGGGGATTTGAGATGTTTGTTCGATTGGCGGAAAATCTGCTGGATTGTTGGCATCAAAAGGCCGGTTTCCACCAGCTTCTTTTTGACTTCGGGGGAAAAAGCGGCCATTACGAGGGGAATCGCTTGCATGAAGGGTTGGTCGGTGTAGGAGGACCCTTGGGAGATGATCAGGTAGGGGGTGTTAGTAGGGTAAAGGTCGCCATAGCCATCGTTGGTTCCGTTGTGCCCGGGATCATAGTCCTTGTGTTCGGGGTAGATATAGAGGTTATTTTTTGTGTACTGCTCGTGTAGAAACTCAAGTGTTTTTGCCCCTCCGTAATAGAGTCGCGGATTGCTCCCGCCTCTTGTAGGAGGTGCCGAGGTAGAGGAATTGCCTAGAGTGACAAAGGGACGAACGACGCGTGCGGCGGCCCAGTTTGCCCGAACTTTCAGATCTTCTGGAGGGTAAACAAACACCTTGAGCTGGGGAAAAGGTTTGGTGTCAAGGAGGGAATGTGCCTCATCACGGTTGTCGTACCAGTCCCCCACATTTCCTGCGGCGGTTTTTTCCTTCCACCAACCGCGAAGAAGATCGCCCACCGGTCCGGGAATGGTGGTGATGGGAAGTTCGGCGGGTTTGAACTCTTTTTTTGACGAATCTTTTGTCTTGTCATTGGGGGAATTGAATGTCTGATTTTGGGCGGCGAACCCAACGCTGGAAATCAGGGTCAAAAGACAAAAGAAAAGGATAGTTCGCATATTCTGGTTCCGGAGGGACTTATTGTTTTTTTAGCCGAAAAACGCCTTACCCTCAAAGGAGTTTTGTTTCTTTTTGCCACTTTCATTTTGTACCAGATGGGGCGAAATCCTCCGTTGGTTCGATAAATAGGGATTGGGCTTTTAGGTTAACCTTGTTTTTACCCCCAGGGAGTTGGAAGTCATGAATCCTTTTCGCCGATTCTTTTTGGCGTTTTGTTTGACCAGTATCCCGGCCTCAGCCTCCGGTGGGGCGCGTGGTTCTGATACATCCCGAAAACAGTTTGGCGCTTGGGAACGGGAGGCAGATCGATTGCTTGACCGGTTTCACCTTGCCGCGGCAAACGCGCAATTTGCCGACTATTTTTCCTGTTTGAGTGGGGATGCGATCTTTTTGGGAACAGACGCCACAGAGCGTTGGACTGTTGAGCAATTTAAGGCATTCGCCAAACCACTTTTTGACAAAGGAACCGGTTGGACTTACAGGAAAGCTGAGCGGCATATTCTGGTTTCCCCTGATGGAAATCATGCCTCATTTGATGAGATGCTGGATAACATTCCCCCGAAGGGAAAGTCGGGATATGGGCGTTGTCGGGGTACCGGTGTTTTGCAGCGGTTGAATGGGGAGTGGAAAATTGAGCAGTACCATCTGACCATTCCGATTCCCAATGACCTGGCCAAAGAGGTGGTCAAAATGATCCGGGATAAAGATATAAAACCCTGATAGGGGGATTTCGAATTTCCTATTTCCTTTCGTTGACGGTGATCGAATTGCATTGCAATGGTTTCAGAAAAGTTGAAGTGAAAGATAACCGGAATGCGATTTGAAAAAGCTAAGCCGGAACCCGAGTCGGGGTCTGTTCTACTTTAGGCCAATTGGATGAAAAAAGGGGTTCAGGGGTATCCTGACCTGGAGTGAATGGAATGAATAGGTATTTTTTGGGTTGGTTCCTTTGGTTGGTATTTCTGGTTGTTTGGACAGTGGCCTTGCTCCGGCCTGAACCTGTGACCATTCAGGATGTTGCTGTACCCAGTTCCTTGCGCTATTTCTTGGCCAAGAGTTTTCATGTCGGTACGTATGGGATACTCGCGGTTTGGGGGGGATATCTTGTTTATGTGGCAACCTCTGTGTCACTTGGCGCCATCAGGGCGGGAAACACCAATGGTGCGGACATAGGCTACAAACCAATTGGTTTTTTGGGGCTACTTTTGTTGTGCCATGGGGCATTGGGAGAATTTTTGCAAACTTTCACTTCGAAACGGCACGGTTCCATATTCGATGTGCTTTGGGATGGGCTGGGTGTGATCCTTGGGTTTTTGGCACTTTGGATTTACTTGTCCAGCAGGGTGAGTTCCCGCATGGTTTCCAAATAAGCCGAGCGGATGGAGGCCATGGCCCCATAAACAGACGCCTGAAGGGCTGCCCCCGATGGAAAACCGGTTTGCGATGCCAATATCCCCAAAGCGACCGGTAAATCGGGAAGGGTATCAATTGCCCGATTGAAATGTAACCTGACCCGATTTTGAACCATACATAGATGCGAGTAGTCATTTAAAAGCCTTGTGGCCCTCTCCATGGGAAGGCAGCCTGTCTCCGCCAGCATTTTCAGGCT
The DNA here is from genome assembly GCA_945868575.1 of Singulisphaera sp. GP187. GTDB lineage: Bacteria > Planctomycetota > Planctomycetia > Gemmatales > Gemmataceae > SYLG01. The sequence goes on along the minus strand of CAMBMH010000063.1, from coordinate 4,880 downwards.
TTGAAAGGTGTTTGCCTGGAGGACATCAGGAATCCTTGAGGCATGGCAAAGCTGCATCAATTCGACAATAAATTCGACATCTACCATTCCCCCAGGTGCCCGTTTGAGGTCCCGGCCACTGCTCGGGGAACCGGGTTGCTGGAAAGGACGGCTCGCTTCCAGCCGGGCACGCATCTGGGTCGCTTCTGTCACCCATGCGGATTGCCAGGGTAGGCCCGAGATTACATCGTTGATTGCCGTTTGAACCCTTCGGGAAAAATCCGTGTTATCGCCGAGGATTCGCGCTCGGGTCAGTGCCAGCCTTTCCCATAACCTGCCGCCGCCTCCGTCCTTGTGATATCGGACAAATTCCCCCAGGGGGAGTGCCAGGCTGCCTGAGCGGCCCGTGGGCCTGAGTCTCAGGTCGATTTCGAAGAGGGGCCTGGTTCCTCCGGCTTTGGCGGAAGCGCGTACCAGTCCCTGTGCCAGGGAGGTGTGCCACTGGTGTGGATCATATTTGTCGGTCACCGAATTGTCCGAGTCTTCATAGATCCAAATAAGATCCAGATCGCTAAAATAGCTCATTTGTCCGGACCCCAACCGGCCAAGGGCAACAAGCGCGTGTTGGCAGGGACGATCCGGAGTGATCAGGGGAATCCCTTTTTCGCGTTCGAGCATTTGCCGGTTTTTTGAGGCCATCGCCAAAAGTATCACCTGGGCCAGGTCGGTGATCGCCTGGCTTGTGGCGTTGATCCCAACGCTTCCTGTCATTTCGCGGATGCCGATGCCAAGGAGTTCCTTGTCGCGGAAACTGCGAAGGATCAGGTCGGGATCATCTGCTCCCCGAAGCAGACTATCAAGTTCCCTGGTCAGACCCGGGGCGTTTTGGGACTGTCCCAGAAGGAGGGCATCAACCAGCTCATCAATCATTCCGGGATTGTCCATGAGCAGGTCGCCGAGCATTTTTCCGCCGGTACAGATATTGACCATCAGCTTCAGGGAGGGTTCATGAAAATTGAATAGTTCCCAAAGGCCGGATTTGCCACCCAATGAGGCGGTGACGCGCTCCAGTTGGGAAATGGTGCGATCAGGGTCGGCCGATTGTGAAGCGAGTCTGAGCAGCGCTGGAGCGATGCTGGAAAAGAAATGGCGTGTGCGCCTGGAAGATAAAAAGGGGCTCGGTTCGGCCGCAAGTCGGAGCAGGTTTTTGTGGGCGGCCACAGGATCAGCGAAGCGGTGGCGGGTCAAAACTTCGCGGACAGCCTGGGGATCGGGTTCGGGGTCGAGGAGGATGTCGGTTTCAATTTCGGCAGCGTCCTTGTCCCCCGGGAAGGCCTGATGGACAAGGTGGTTCAGGATGGTGTAGGTCGGTTCGGTGCGGTTGCGCAGGCGGTCCTGAAACGCGGTCCAGGGATCGCCAAGGGCCGGATCAGTGTAGCCCATGCGTCTTGCCAGGCGAAGGCGGGCATTATCCGAATCGGGAATGCGGTGGGTCTGGAGATCGGAGACGAGCTGGAGCCTGTGCTCGACATTTCGCAAAAACCGGTAGGACTCGTCAAGGACCCTGTATTCCTGGTCGGTGAGACATCCGTGGCGCTCCAGGGCCGCCATTGCCAAAAGCGTGTTTCGTTGGCGGATGTCGGGAAGATCTCCACCATTGAGGAGCTGTAAAAACTGAATGGTGTATTCGATGTCGCGTATTCCGCCCCGGCCTGTTTTGATGTCGATGCCACCGGCCCCCGCGGAGGACCTGCGTTCGATCCGGCGTTTGAGCGCCTTGATTTCTGAAATCTCGGAAAAAGATAAATATTTCCGATAGATAAAATCTTGAATGCCTCGACGAAACATGCGGCCCAATAGGGCGTTCCCGGCAACGGTTCGAACCTTGATCAGGGCCTGGCGTTCCCAGGTTCGGCCATGATTGTCGTAGTAGGCAAGCGTGGGTGCAAGCGCCATGGCAAGGGGGCCACTTGCGCCTTCGGGGCGCAGGCGCAGATCAATGCGCCATCCCATCCCCTCTTCCGAGTGGGCGGAAAGAAGGCGAATGACTTCGCTGACCAACCGCGAATGGAATTCCGAGGCAGTGATTTGGGTTCTTCCGCCTAAGGTTTGTCCTTCCGCGAAATAGACCAGAAGCACATCGATATCACTTGAATAATTGAGTTCCTCACCGCCGAGTTTACCCATCGCAAGTAGGGCACATGGGATGTCGTTGCCCTCCTGGGTCTGGGGTTTGCCAAAGCGTCCGGCCAATCTGCTTTGGGCGATATCCAGCGCAACCTCAAGTGCGGCGTCGGCGATGCGACTGATGTCGCGGGTGATTTCCTCGAGAGGCCGTTCCCGAAAGAGATCGTTAATCGCGACACGCAAAAGTTGCGCCATACGAAATCGGCGCAGGATTCGAATCTGGCCAGGCTCGTCGCTTACCTCGACCAGTTCCCTTCCCAATTGTTCGACCATTTCCCAAAGGCCCGGGGAGCGCCTCACAGGGTGAATGAAAGCATCCATTGCGCAGGGGTGCCGTGCGAGATGGTCACCGAAGATTTTTCCGGAGCCCAAAACACGGAGGGCACAATCGAGTGGCCTCGCTTTCGATTCCCATAATGTTGCCAGGGGAATCGGTGCGGGCAATTTGAGGTTGGAAGTTTGCCAACGGGCCAATTGTTCCAGGGCCAATTCCGGATCGGCGGTCTTCGATAGGAATTTGCCAAGCAAAGGGTCGTTATCGCGAATCAGATCCGGGGCATGAAGTTTGAGCAGCGCCAGATTGGTTTTGACACGCGCGTTTTCCCAAAGCTCTTCCACCATGCCGGGGTTTAAATACCGGTTTCCAGACGGCTTTTGGGGGGTCATGGGCAATTGCTTCCAGAAGGGGACTTATCTAAAGTCCTCAAGCCATCGGGAGTACGATGGTACCTGGCTTTTGGGAAGCGACTGGCCGCGCGGAGGCGTGGCGGGCCTGGGCGAGGCGCGACTCGTCGAGTCGGCCGCTGCTTTCGCTGGTGACGATTTGTCCAAAAAGGGTGAAGGCGGTCGCCTCTTCAATCCGTACCCGAACTAGCGACCCCGCAAGGCGTGGCATCCCATCAAATACCGTGATGAGGTCGTGCATCGAGTGTCCCGTCATCTGAACCGGTGCATCGGGAGCGTAGGGTTGCCCCTGCCGTTTGGATTCGCGTTTTGCGGTGAGGCTGGGCCCTTCGACAAGGACTTCGACATCCTTGCCAATGAAGGCGCGGTGGATGGCGAGGCTTTGGCGGTTTTGGGCCACGAGGAGGTCGTTGTTGCGCCTTCTTTTTGTCTCCTCGGGGACATCATCCGCAAATTTTTCAAAAGCGCGGGTTCCTTCCCTTGGGCTGTATTTGAAGATGTAGCTGTTTTTGAAAACGCTTCGTTCGACCATCTCGACAGATTTTTGAAAGGATTCTTCGGTCTCGCCACAGAAGCCGACAATGAAGTCGCTGGAAACGGATGCCTCCGGGGCCCTTTCACGGATCCTTTGTCGCATCTCGTCATATTGGGCGACGGTGTAGATCCGTTTCATCCGGGTAAGCATTTCGTCACAGCCTGACTGGGCCGGAACATGGAAATATTTCACAAGTTTGGGAAGGTCGCGGACGGCGTCGATCAGGTCGTTGGTCATATCCAATGGGAAGCTGGTCACAAACCTGATCCGGTCGAGACCGGAAATATCCGAAAGTGTTGTGATGAGATCCGAAAGACGGGTGTTTCGACCATCGCCATGGTCGAAACGGTAGCTATTTACCGTTTGGCCCAACAGAGTGATTTCGCGGCACCCCTGATCCGCGAGTTGGCGGGCTTCGGCATAAATGTGCTCGGGTGGGCGACTCTGTTCGGGGCCGCGGGTGGAGGGAACCACACAATAGGTGCAGAACTTGTCGCAGCCGATCTGAATCCTGAGGTAGGCCTGAAAAGGCGTGGGGCGCATGGTGGCATCGCGCACGGGGTCGTAGCTAATGAAGCTGGCCTCGACATCTGTGCGGGAGGCGTCCTTGCGGCCAAGGCTAAGGGCCATTTGGGGGCGCCCGGTGGAACGGACAGCTTCAATGAGTTCGGGAACGCGTTCCAGTTGGCCAGTTCCACAAACAAGGTCGACATGGGGGGCCCGCTTGAGGATTAGTTCCTGATCTTTTTGGGCCATGCAGCCAAGAATTCCCAAGACCTTTTCGGGATGGCGGTCCATGTGTCCCTTGAGGCGACCGAGCGCGCTGTAAATCTTTTCCTCTGCGTGGGCCCGAACGCTGCAGGTGTTGAAAAGGATCACCTCGGCGTCCGCTGCCTTTTGGGCAAGGCTGTAGCCTTGTTTGCGCAGTGCGCCAATCACTAGTTCGCTGTCCAGAACATTCATCTGACAACCAACTGTTTCGATGTAAACCTTGCGTGTCATGTTGTTTCCGAATTAAGGGGCTTATCCCTTATTATGTCCCAAAACTCATCCAAATCCCTAAATCCCGGCCCAAATTGTCAAAATTTACCCCAAATCCCTCCCGGCAAAGCATGCCGTGCCGGGAAAAAGCTGGTTAGGTATTTCATTTAAACTTTGGCGAATCGATCCCCAATTCGAATAGGGTTGCCCCGCAAATAGTCCCCAACCGGCATGGCGGTTTTTCCGGAAGGTTGGACCACCAGGACTTTGAGAGCGCCATCACCGGTTTTTACCAGCAATTCCGACCCCCTGGAATCCGGGGACACCACCGTTCCAGGCGCCTCTGCGGCTTGCAAAAGTGGAATTGCCGAGATCTGCTCGTTGGCATTTTGGCCTTTGACAATTTGAAGCCGGACGTAGGGCAACCCCTCGCGGATTCGATGGGTAAAGGCGGTTGGCCAGGGTTGCATCGCACGAATCAACCGAAGGATTTCCGCCGTAGTTAATGACCAAT